>CAMZDX010000006.1 GCA_947305505.1 uncultured bacterium | reverse complement strand
TAGAACAGTCCGATTTCTCTAAGGAAAACTATAAGCAGGAGCAGGGGGGAAACGAATTTTGCGGCGAAAAGGAGTGCTTTCGTGACTGCGGATGTGCCGATCTCTTTGTATTTGCTTTCGGTTGTTATTGCCCAACCGAAGACGAGTGCCGTGCAGAGACCGCCGAGCGGAAGCATGTAGCATGAAGCGATTTTGTCGAACATGTCGAGGAAAGGAGTTCCTGCGACATTGAGCGACGATACGGCGGAAAGTATCCCGAGCAGCCATATTACGGTTCCCATTATTAAAATGGCTTTTATTCTTGAGCACTTATACTCATCTATTATAAATGAGGCGGCAACTTCGAGAAGCGAGATTGCGCTTGTTATCGCAGCAAAAAGAACGAGCGCGAAAAATATGATCGCGACAATGTGCCCGCCCGGCATTTTCGAGAAAAGGACAGGAAGTGTTTGGAAGATGAGTCCGGGGCCTGCGCTCGGTTCGAGATTGTTTGAAAAAACTATCGGAAAGATCACAATTCCGGCCAAAAATGCGATGAGAGTGTCTATTGAAGCGATCTGAACAGCCGATTTTGTAATGCTGACCTCTCCTTTGAGGTAGCTTCCGTAGGTTATCATCGCCCCCATTCCGAGTGAAAGTGTGAAAAACGAGGTTCCGAGTGCTTCGAGAAACGATCCCGGGGTGACTTTCGAAAAATCGGGATAGGTCAGAAAGTGCCACGCCTCTTTCATTCCGTCGAGGGTAAGCGAATAGCATACAAGAACGAGCAGCAGAAGACCGAGCATCGGCATGAGGATTTTGCTTACGGTTTCGATTCCTTTCCGCACTCCTTTCACAAGAATCAGCATTATGGTACCCATTACGAAAGTGTGCCATGCAATATTGATCCATGGAGTTGCGTTCATGGTTGAAAAAATTTCTTTGATTTCGGTTTCAGTTCCCGAAAATCCGCGGAAAGAGAGCATGAGATAGTGGCAGATCCATCCGGTTATTACCGAATAGTATGAAAGGATAATGATTCCGCACAAAACGCCGGCATAACCGATAACAGAAAAGGGGAGTTTGCCTTTCTGGAAAAAGCGGAATGCGCCGACGGGATTGAGCTGGCTTTTTTTGCCGATGTAAATTTCGGCTATAAGTATCGGTATGCCGACCAGAATGATGCAGGCAAGATAGATGGAAATAAATGCACTGCCGCCGTTTTTACCGACGACATAGGGAAATTTCCAGATATTTCCGAGACCTACGGCACTTCCGACAGCTGCCAGAATAAAACCGAGTTTGCTTTTCCATTGACCTCTTGAAGACATCATTCCTCCGTTTTTAAATTTGCGGTTAAATGAACTTTTCGGGAAAAAGTGGAGAAAAAGTAGCACATAAGCCGGATTCTGTTTTATCCAGTCATTCATCTGGAACTGCAGTTGCCTGCAGTCTCAAGCGGTCAACCCGAATGCGTCGGATGGGCGATCCTTATCTGCCGCGGCAGATGGCATTTCTATTAGACCTTGCTCCGAGGGGGGTTTGCCGTGCGGGCCGCGTCGCCGTGACCCCGGTGGGCTCTTACTCCGCCTTTTCACCTTTTCCCGGATAAACCGGGTAGTTTGTTTTCTGCTGCACTTTCCGTAGCATCACTGCTCCTGGCCGTTAGCCAGCCCTCTGCCCTGAAGAGTCCGGACTTTCCTCTGAATATCAGCGACTGGAAGTGCTACTTTTTCACAAGTAAAAGAACTAGTTTTCTTCTTTTTCTGAAGACTTTTTGTTGTCCGAGTGGTTGTCGCCGGGGATAAGTATGCACTGGCAGTTCGGACAGACTTCGATTCTGACTGCGCGGAGAACCATGTTGTAAAGTTCCGGCGGAAGCGTCATGTTGCAGCCGAGGCAGACTCTGTGTTCAGCCATGGCGATAGCTTTGCCGTTCGGTGAAGTTTCTATGATTCTCTGATATTTATTGTATATGGCAGGTCTGATGTTTTTCGAGAGTTTTTCTCTTTCGTCGTAGAGCTTGTCGATGGTCTTATCGAGCTCGTCCATTCTCTTTGAGTTTGCTTCGATCTGCTGTTTGCAGGCTTCGATCTCGCGGGAGAACTGTTCTTCGGTAACGTTGAGTTCTTCAGTCTTTGCTTCGATCTCTCTGCTGATCTCGTTGATTTCGTCGCTGAGGTCGCGGTTGAATCTTTTGATGTTGTCGATTTCTCTCAAAAGGGCGTTGTATTCCTCTTTGTTTCTGATTGCGGACTGTTTTCCCGTGATCGTTTTGAGCTTTTCTTCGCCTTTTTTGTAAATCTCGTCTCTCTTTTCTTTTTCGTCTACTTGGATCTCGATGGCGTTTTTAAGTTCTTTGATCTTGTTTTCCTTTTCAACGATCTGATCTTCAAGAGCGTCGTTTTTGTCGGGCAGAATATCCAACTCTTCTTCAAGTTTGAAAATCTCAGAGTCAACGTTCTGCAGACTTACAAGTTTTTTCAGTTCTTCAAGCAAAGGAGCCTCCATTAGTTAAAAAGCAAAAAAAAAGCACTTGTTTTGAACAAGTGCTTTCTCAAATTTATGTCGTGAAATTTGTAAATAAACAGCAAATCCAGCCTCCACAAAAAAGTGGTGGGCCCAAGAGGGTTCGAACCTCTGACCATCCGGTTATGAGCCGGGGGCTCTACCAACTGAGCTATAGGCCCGCAAAGCGCAACTAATATAATCAGAATCATTTAAAATGCAACAAAAATATGAATTTTTTTAAAAAGCTTCGAGCAGGTTGAAGTAGAATTTATATCCTTCAGGTGTAAAACCCATGTCAAAACGCAGATTTATCTTTTTTTTCTTTGCGAGCTGCACTCTTATTCCGAATCCTCCGCCGTATTTGATGTCCTGAAAGATGAAGTCGGTGAAATTATGCTGCACTTTTCCTGCGGCGAAAAAAAGAGTTCCGCCGAAACGCCAGTATATCGGAAAACGCCATTCTGTCTGGGCCGCAAGCATGTAGTTGTCGCGAAAACGGTCGCCGACGTACCCTCGCATCATGTCCTTGTCGCCGATAGTGGGCAGAAACGAAAGCGGTGCGTTGCCGCTTACTCCTTCAAACATCAGCTGAAATCCCAGAACAGACTCGAATTCGGGGATCGGAATCTTTACGAAAGTGCGTCCGTCGATGAAAACTCTTGAAAAACTGTACTGACTTCCGAGCCAGAACGGGTGATACTGATAAACGGCTTCGGCGTAACTTCCGCTCATCGGGAAAAACGAATCGTCGGTGCTGTCGTAGCTTAAACGCAGGCCGATTCCGGAAATAAAACCTTCTTTCTGGTGCTTTTCGAAATAAGAGTGCGCAAGCCCGTTTTCTTTCGATTTTACGAGCATGTGATAACCCTGAGAAAGCGAGATCCCTGCATAAAAAGAGCGCCATATCCTGCGGTTAACCGAGTTCTCGAACTGGAATGTAAAAGGCTCGAAAACTTCGTGGGCAGAAGGCTTCGTGTCGTTTCCTATCCCGTAAAAATCGGTCGGATACTTCTTGAATACAAGTTTGCTTTTCCAGTGCCAGTTTGCCTTATCCCAGTATAAATTGCCGACATTTGCATTCAGTAGCTGGTTTCTCAGCGTGTAAAAAAAGACGAATGCGAGCGAATTCGACTTGCTCACGTATTCGTCCTTGTAGTGTTCTTTGTGCAGAACAGCCGATGCGCCGAAACCGAAATTTGTGTCGCTCGAATAAAAAACTATCGGAAATGCGACAATTCCCAGTTTTTTTTCGTCTTTTTCCTCGTCTTTTGCCGACGCGTCGAAAGATTCTTCTTTTTTTGCCTCTTCTTTCACTTCTTCAGCAAAGAAAAAAAGCGGCAGGAATAGAATGGTGAATATTACGCAAATCCTGCAAATCATCTCAAAACGGAATCCGGTTGCCTGCAAAACAAAAAACGCGCGGCGAGTATACGGATTTTTTTGCAAATGTCATGTCGTTCTTTTAAAATCATGGCCGGTCTTTTGGGAGGGATATTATGAAAAAAAAGTTGTTCTGCTGTTCTTTGGGATGCCCGAAAAACAGGGTCGATTCCGAAATTGTCATAGCTCAGTTCGTAAATAAAGGGTGGGCCGTTGCCGAAACTTCAGACAAAGCCGACCTTGTCATTCTCAACACCTGCAGTTTCATCAACGACGCGAGGGAAGAGTCGGTGAACTCGTTCTTTGATCTCCACGCAAGTCTTAAAAAGGGTGCTAAGATCGCTGTCATGGGCTGCATGCCGCAGCTTTATCCTAATTTGGGCGAGATGCTGCCTGAAGCCGATTTTATTTTCGGTGTAAATGACCTTCCGAATATCGAAAAAATAGTTTCTGCTCACTGGGAGAAGGGCTATCTCGGCAAAATAGGGCAGTCGGATTTCCTCTACACCGCTTCTATGGAGCGCGTTCTCACTTTCTCGCCGTGGACGGCTTATCTCAAAATCGCCGACGGATGCAACAACTTCTGCTCATATTGCTCGATTCCCTATATCCGCGGAAGATACCGCGAACGTCCGCTGAAAGATATTCTTGCCGAGGCTGAAAACCTGATAAAAACAGGAGTCAAAGAGATAGTTGTGATCGCGCAGGACACTACGCAGTACGGCTCGAAGACAAATTCGTCGCTTAAACAGCTCATACGCTCGCTGAATGCGCTGAAAGGGAATTTCAGATTCCGCGTGATGTATCTCTATCCGTCGGGGATCGACCGCGAACTTCTTGAAACTATCAGAGACTGCAAAAAAATGCACAATTACTTGGAAGTGCCGATCCAGCATATTTCGAGCACCGTTTTAAAGGCGATGAACAGGCGCTACACAGAGCAGGATATTTATAATTTGATAGAGATGATAAAAGATGTTTTCGGAGAGGATTATCTTCTCAGGACAACGGTGATCTCTTCTTTCCCGGCTGAGAAAAAAGAGAATCACGAACTTTTGAAAACATTCATCGAAAAGGGGTTTTTCGACTATATCGGAGCCTTCAAATATTCGAAAGAAGAGTTCTCAGCATCGTTCAAAATGCGCGCTGTTCCTGCAAAAACGGCCGATGCGAGATTCGCTGAGATCGAAAAAGCGGCCCACGAAAGCATGGAAAAGCGTCTTGAGCGTTTTGTAGGCAAAGAAGTCGAAGTGCTTTACGAAGGGATCGATCCCGAACTCAAGGTTCCGGTCGGCAGATGCTGGAATCAGGCGCCTGAGATCGACGGGATAACCATCATCACGAACCTTGAGGACGAAAAAGAGGGAAGCTGCCTCAAATGCAGGATAGTTTCACGCGAAGGAACTGATTTTATTGCCGATATTTTACGTTAATTTTTATAGATTGGGAGGTCTTTATGTCAGGCGTTATAAAAACTTCGGAGGCTTTGAAAGTCAATTTAGCCGAAACTTTTGTTGCGGGTTACGAATTTTCGGAGCAGGAAAAATTCATTCTCGGTGCGGTTGAAAAACATCCTCTTCTTGAAAAAAGGATGAGGACTTTCTTTCTCGAACTCAACCACCCGTTTCCCAATTTTACCGAAGTGATCGAGGCTTACCGCTGGATAACTCTTGAAAACATGTGGGTTTTTGCCGATCTTGAAGAGAGTGACAAACTGCTGAAACTTCTCGGTGAATACTTCATGCAGATTTTTTCGCAGAAGCTCGATATTCCGCAGCGCAACAGGCTCCGCCAGACGATTTTCAATGTTTTGGAACTGCTTTACAAGATCATGCAGAGCAGCAAAATTTCGGACGAAGTTTTCAACTCTTTTCTGGATATAACCGAAACGGTTCTTGCAGACGGCAATCCTGGGCTTATGGAAGCATCGAGTTCTCTTAAAAAATATGTTGCCGAGATCTGTAAAGACGAGCGCTTCAGCGAGAGGATCTTCAAAATGCTCAAGCGCGTTATGACGATAAATTTAGACTACTGGAAAAACATCCAGTCATTCTCGGACTGGCTTGAAAACAGGAAGATCGAGCACGGAGACGAGGCGCTTGAAATCGAAAACGCGATCCTTTCTCAGTTTCCGCCGGAGCTTTTCACCGAGTGCGAAGAGGGGATAGAGAAGGCTGAAAAGTGCGAAGACTTCTTCAAACTGCCGGACTACACGTTTTTTACAGACAGATTCCGCAACACGATCGACTTTATTCCCACTCCGATCTGCAAAATCTACTACATTTTCTACCTTCTCGATTTCTCGTCTATGGAAAGTCTGCGAGAATACCTTCTTTTCGACCTCAACAGAACTTTGAAAATCGTTTCAATTGACGATGCGGGCGAGGCAAAACGCTTTATAACGAGAATGTTCGACTTCTTCAAGCCGGTTCGCGAGCTTTTCCAGAGCGCTATCTTAGACTGCGTTAAAACTTTGGGAAAAGAGATAGTAAAACGCGGCGGCGCAGCGATATGCGACCACTTTTTCGATGCCGTGATCCGCTTCGGATTTGTTTATCCCGAGCTTAAGGGAGTCAACTCCGACTGGCAGATGATAGTCGATAAAAACCACGTCAAAAACATCAGGACCTGGCTTGAAATAATCGAAGTAAACCCGTCGAAAAGCACGAAACTTCTTTCTGCTCTTCTTGTAAACCTTCGTATCGGCGGCGTTTTTATTTCCGATACCGACCTTTTCCAGAGCGATGTCACGAAATTTTTGAACAGCCAGATCGCACCGGCTTACCACATTGCGCGTCAGATCGCAGTTCTCTTCCCGGTTTACTTCAACGAGATCGGTGCAGAAGGGGAACTCAGAAAGATTTCGACCGCGATCGACGAGATATGCCACAGAAAGGATCTGCTCACGCACTTCTTGAGAAAGCAGATCCACGCTGAGAGCAACAATACCCACATCCAGCTTGCAAAAGATGTCTTTGTTTTCTGGCTAACCGGCAAAAAGGAACATCTTCAGAACAAAATTCCGAACGAGATTTACGAAACCCTTGAGCCGACAGGCGAAATGTACGAAGGTCTGCACGAAGTTGCCCGTTTTGTAACGAGCAGAGTCGGAGGCGACTACGAAACGCTTTTCACGATGAAACCTGCGGAAGTCGAGAAAATCATCGCCGATTTCGGTGCAGGGCACGAAGTCGAGCAGAAGAAAGTCGGATATTTGTTCAATATTTATCTGCTTCTCAAGGAAAAATATTATCTCAATCCCGGTGATATTGCTAAAAAGCTTAAGAAAATCACGTATATACATCAGGCTACGATCGATGAGTTCGAAGCTGCAATGGCTGCCGAGGATTGGAAAAGCGCAGTCAGGATCGCTTTCAAAATCATGTCGGCTCTCAAAAAGACCGTTCTTTCGGAAGAGCAGACTGAAGGCGTCGAAAATATATATTACAAACGCCATATCGCGATAGGAATTCCTTCGATGTACGGCGAATACCGCGAGCCGAAATTCGAAGCGCTGGGCATGATCTACAGGATGGAGCAGCTTGTTTCCACGATGGTCGAGCGTCTTGTCTCCACGACGAAACTTCCGTATGTCTCAGCCGATAATCTCAGAGAAACATGCGAGATCCTCGAACTTTTCAGAGAAGGTCTGGAACTCGGCGGTATAACGAGCGAAAACTTCAATTCCGACCTTAAAATGCTCGAATACAGCCTTGTATCCTCAAGTTTCTCGCTACATCAGTACACAAACATTTTTGAATTCTTCGCCGAGGATCTGAGCAAGATCGTCTACGACTATTTCCTCGGGATCCACGATCCGAACCTGAAAATCGTTCTCGAACAGTATATCGAAAAGCACAATCTCACCGTTTCATCGGAAAAAGACAGAGAGAAGATCATCCACAAAAAGAGCGAGGAATTCTACCGCGACATCATTTCTTCGTCATTCCTCATGCAGCAGATCGACAGCCTGATAAACTATGTCCTTTCGATCCTGCACGGTATTCCGAAGAATCTGACGCAGGAAGACATCCACATGATCATGACCTACAAGCGCAAATCGATAATTTCTGAAATCGACAAGAAGGATGACGAGCTCGACAACCAGGTCTTCTTCGGTGCGAAAGGATATTTCCTTAAAAAAATCAAGGCTTACGGAATGCCTGTTCCGCACGGATTCATTCTAACGACCGAGCTTTTCAGACGTCGCGAGGCTTTGATGAAACACCCTGAAATCGAAAAGGAGATCTATACCACGATATCTGATGAACTGGGTATTCTGGAGGAAAAAACGGGGCTTCAGTACGGTAACCCGAACAATCCGCTCATGCTTTCGGTGCGCAGCGGTTCAGCAATGTCGATGCCGGGCGCGATGAACACCTTCCTCAATGTCGGAATGAACGACGAATTTGTCGAACAGCTCGCCAAAAAGGAAAACTACGGCTGGACTTCGTGGGACTGCTATCGCCGGCTTATCCAGACATGGGGCATGAATTTCGGCATCGACCGTGACCTTTTCGACGCTGTCATTGCCGATTTCAAAAAGGTTTACAAAGTCGAGAAAAAGATCGGTTTCAAACCTGAAGTCATGAAACTAGTTGCCAAGGAATACATGAAGATCCTCGACAGTCAGAAAGTAAAATTCGAGCAGAATCTCCACAAGCAGCTTTTCACTTCGATACACGCGGTTTTCGATTCGTGGAATTCGCGCCGCGCTTTGGTTTACCGCGACAAACTGCACATCGCAAGCGAGTGGGGAACGGCTGTCATCGTTCAGAAAATGGTGCTCGGAAACATCAACTACGACTCCGGAACAGGCGTCGTTTTCACGCGGGAACCAAACGGCAGAGGCCGGAAAGTCTGCCTTTACGGTGATTTCGTAATGTGTTCTCAGGGCGAGGACATCGTCGGCGGACTTGTTCACCCGTATCCTGTTTCAGAAAAACAGAGACTTGAGATGAAAAACGCTCCCGATATCAGTATGGAAAAAGATTTTCCTGAAATATATTCGGCACTTAATGATATTTCAGTCGAGCTTATCAACAAGCGCGGTTTCGGTCATCAGGAGATAGAGTTCACATTTGAAACCTCGAAAAAACAGGATCTTCACATACTTCAGATCCGCTCGTACCACCAGAACGACCTTATGCAGGAAGAGCTCGTTCCCGACAATCTGCAGCTGATAGGCGAGGGAACGGGCATTGGCAACAACGTCCTCACCGGAAGAGTCGTTTTCTCTATGGAAGATATCGAAAAGTGCAAAAAACTTTATCCCGGCGAAAAGATCATCGTTATGCGTCCAGACACAGTCAGTGACGATATCGACATGATCTTCGAAGCGGACGGACTTTTGACTTCCCGCGGAGGAGCTACATCTCATGCGGCTGTCACGGCAGTTCGCCTCGGCAAGATCGGTGTCGTCAACTGCAAATCACTCACATTAGACGAAGTCAACAAAACATTCACCTTCGGCGGAGAAACGAAAAACGTCCTCTGCACGCTCACTATCGACGGCAGAAGAGGATTCATTTACGGGTAGTATTTGACTCTGGCAGCTCGCCTGAAACTAATAGGATTCTGTCGGAAAATACCTCTTAAATCGGATCACTCCACACCTTACGGGCACTGCGGTTCCGGAATACTGTCGCCGCAACTCTGATGGGTCCATTCGCTTAATTTGAACCACCACGGACACAGCGGATTATTCCTTGTTTTTCAGCAGCTTTTTTTCTTCTTTCGCCAGACGGCGTTCCACTTTTTTCACATCTTCTGACGGAGGAAGTTCTTCGGGGATGATGCCGCGGTCAATAAGCATTTTGCGGACGGCTGCATTGTTTTCGACATGTTCTTCAGTGATTGCGTTTTCTCCTTGCAGATCCTTTGCCTGCACATTGACGCTTGTCATTTCGGCGGCAAAATCCTTGGCTTTAATGCTGATTGTAGGCAGAAAATCGGCGAGCGGACGCGCCTGCGGTATGCCCATGCGCTGTTTCATCATGTTCGTGCTGAGCCGGAAAAGCGCCTGATCGCCTTTTGAACGGATTATGGCAAAAGTCTGTTCGTTCACGCCGCGTTCATAAAGTATTCCAGAAAGTTTTTTCTCGGTTTCCTGCAATTTTGCACGGGCTCTGACACGCTCGACTTCCAACAGCCGCTGTTCTATCAGTTCGGCACGGCGGGTCTGCACCGCGAAATATGTTTGCGCGAAAGCTATCTGCGGTTTTCTCGGATCACCGTTCTGTGCCACAAGATAACAGGCGTAACGTGTGAGCATGATGTCATCTACTTCTCTTTCCGCGCCTGAACCAAGTACGACCATCTTATTGACGTCAATAAAATGGTCTGAGACTTGCTGACACACGTTCCGACAAGCTTCTTTGGCTTTTTCAATCACTTTGCAGAAGTTCTGCCAAAGGCTGTATCCGAACAGTTTTTGCAGGTCTCTTGCGCTCCAGCACTCGGTTTCCTCGATTTTGCATACTGCCTCTTCGTAGCTGTTAAAAAGATTTTCAATTTCTTCTTTCTTCATTTAAAAACTCCTAAATTAAAAACAAAAATCTAGATATTGTAGTAAAAATTTTAAGAAATTGAAGTTAAATATTGTGATAAATTAATCTTTATTTAGAATGGCTGCTTTATGGAAATTCTGCGGAATTTGTGAGTCCCATCACCACCAGATTTTCAGGTCGTCAATGCGGAACATTAGTGGCATCCCCCGCGGTGCGCATCCGCTTAATTTGAACCGCCTCGGACACAGCGGACACGTAATTGGTTCGAACTCGTACCTGTCAAAGAACGGGTATCTATTTTGCCATTGCTGAAATCAACATAAAAACCAAAGGGTATACTTTCATATTCAGCTGAAGAAGTCCAGAATTCTTCTGACGGCATATTGGGAAAATTGGAAGCAGGATTGGATTTTTTATAATTCACAAGCGATGCAAGTTCATTTCTGTTGGGAAGCCGCCAGTCCGAATATCCTGCGTATTCAAGATTTTGACAGTAGGCAAGTGCATTTACATAAGCAAAAGAGTTCGATGAAATGGTTTTCTGCCAGATTAAACCAGTTTTATTGTCTGTTACGATAACATCTCCGTTGTTTGTGGAGGAAGTTAGTGTTGAAGATGGCATAGTTGTTCCTCTCACACACAGAACACCTGCATTATTATTATAATCAAGGCTCGAGAGGCTGCTCCCATTAAAACGCCAAGCCTTAGTATCGTTAGTTACATCCTTATCGGAACTCCACAATCTAGAGGAGGCTTGAAAATTTGTTTCGACAGAGTCTGAGCCTATATTATGAATTGTAAAAAGTTCAAGTGATGTAGGCAAACGCCAGTCGTCAAATCCGGCGTAAGTCAAATTATCACAATAGCTCTTAGCGTATCCCCATGTTGTATAGTCAGACATTTCTTGTTGCCACATAAGTCCTGAATTGTTATCTATGACAACCGATTGATTTGAATATGACTTGGTAACAAAACTTCGGGCTTTGCATTTGCTTGTATATTGAGGATCTTGACCGTACCAACCTGCTGAAGAAGATGACGGGCAGGTGATTTCTTGGGCGTTGTTGTAGCACTTTTTCTGACCTGTGCAGATATTTCCGAGCGGGAATGGTGTCTTGTATGCTGATCCGTTCCAGAAATAATTATCGTTACATTCACAATAATATATATCCCATGCAAAAGGCCGACATAATCCATTTGTATTTGAAACCTTGGAGCATGGGTCTTTCCAACACGGATTTATACATTGTGAAGAGCTGCTATTCCAAAAAGAATCGTCAGCGCATTTGAAACGGCATTCATTCGAATTCGGCTCTGTATTGTAAGTTGCCGTCAGCGGAGGCTGCCAGCCATTATTATCTGTCCAAGTCTGGGTGATTGCTCCTCCTGAAGGCGGGTTCCATTCAGCGTTTGAGGGTTTTCCGGTGCAGTTTTTATATTGCGTGTCGGCTTCACATGAATTGTTCTTGTAACTGTAATGTTCTTTGCAATGGAATGTACACTTGTTTTCATTTTCATTTTCGCCGTAATCTAAATCGGTTGTTCGCGGCATCCAGGCGCTGTCGCTCGGGCTCCATTCCTGAACAATCTGCGAAACTGTCCAGACTGCGTGTCCCGGAAGAGTTCCGGTACACTGCGCGATTTTCTTGTCAAGCATACACTTCAGCAGATCGTAATCCCAAGTATAGTGATCTCTGCATTTGAAGCGGCATTCCGATGTGCTCGGCGTTTCATTGTATTCCGGAACTGTTGAGGGATACCAGTTGCCGTGTCCGTCCGGATACTGCGTGATTGTTCCGACTGTGTTCCAGACGGCGTTTTCAGGCAGTTTGTCGATGTCGCAGCCTTTGGTTATTTCATCATGGAGAACGCATTTTGAAAGTTCGGCTTTCCACTCGTAACCTGAGTAGCATACGCAGGAATAGCCGTTTCCGTCTTCTTCCGCAGTGCAGACGCCTGTCGAATTGACTGTGTTCCTGCACGGGTCGAATCTGCACGGATCGGCGCAGTCGTCCCCGAAGCATGCGGAATCGTTTCTCACGCAGAGGACGTAATGTGTTTCGGATTTACTGTCTGCAATGATTCTTCCACTGTCAAAATCGACCGGCCATGCTTTTGCAGGCTCGCTGAGCGAACTTGTAGAAGTCCAGAACTCTTTCGTCGCGATGCCGGGAAAACTGCTCATCACACCGCTGTTGACAGTGTAATCGACTAACGATGCGAGTTCGTTTCTGTTCGGAAGTCTCCAGTCGGTATGACCGCCCGCGATGCTGTTTTCGCAGTGGGAAAGGGCTTCCTGCCACGTTTTCGAGGAAGTGTAGTTCTTAAGCCACATAAGTCCGCTTTCTGTATCCTTGACTGTTTCGTCAGCCGTATCGTCAAAACGCTCCGAAACCGTGTCGTGCTCGTTTATGCGGACGCAGAGGACATAGTTTGTTTTTGATACTTCAACGCTGTCAAGTGCGCCGTCTGCCGTAACGCTCCAAGCGTTTCCGGAATTTTTCGCGTCTCCGGTCGACCAGAAAGCTGATTGAGCTGTGAAGAAATTCGTGTCAAGTGCCGGATTGATTCTGCCGCTGTCTATTATCGTGAGAAGTTCCTGCGGTGCCGGGATTCTCCAGATTGCCGATGAACCGGTGTTTTCGTCATTCAAACCCGCGCAGTAAGCATCAGCATCTGCCCAGTTCATTGCGCTTGTTGAAGCCGATTTCTGCCACTCGTAGTGGGTGAAACTGTCAACAACGATATCTCCGGAGATTTCAAGGCTGTGAGGTGTGCAGTAGCCGAGTTTTGCATACTGTGCATCCTGCCCGAATAAAGGTGTTCCGTAAGCGGGACATTCAGCTGTTGCCGAAGTGTTGTTGAAGCATTTTGTCTCGCCCGTGCAGATGTTGGCGAGAGAAAGCGGATCGGGAAGACATTCACTAGTATTTTCATTCCACTTGTAGCCTTTTTTGCACGAGAAAACACACTCGTCGCGCGTCAGACCGTATCTTGCCGCAGGTTCAGGAGTTTCGGGAATCCATTTCGAGCCGTTGTAAGTTTGCGCGAATTTGCCGAGACCGTCGTTCCAGAGGGCGTTTTCGGGAAGTGTTCCGCAGGAAGCTGTCTTTCTTGAACAGTTGTCTTTCGTGATCCAGTCGGAGCAGTTCGCAGCGCACGGAGCCATGCCGTTTGAGGAGCCGAAACCTGAGATTTCAGAGCATGCTTTAGAGCCGCCGTCGCAGCCTTCGCCGTTATCGATAACGCCGTCGCCGCAGACTGACGCTTTTCCGCACTGTGACTTGTCGAAAGTGCATGTTGTTTTATTGCAGGTCGCGGTTTTGTCGGGATTTGTTGCCGCAGGATAGATGTCGCCGCATCTGACTTCGAGAGTTGAGCCCGAAACTGAAGGTTCGCACTCTTCAGCAGAATCGACAATTCCGTTTCCGCAAGCGTTCTTTGCAACGACAGTGATCTCTTTTAAGTTGTTTTTTCCTTCGTAAACAGTCAGATCCTCGATATAGTTGTACATCTCTTCGCCGACGGCAAGAAGCGTGTATCTTCCGGCAGCGATACTGATATCTATGTCTGCGTAACCGCTTTCACCGAAAACAGTTGATTCGTTGGCGGTAAGAACCATATCTTCGTCGTAAATCTGGATATAAACGGTGTTCGGATGTTTCTGAGTTTCGATGCTGACTTTGATTTTGAGTGTCGCTTCGGCAGAAGAGCTGATTTCCTTGTCAAGCCTGATTTCAATGCCGAAATTCGAGTTTTCGGGAACATTGACGCTGCTCGTCTTCGTGTAGTATCCGTCTGCAAAAGCATTGAGAGTGTAGGTGGCAGGAGCGAGATTCTGAATATAGATGAGGCCGCTTTCGTTCGGATAAAGCACTTTGTTGCCGGGATTCAGAATGATTCCGGGATTGCTGTCGACAGGAAGCTGGTTTCCGTCGGAATCTGCAAGGAATACCGAAATATTCGAAGGAACGGGTTTGGAATCAACACCGGCACTCTCTTTGTAGATAAGGAAATCGTAAGTTTTCTGAGTCGAATAGGGTTTGCCGGAAATCTTCGAATTGACGACGACAGTCATCTTTCCGGTGATGTCTCCGAGCTCGTCAACGTTGTCCGAACCTAAGAGCTCTTTGAGCGGTTTGAGCCCGGCTGTAAGAGCACCGGGAGTGAGAATTATAGATTTTTCTTTCAGACTTCCGGTCGGTTTATAGTAGACAGCTCCGTTTTCTGAAGCCTTTTCGTGAGCATAGCCTTCGATTTTTATCAGAACTTTCTCTACATTTGCCGGAGTCGCGGCATTGAGCGAAATTTTGTCGGTAAGGTTCGAAAGTTTGTTGAGATAAGGCCTTGTCTCCATGATTCCGTCTGCAAGAACAGAAACCGTGTGAGCCGAAGCATCGAAAGTGTCGACGATGCTGACTGCATTTTTGTTTTTGTTGATGCCGTCAAAAACGAGGTAAGCCGTTTCAAGCAGCCTGTCGTTGAGTTCCTGAATTTTTGAACTGTTGCCGAAAATAGTTCCGACATATCTGAGAACAAGGTAGTATGTTCTGAAAAGATTTAGTTTTTCTTCATCGGAAAGTCTGCTGTTCATCGGCATGAAGAATTTCGCGAAAATCTGTTCCGCATCTGCAAGCGAAACAGCAGTACCGTTAAGTGCGACACGGCCGTTTTCATTCAATGTGTAGACTTTGTTGCAGCCTGCGGCAGTGCCGTTGAACCATGCACAGACGAACTGGTCTGGAGTTAAAGCAGATGAAACGCTGCTGAAATCAGGTCCTTTGGAAGAAGTCATTACGTAGTTTGCAAAAATCATGACCTCTTTTTTCGTCGCGGCATATTTGTCGTTCAATTCGGAAAGACCGGTTAGAGCAGACAACGCATCAGCTGAATAGTCGGCGGGAGTTACGCCGCTGTAAGTCAGAGGAATATCCGAAGAATCAAAAAGTCCTGTCAGAGTAGAGCTTCTGTTGAAAGCATCGGTAGAAGTAAATAGGGTCGCGATTGCAGACCTTAATTCAAGACCGTTTTTGACCGCCGCAACAGCGTCACCGTTTTCTTTCTTTGCAAGCATACGGTTATAAAATTCCGAAACATAGTAGAGGTTTTCAATAAGGTTGATGTTGCGCTGATAACCGAGAGGCTTGTTGAAAAGCTCGTAAAGATCGCTTTCAAGCTCGTAAAGAGGTGTCTCTCCGGAAGCGGGGCATTGGAAATAATTCAGAAGATCAGTTTTATCGTCGCCGGCAGGTTTGAATTTTTCAATACCGCGTCTGATGAACTCGACCGGAGAATAGTTCTGATAATAGTAGTCTCCGCACCATTTCGAAATCAGATCGGCCGCAGAAACAGGAAGTGAAGTCGAATTGAGCTGGAATCCGGAGAAGTGATTAGTCTTTGCAACCATGACGCTTGAACTTGTTCCGAGCATGATAGGATCGCCCGCAGCAGTCGACATGATGGGATCTCCGGCCGCACTCGTCATAATAGGATCTCCGCCGGCCGCATTCATGATGGGATCTCCGCCCGCTGCGTTCATAATCGGGTCTCCGCCGGCAGACTGCATGATGGGATCGCCGCCCGCAGAACGTGCAATCTGCATGATGGGATCGCCTCCCGCCGAGAACATTATCGGATCTCCGCCCGCTTCAAGCATGATCGGGTCGCCGCCCGCAGACTGCATGACATCGCTTGTATCGTCACTGTTCGACCTTGTAGCGGAAAGCATGATGGGATCGCCGCCGAAAACTGTTCCCAGTTCATAGACGAAATAGAGTGCGTCTCCCGTGAAAGTGGTTCCCTCCGGCCCGAAGTCTATTCTTGAAATCTGCGAGCCGTCGCCTGTCATCATGATCGTGTAGGTGAGGGTGTTCACTTTGTTTCCGTCCTTTGTGATGACGGTATTTTTCGGAATGACTGCGTAAATTCCGTTATCGATGTAGTGCGAAATATGTTTGCTCATGTCGCTGACATCGATTGTTCCGCTGATTTTTTCAAGAAGGAAAAGGATAGTGGAGGAATCTTCGGAAATCATTATCGGGTCGCCGCCGTCGTCAACGAGTTTAGACCTGACAGTGTATTCGCCGGGCTCCGTGCTTTTGATTTTGTGCGTAGCAGCTTCAGCAGTTTTATTCAGCGCAGTCCAGACGATTTTGAAACCTTCGGCAACAACGTCGCTTCCGCCCTCGATATTGAGGGAAACTTCGTTGCTCTCGGGATTTGCCGTATTTATGACAACTTCTTTTTTGTCGGACGAAATTTTGAAGCCGTTGAAAAACTTTTCGAAGTCATATCCTTCGGTTTTCTGAACGTCATCGGCAATTTTTTCGGAAAGAGTTTTTGGATCAGTCGTGTTGAGGAAGGAAGAGAGAAGCTTAAGTCCTGTTTTTATGCCTGAAAGCCTGGAATAATCAAGCTCTCCGAGCCATTTTCCGGTTCCGAGTTTTGCGTAATTTCTTACTCTCGTTTCGCTTTTGCGGATATTTTCACAGGTTTTGTCAACAAGATAAGCCGCAGTCGTGATTTCGGAAATATTTGCAACGTGGTCGCTAAGGCCTTTGAAGCAGCTTGCAAAACCGTTTGCCGTGATGCAGTAAGTCTTATCTGCCGAAATGTCGGCGTTGAACGAGAATTTTCCGCTTGCATCAGTTTTGCCGGAAGCCAATTCTATAGTTTTACCGCACTCGACAATTGCAACTGAAACACCCGAAACGCTGCTTTCAACCTGATATGCACCGGAAAACTGGTGGTTTTCGGTCGCCTCGGGATTGTCGGAATCTTCATCCGATATTTCGATATCGTCTGAATCATCATCAGAATCCGATATTTCGGCACCGTCGGAATCGTTGTCCGATATTTCGACATCGGTCGTGTCTTCGTCGGTTTCAATTGTTTCTTTACCCTTGCCGCCGCCGCCGCAGGCAAGCATAAAAAGAAGAACGGTCAACACTGCAAAAAATGAAAACAACTTCCTCATGATTCCCTCCCTATTTCTCTTTTCTTTTTGTGCCGCTTCGGGATTTAGTAATACCGTGATTACTGAGTCCTGGCAGATTTGCGGCGCTAAAGCCTGGTAATATACTGATTTTATTAATAATTTTCTTGAAAAATCCAAGTTTTCCGGTGGTATTAAACTGAAAGCGTTTTGTTTGTTTGTTATTTGTTTACCGACTGTCATCTCGTTACAAAAATAAAAACAAGTAAGTTTTTAAGCAAGAAACACGTTGTTTTAAATGTTGTCTGCGAAATTGCAAGATTTTTGTAAACAGGATAGTTTGATACAAAAAATTCAAGCCTTAATCTAAAACTTGAATTGAAAAAATGTGGGGAAATAAAAAGGGAAGCCTCTCGAAATCTCTGGCGACCCCTAGCGGATTCGAACCGCTGTTAGCGGCGTGAGAGGCCGCCGTCCTAACCGCTAGACGAAGGGGTCATTGCATGAATAAGTGGATCCCGAACAAGGATTCGAACCTTGATTGACGGAGCCAGAATCCGTAGTCCTGCCATTGGACGATCCGGGAACCTCATGCTTTATTTGAAGATTCTTGCAAAGACCTTGTCATCCCAACCGATGACATAGATTTTGTGCCACGGTGCAGACTGCTTCAGGTTGTAGAAAACATGAACCCGATAATTCTCTTCATTGGTGAGCAGTTCGTCTTTAACCGAACTGTCTCCCACGAAAAGCGCCTGAACCTGTTTTACCGAAGTATCGAAGTCTTTCATGAGCTGATACTTGTTGTCTCCGGTCTTAGTTGCCTGAGCCGGAAGGTAGGCTAAAAACAAGTCTTTTGCAAAAATCCCAAAACTCAAAAGTGAAAGGACGATCAAAACGGCGGCTTTATAGCCAAAATTTTTTTTAAAGTCAAGAAAAAAATTCATTTTCACGAAAAAATCTCCGTTTTCTTTAACTATTCGCCCTGATTCTGGAGTTCTTTGATCTTGTCTTTGAGAGCTTTTTCTCTTTCCCAGATCTCTTTGAGCTGTTTTCTTGCCTCTTCGTCAGCCTTTTTGGTGTCTTCGATGAGCTTTTTAAGTCTGTCTCTCTCTTTGTTTTCTGCAACGAGTTCCTGCGGAGTGATGTGAACGCCGTCGATAAGGTAGAAGTTGAAGGAAAGCGGCTGATCGGGATCCCACTCTTCGGGAATGTCCTTTACGACCGATTTGAAAACTTTTACCGAGTTCGGAAGAAGGGAAGTTCTGAGACCTTCGTATCTCATATCGGTGACAGGAAGGAAGTTCTCTGCATAGATTACATCGCCGTTTTTGTCTTTGAAACGGACTCTGATGCCGACTCTGATCATGTCAAGGTCGCTGCTGCCGTTGAGGATAGTTCCGGTAAGTTCTGCAAAACCGGGACGTCCTGGAATCTTTTTGCCGGTGATGTCATCGATTTTGATGAGCCCTTTGTAGTTTTTAAGAAGGTTTGCAAGTCTTGCCTGTTCGTTGTTGCGCTCGGTGATTTCAGCCATAAGCGTCTGGAGCTCGACTTTGAAAGCTTCGCCTTCCTTTACGATTCTGACGGTGAAAATAAGTGATGCGTCTTCGTTCATAACGCCCGCCATACGGCCCATGTTAGCCGTCTGACCGGTTGCTTCGATGAAAGCCTTGGTTTCTGCGTCGATAACGATATTTGCACGCGAAGTTCTGATTTCGGTACCGATTTTGCCTTTGTATGTCGTTGTCGCGAAGTCTTTGAAATCTTCGAATGTTACGACTTTTTTCATTTCGGTTGAAAGCCAGTTGTCGTAAATGTCCTGCAAAGTTCCCTGTTTGCCGTCGGAAGCGTCGCGGACAGCATAAAGGTAGCTCTGAATGAAAGAATCGACCTGATCCTGAAGAGATTTCGATTTTTCGCCGCAGCTTACGAACATCAGTGCTGCAAGCAAGCAAAGCATCAATTTTTTCATAATTCCTCCTGAAAAAGTAAAAAAACAACGTTGCGCGAACATATTATTACTTCAAATATAAGTCAAGAATATAATAACCTTTGAGATTCATTGCCGAAATATTGGAACTTTCGCTCATGAACGGCGTGATTTTTAAGGTGTATGTCTCTCCGGCTTTCACTTTTTGAGCAATGAAACTGTATTTGTTGAAGTGGAGAGAGGGGATCATGTCGTCGGAAGATACAATGGTTTCTTCTCCGCGCATCAAAGTCATAACCGTATCGATGTCGAAAGCGGTCGATCCGCGGTCTGGGGAAGTCATAATGTAGGCAGTGCCGTCTTTTTCAGCAGTAAATTCAAAAAAGTTTTCATAAAAACTGCTGTTCGTGTCGAAATATCCCTGATAAGCTCCGTCAGTCTGTATTTTTACAGGCGTTTTGTCTGTTCCGTGACTCCATTTTTCTGGTCCGGACGTTGTTTCCGTGACGGAAAGAGTGAGTTTTTCACCGGAGTTCTGTTCGCAGGTCCCTATGAAAATCCCGAAAATCAGATTTCCGGTTTTTTCATATTTTCTCACGAAAAAGCGGGTCGTTCCGGCAGGTTCGGGCATTGCGTAAGGCAGATAGTCACTGCCGAAAATGTAAAGTCCGGCAAGATTTTCAGGAATTGAAAGGGTGATTTCGGCAAGATTGCTGTTTTCGTCAAAACTCCATTTGTAAAATTTCCAGCCGCAGTCGGGAAGTTCCGTTTCAATGCCTCCAAGAGAGGAATCTAAAGTTTCGATCTCGCTCTCTCTGCTGATTTCAAGAGAGTAGGGAACGTCGCTTCCCAAAAGGTCTAAGTAAATATCTCCGTTGAAAGGGGCGAGCATGTTGATGTTGTGCGTTTCAAAGCCGCTGAGCATGCTTCCGCGCAACTCGATAAGGCCGCTTCCCGTTATGTTGTAGGAAGAACCCCAGATTTCTGCGATAAAAGGATTAGGATTTTCAGGAGTGATTTTTACGGAAATAATGTCACCTTTTTCAACTTTGAATCTGAACCAGTCTTCATCGTCGCTTTCTTCGCCAAGAATATTTTTCTTTTCCTTGTCCAAATATCCTGAAATCTTGGTCGAATCAACAGTGTTGGCATAGTTGAAGGTGTCGTTAGGTTCAAGTTCCGTTGATCCCGGCTGCTGCGTGAACGAGACATTGAAAATTTCATCCTCCGCTTCGTCCAGATCAAGCAGCATTCTGGCAGTAACCAGAAGATGCCGCAGATTTCCTTCAAGCCGTGAATAGATGAGAGGATCGATTTTATTGCCGTAGTAGTCTTCATCATCGTTTCCCGCAACGATTTCGCGGCTTCCGCAGTTCATGACAAAAGAAAATTTGTCGCTTTTCATATTTTTCGTGTCGACATTTATCTGGTAAACCGCGCTTTTTTCAAAAACAGGTTCAAGGATGTCGATGTGTTTGCCGGATTGTGAGAAAACTCTTTCAACTGTTGAATTTAATTTGATTTTTTCGTAATTGTCAACGTCACATATGTGGCTTGAAATCACTCTAAAATAGTATTTGAAGCCGCCGACTTTCTTTTCTTCGCCGGTGTTTCTTTTGTCTCCGATTTCAAAATACTGCCAGCCGTCGGCAGTCGTTACGAAAGTAGCCTGACGCTTTCCGGGAAGGCTGAAAACAGCGAAAGAGTAGTTCCCGAGATTGTCGGTGTGACCGATGTACGGCTCAAAATTTTTTTCTCTGCTTTCAAATTCAAAAGTAACAAGTGTTCCAGACGGAAGCCAGATTTTGAAAAGATCGGTGTCTGCTGAATTTCCTGCAGGTTTTGCAATTTCTGCGGCATAAATGTTTCCTTCAGAAATTTCGAAAGCCTGATAGGTGGCCTCGTTCGGTTCGGTTTCATATATATATTCGGCTGAATCGATGTATTTTGTATGTTCGCAGCCGGTAAAAAGCGGAAGAAAAAGTAAAAGAAACAATTGATTTGAGAAACTTTTTATTTTCATTACTTTTCTTCACCTGATTGAAAGATCTTTATTCTCTCTTCTTATTTACACGGGATTCTTGAGCAGGTTCCGCTTTCGGAATCTGATTCTGAGGGTTTGCATGTATAGTTTGCCGGGCAGTCGGAGGGTTTTGAACAATCCTTTCTGCCGCAGAAACTGCCCAAACCGCTTGTTCTGCAGATCATGCCTTCGCTACATTCTTCATTAACGGTACATCTTCTCATGCAGTAACCCGAAGTTCCGGCTTTAACGCATTCGACCGCTTCATCTGTGGCGGCACCCGGACAATCCGATGTGTAGGAACAGCCGTTGCACTGACCGGACGGAAGGTTGGCGGATGTGCAGGTAAGAGAGCCGCCGCAATCAGAATTTTCTGCACAGAAAAATGTCGGGTCGTTCGTGTTTGCGCAGTAGCCGCCTTTGCAGACAAAGCCTGTCGGGCATGTCTGGACTTTAGGCTGGCACTCTCCGTTGTTTTCGACAGTTCCTTCATCGCAGACGCATGTCGGAACGCCGAGTTTCATTTCGCATTTTGTTCTGTTCGTTTCTTTGCACGGATTCGGCGAACAGCTTGAAATGCACTCTCCGTTTATGCATGCTTCGCCCTGATTCGGACAGGTTCCGTGAGGATTTGAAAAAGAGCAGGCTGTTTCATGGCAGGCAAGTCTCTGACACATTCCGTCGCCGTCTCCTGTTGAATATTTGCATACGGTTCCGCCGAAGCAGTCTTCGTTTGTCGAACATTTTTTCTGACCGCAGTAGCCGTTTGAATAGCATTTTCCGTAAGGACAGTCATTGTCGCTGTCGCACATCAGAGCACATGTTCCGTAAGTGTCGTTGCACTGCGTGTTTCCGGGACAGTCGCTGTTGTCGCTGCAGCCTGAACATACGCCTCCGGCAGCATTCGGAGCCGAGCAGATAGCGTTTCCGCCAAATTCACGGCAGTCGCTGTCTTTTATGCACTGTTCGTTGCTGAGATCCTGCGGAAGACAGTATCCGCCGAGACACTGCATGTTGTTAGGGCAGACATCGTAAACGATTTCTTTGCATTTTCCGTCGGAATCTTCCTCGTAGCTTGTATTGCACTCGCAGTGATAACCGGCTTCGCTGTTGTCAGGAACACACGTGTTTTTGTTGGGTTGACCCGGATTGTTAGCCTGACTGCACGGTTTTTTCCTGCACGGATTGTCTGCGCTCATCACGCAAGTGTCGTCTGATAATTCGTAACCGGTATTGCATTTGCAGGTTCCGTTTACATTCGTCGAATTCTGCGGGCAGCACTTGCCGTTGCTCATCTGAAGCGGGCTTTCGCACTGGCAGAAAGCTTCGTCGTTTTTTGTGGTGCACGTACTGTTTTCAGGGCATGAATATCCTGCGCAATGGTCTTTTATGCAGGTTCCCTGCTGGCAGATCTGGCCTTTCGGGCAGTAGCCGTTGAAACCTTCGATTTTATTTTCTGTGCACGCAACCACGCATTTTCCAGGTTCTTCTTCAGGTTCGACATAGTAAGTGTCACACACGCATTTCCCGCCCTTTTCGGATGAATGAGCCGGGCAGCAGAGGTCCCCGTAAGAGTAGTAGGAAGAATCGCATACGCAGCTGTACGATGTTCCTTCGTTTTCAGGCATGCATCTGGATTTATGCGCGGCTTTGTTTTCCTCGGTATCGCACGGATTCGGAGAGCAGGTTCCGCTTTCAACCGTATCGGTATCACCTGTTTCCGGATCATTGTTGTTGTCTGCATCATTTGTTGTGTCAATATCGGAACCTTCCGGAGTGTTTGAACCATTTCCTTCTTTTTCATCAGAATTTCCAGATGAACATGCAAAAGAGAAAATCAATACTAGAAATAAAATAGAAAGTTTTTTCATTATTTACCTCCAAGCCTTTGTTTTAAATTTGTTCGTTATTCTTCTTCACCCGCTTCAAGAACGGCTAAAAAGGCTTCCTGCGGGATTTCGACATTTCCGAGCTGTTTCATCCGCTTCTTTCCCTCTTTCTGCTTTTCGAGAAGTTTTCTCTTTCGGGATACGTCTCCGCCGTAGCATTTCGAGGTGACATCCTTTCTGTAAGCCTTGACCGTTTCGCGTGAAATTACGGTCGAACCGATCGCTGCCTGGATCGCGACATCGTACATCTGTCTCGGTATTACGCGGCGCATCTTCATGACTAACGAGCGTCCCATCTGGTATGAATTGTCTTTGTGGACGATGACAGAAAGGGCATCGACCGGCTCTCCGTTGATAAGAATGTCCATTTTGACGAGGTTCGACTTCTCGTAGCGGTCGAATTCGTAGTCAAGTGAAGCAAATCCGCGCGAGATCGATTTCAGTTTGTCGTAAAAGTCGTAAACTATCTCGCTGAGCGGCATTTCGTATTCGAGAATGACTCTGTCAGCCGCCTGATAGATCATGTTTTTCTGCTTTCCGCGCTTGTCTAAGCAGAGTTTTACGAGCCCGCCGATAAATTCCGCCGGAGTGAAGACCGACGCTTTGACGATAGGTTCCTCGATGTGGGCGATTATCTGCGGTTTCGGGAGTTTGTCCGGGTTTTCGACGATGACTTCTTCTCCGTTCGTGAGGACGACTTTGTATGCTACGCTGGGAGCCGTTGTGATTAGTTCAAGGCCGAATTCGCGCTCAAGTCTTTCTTTTACGATCTCAAGGTGGAGCATTCCCAAAAATCCGCAGCGGAAACCGTAACCCAAAGCTGTTGAATTTTCAGGCTCGTATGAAAAACTCGAATCGTTGAGGGCGAGCTTTTCAACGGCGCGTTTTACTTCCTCGTATTTTGAAGTCTCAACAGGGAAAACTCCGCAGAAAACCATCTGTTTCATCGGTTTGAAGCCGGGAAGGGGAGTTGAGGTCGGATCGTTTGCTAAAGTTATCGTCTCACCGATCCTGACATCGTGGATCGTTTTGATCCCGGCGGCTACAACGCCGACTTCACCGGCAGAAAGCGAATCTACTTTTTTAAGAAAAGGCATGTATTTTGCGATCTCGATAACTTCGTAATTGGCTTCAGAATGCATCAGGTGGATTATGTCACCCGTTTTGATCTCTCCGTCGAACATTCTCACCATCATTCTGACTCCGACATATGCGTCAAACCAGCTGTCGAAGACTAAAGCCCTTGTTTTCATTGAAGAATCAGTCTTTGGGGCGGGAATTTCAGTCACGATTTTGTCTAAAAGTTCTCTAACTCCGACACCTGTTTTTGCCGAAACAAGGGAAGCATCTTCGGTGTCTATCCCGATGATATCTGCGATCTCGGTTTTTGTTTTTTCGACATCGGCGCTCGGAAGGTCGATCTTATTGATGACAGGAACGATCGCGAGGTCGTTGTCGATAGCCATATAGACGTTTGCCAGGGTCTGCGCCTCGACGCCTTGAGTCGCATCGACCACAAGGAGAGCTCCTTCACAGCTCGTTAACGCGCGGCTTACTTCGTAGGAAAAATCGACATGTCCCGGAGTATCGATGAAATTGAACTCGTATTTTTCGCCTTTGTATTCGTGGAAAACGGTGACGGCGCGCGCCTTGATCGTGATCCCGCGCTCTTTTTCAAGCTCCATGTCGTCCAAAAACTGTTCCGTCATCTCGCGCTCGCTGAGGCCTCCAGTCATTTCGAGAAGCCTGTCGGAAAGGGTCGATTTGCCGTGATCGATGTGGGCTACGATCGAAAAATTTCTGATATTATTGATGTTTTTCATACTAACCTTGATAAAAGTTAACAAAAACCGCGCGTTTATACATGAAAAGTTTAGATTTTACAAGAAGTTGCAGATTATTTGATTTGTTTTTAGTGATTTTGCCGTGCTTATTTGCATTTATAAGGTTTTTTTGTATAATACACGGCTTTTGATTTTGTTCATAGAGAGGTTTTTATGGATAATACACCGAAAAATAATGCCGAAGCTGAAAATTCGGTCGTTATTCCGGAAGAAAATAAGCTTATACGTATCACGATAGAAGATTTTATAAGGGTCTTAAGCACCAACAAAAAACTTTACTGTATTTCTTCACTTATCACCTTCACTGTTATCGTTTTCGTTTTTCTTTTTGTTATAACTCCTGTCTACACTGTCAATTCTTCGATAGAAATAAGAAGCACGCAGGGTTCGACTTCCATTTCTCCTTTTGACATGATGTCTCAGTTCATTGGCGGTGTCATGTCGAACAGCAGAAGTATAGATTTCGAACTTCTCAAAAGCAGAACGCTTATGGATTCCGTCATTCAAAAGGATAATCTTCGGATGAATGTCAGGAAGAAAAATAACTCTATGTTCGTTTATTACTGGAGTAAACTTTTCGGTGAAAAAGCGGAAGATGCTTTTGTGATTTTTAAGAAGATCCCCGAACCTTTGAAAGCCGGAAGCGGAGAGATAACGGCATCAGAAGATGGTTATGTTATTGAATTCGGCGGTACGCAGGCCGAATGCCGCTGGAATGAGGATTGCCTTTTAGGCAAGGATACGGTTTCTGTTGAAAAAATAGGGAAATTCACTGTTCCTGTGACTTACAAATTCGCCTATGAACCGATAATATTTGCCAGAGATCGTTTTGCCAAGGCTCTGCTTGTAGACAATGCAGCCGCAGGAGGTGCGCTGAATCTGAAAAAAGGCGGCGATACTGAACTTATAAATCTTGTGTTTACGCACGAGAGTCCTCTCATGTCGGTGCGGATACTTAATGATCTTCTAGCGGTATACATTGAAAAAAAGAAAGAATGGGAAAAAAACGACTCTGATTCAAAACAAGCGTATATAAACGGAATGCTTGATGATCTTTCTTTGGGAATCCACGAAAAAGTGCAGAAAATGATTAGCTTCCAGCAGCAGGAACATACAATAATGCCTGAAGTCGAATTTCCGGAACTGCTTAAAAAACAGGAAACGATGAAAGTGCAGGTCGAAGAGTTTAAATTTAAGAGAAAAATTCTTGAAAATACTTTGAAAAACATTGAAAAAGATTCGGGAAAACCGATAACTCTTCCAATCGAAGAATCTTCGGTACAGGAGGCGCTGAAATATCACAATGCCCTTATATTCAAACGCAACGAGCTCTCTCAGCGCGTAACTGAAGAACACCCGCTCAAAGTTGCGGCCGATGAGGAGATAAAAGAGAGCGAAAATGCTTTGAAAAATGTTATTCAGACAAGTATTACCCAGTATGATAAAGGCGAGAAACTCCTCTCCGATCTTCTGAATATGATGTCTGACGGTCAGGAGAAACTTCCTGAAAATCTTATTACTTTTGCAAGTCTGAAACGTGATGTGGAGCTTGCGGAAAGAGTTTATGTCACTTTGTCCGCCAAGTTATATGAATCGTCAATCTCTCCGAATATAGGTGTTCTGCCAGTAAGAGTCGTAGATGCTCCGGATCCTTATGTTCTGCGTTCGTTCCCCAAGTCTGTAATGTTTGCTGCTATAACTTTGATTGCTACGCTTTTATCGGGTTTTTTTGTAGTGTTTGCAAAGGAATTTTTCAAATCTGCAAAAGAAATCCTGAAATAGATGTTCTCTTTTTAATTTCTTAACCGACGAGGCATAAAATGGCGTTTGTCCACTTGCATCTGCACACGATTTATTCGTTTCTTGACGGTCTTGTCAAACCGGGGGAACTTGCGAAAAAACTGAACAAACTCGGGATGACGGCAGTCGCGATCACCGACCACGGAAATATGCACGGCGTTGTCGATTTCTACACGACGATGATCGGCAAAGACGAAAAAGGTGACTATAACAGGATCGGAAACGCCGCGATAAAGCCTCTCATAGGCATGGAGGCTTATATTTCTGCCAATGACAGAAGGGAAAAGGTTGCCAAAGACGCTTTTCACCTTCTTCTTCTCGCCGAAAACGAGACCGGTTACAAAAATCTGTGCTACATGGCGTCAACTGCGTTTGTTGACGGATTTTACTACAAGCCGCGTATCGACAGAGCTTTGATAAAGGAACATTCTGAAGGAATCATCGCGACGAGTGCATGTCTTGGAGGCGAGATCCCCAGAGCTCTTGTCTCAGGCAGATACGATGACGCGAAGCGGATCGCCCTTGAATACATCGAACTTTTCGGAAAAGACAATTTCTTTATCGAGCTTCAGGTAAACGGAATAAAGGAGCAGGAGGAGGTCAACCCTCAGCTTATAAAACTTGCCCGCGAGCTCGGAGTCGGACTCGTCGCAACTAACGATGTCCACTACCTTAGCCCTGAAGATGCAGAGGCGCAGGATATTCTTTTCTGCATAAACGAGAAGAAAAAAGTGACCGATACAGACAGAATGCACCACGAAACGGCGGCGTTCTATCTCAAAAGCGAAGAGGAGATGCGTAATCTTTTCAGCGTCTACGGCGAAGCGGGAACGGAAGCGATAGAAAACACCGTTAAAATTGCCGAAAGGTGCAATGTCCAGCTTGATCTCGGGCACAACTATCTGCCGATTTTCGATACAGGCGACAAAAGTCCGGCTGAGTTTCTTCGCGATATGGCGGAAAAAGGGCTTGAAGAGAGATTCCTTGAACTCGGAACTCCTGAAGATAAGAAGCAGGCTTACCGCGACAGGCTCGAATACGAGCTCGGTGTCATCATCAGGATGGATTTTCCCGGATATTTCCTCATAGTTTCGGACTTTATCCGCTGGGCTAAAAATAACGGCATTCCGGTAGGCCCAGGCAGAGGCAGCGGCGCAGGTTCACTTGTTGCGTACTGCACCAGGATCACCGATCTCGATCCGCTCAGATACGAGCTCCTTTTCGAGAGATTTCTCAATCCCGAGCGAATCTCGATGCCAGATTTTGACGTCGATTTCTGTCAGGACAACCGTGAACGGGTAATTGAGTATGTTGAAGGCAAATACGGTTACGAAAATGTTGCTCAGATCGCTACTTTCGGTCAGCTAAAGGCGAAATCTGCAATAAAGGATGTCGCCAGAGCTCTTGACATTCCTCTTGCCACAGCCGACAAACTGGCAAAACTTGTTCCAGATTCGTTCGCGGATATGTATTCACCGCAATACCTCAAAAATACTAAAGATATTACGGCAAAGCTCGTTAGCGACTATCATGTTCCGGGTGATGTCGCAGCCGATCCCGACAAGCTGAGAAAAGCTGTCGAAGGATTGAAGATAGCACCTGAAGATGCGGATAAAGTGAAAGCACTTAATGCCGCTATAGATACTTTTGCAAATGAAAGGCAGGTTATACGGGATAACGAGGATTTTTCAAAGATCATCAATATCGCCGTGAAGATCGAAGGGCTTCTCAGACAACCCGGAAAGCACGCATGCGGACTTGTCATCGGTCAGAAGCCGATCTACGAGTATTCGCCGATATTCGTCGATAAGGACAACTACCATGTCACGCAGTATGACAAGACGATGGTAGAACTTGTCGGACTTGTAAAATTCGACTTCCTCGGACTTAAAACGCTCACGATGATAAACCACGCTGTGTCGCTAGTCAGAAAGAAAGTTCCCGATTTCGACATATCGAAAATTCCGCTCGACGATGCCGCGACTTACAAGTACATCTGCGAGAACAGTACGAAAGGTATATTCCAGATGGAAAGCGGCGGTTTTGAAAAGATGATTCACCAGATGAAACCCGACCGCATTGAAGACCTTATCGCGGCTGTTGCCCTTTACCGACCGGGACCTATGGACATCATTCCGAACTACATCCGCAGAAAACACGGAAAAGAGCCGATCGAATACGACCATCCTTGGATGAGTGAGATTTTGAGCGAGACTTACGGACTTATGGTCTATCAGGAGCAGGTCATGCAGATATCGCGTAAACTTGCCGGTTTCTCGATGGGACAGGCCGACGGTCTGCGTAAGGCTATGGGTAAGAAGATCGCCAAAAAAATGGCCGAGGCAAAGGTCAAATTCATAGAAGGTGCGAAGAACAAGGGGATCCCCGAAAAAACTGCACAACTGGTTTTCGACCACATGGAAAAGTTTGCGAGCTACGGTTTCAACAAGTCCCACGCGGCGTGCTACGGCTACATTTCATATCAGACCGCTTATCTGAAGACGCACTATCCGACGGAATTTCTCACCGCGCTCATCACTTCCGAAGCCGGAGACGCAAACAAGGTCTTCATGTATATCAGCGATGCCAGGGACCACGGGATCGACGTCTATCTGCCGGATGTTAACAAAAGCCTTAACAGTTTTACGATAGAGGACAACGCGATAAGATACGGTTTCGGAGCTGTTAAAAACGTCGGCGAGGCTGCTGTAGACGAGATAATAAAGGAACGTGAGAAAAACGGAGAATTCAAGTCGCTTATCGATTTCACAAGCAGGATGAGTCAGTCAAAAGTCAATTCAAGAGCGGTGGAATTTTTAATAAAATCAGGTGCTTTTGATTTTACAGGCATCAACCGCGGGCTTCTTCTCGCGATACTGCCTGAAGCGTTGAAAGAAGGGGCGAAAGTCGCAGAAGAGAAGGAATCCGACCAGATGAGTCTCTTTGCCGCTTTCGGAAACGCTGAATCTGATGCTGCTTCCGGGATTTCCGATGAAGATCTTCTTAAAAACGCCGACCCGAAGGCGGCTCTCGACGTTTTCGATTCGCTTGCTCTGGAGCGAGAGGTGCTCGGCATCTATCTTTCGAACCACCCTGCACGCTTTTTCAGAAAAGATTTCCAGAATCTGGATCTAAGTTCTATAAGCGGCGTCATTGAGGATGTAGAATCGGGAAAACGTTTCTTCGGGCAGAGAAACGACAACTGGGTGCCCGGAATAATCACGACCGATATCAAGCCAGTGAAAAGCCGAGACGGAAGGGACTACTATCTCAAAGGGATCCTGGAAAGCGAGGACAACTCAGTCGAGTTTTCGATAAACAAGATCGGAAATCCGCTAGGAAACCCGGATGTCGCGAAACTTGCCTCGAAAGTTCCTCTTATCTTCAGAGTGCGCGGTCGTGCGGTCATGACGGGTGATGACGAGGAGAAAACTCTTGAGAAAGTTGTGTTTTCGATAAACGACATCAGGGAAGACGTGAAGACTGTCGACCAGTTCATGCTTTACTGCAAAAAGGAGGATGACAGCTTCGAACCTATGCTGGTTTATGAATGTAATGAAGCGGAATTCCTGAAAAACAAGGAAAATCTGAAGAAAATTTTCTCATTAGAGCCGACTGCTTTCAATATGAAGGTGCAGCTTAAGATAAATTTCGGTGATTCCGGAGACAACATCGTTCTGGAAAAACAGGGTTATGTCGATCTGACAAAACTTGCGCAGTACAAATCGGTACTGGGATATGACAATCTCTATCTGAAAGTTAAGTGATGATTGAAAACGGGTAAATAGTTGAAACTTCTTTACTTTGAAATTTTCAAGACTATACTTTTGCGTTTTTTGGTTTTTGTTAGTTGAAAGGAAGGAAAAATGTTGCAATTAGATAATGTTTTATCGGTTTTTACAAGCGATATCGCGATAGATTTGGGAACTGCAAACACTTTGATATACGTCAAAGGCGAGGGGATTGTTGCCAACGAACCGAGTGTCGTTGCCGTTCAGGAAAAAGATTCAAGAGGTGCAAAATCGGTTCGTGCAGTCGGACGCGATGCAAAGGATATGATAGGCAAAGCACCTGTAAACATCAGCGTTATCAGGCCTTTGAAAGACGGTGTTATTGCAGATTTCGAAGTTGCGAGCCAGATGCTCCGTTATTTCATCAAACACGCATACAAACGCGGAAGTTTTATAAAGCCCAGAATTGCGATAGGTGTTCCTTACGGCATTACAGAAGTTGAAAAGAGAACAGTCCGCGAGGCTGCTTTGGGAGCCGGTGCGAGAGAGGTCTTTCTTGTTGAACAGCCTATGGCTGCAGCAGTCGGAGCGAATATGCCCGTTACCGAACCGACCGGAAACATGATTGTCGATATCGGCGGCGGAACCACGGAAGTTGCAGTTATTTCCCTTGCCGGAATCGTTTATTCCAAATCGGTAAAGTCCGCCGGCGACAAAATGGATGAAAGCATAATCGACTACATCAAGAAAAAATACAATCTTGCAATAGGCGAAAGGATGGCGGAGCAGATAAAGTGGACTATCGGAAACGCCTATCCCGACGAATCGCGTGAATTTATGGAAGTCAAAGGACTCGACCTTGTTGCAGGAGTTCCCAAAACTATAGAAATCAACAGCGACGAGATCAGGGAAAGCCTTTCTGAAGTGGTCAAAGCGATCGTTGCAGCAGTCAAGGTCGTTCTTGAAAACACTCCGCCTGAACTTGCAGCAGATATCGTTGATAAAGGTATCGTTCTTGCCGGCGGCGGCGCGCTTCTCAAAAATCTGGATATTCTGATCCGCGAAGAGACGAACCTTCCTGTAATAATTGCCGAAGATCCGCTGAAATCGGTAGTTGTCGGAACAGGCAAAATACTTGAAAATATTTCACTTTTGAAAACCGTATCCTTGTACTGATATTGAATAGAAAAAAGATCGTCCGTTATATTTTTATTGCATCTTTTCTTCTCGTTCTGATAGTTCCGCAGTTCTTTCTGGAGTATAATTCGCGTTTCTATTTTATCGATGATATCCAAATGCTTCTTCACGCTCAGGTTGAGAATGTCCGCGAAACTTTTCATATAATCGTAGATCTTACAAATGTGGGCAGACAGAACAAAATTCTGGAGCAGGAAGTTTCTGAACTCAAAGTGCGCCTTCTTATGAACGACGCTATATTAAAGGAGAACGAAGAACTTTCAAAGCTGTTGAAACTTAAGGACAGTTACGGAAAATATACGATCATTCCGGCGAAAATCCTTAACTATTCGGAACTCAACCCGAACAGAATATCGATCAGTTACGAAGAGCAGTATGCAAAACTCATGGCTGAAAAGTCGACGGTCGTTTCAAGTATGGGGCTGGTCGGACTTGTCACGTCGTTTCACGGTGCTAGGGCGGAGGTCGAGCTCATAACTTCAAAAGAGTTTACGATCCCGGCGGTTCTTGAAAACAGGGAGGAATGTACGGCGATACTGCGGGGAAACGGGCAGTCGCTTTCGGTTCTTTTTCTCGACAAACTCTGCAATTCTCCTGAAGCCGACGGAAAAAAGATGCTGAGCGCCAACCTGAGCGAAAACTATACTATTCCCTATATTCCGATCGCGATAATCGGCAATCTTAAAGAAGATGAAAGCAACATTCTTTTTATGAAAGGCGAAGCGATCCCGCTTTTCAAAAAAGGAAAACTTAACCACATTTTCATCGTTGTCGGCGCGAACACAGGGGAAAACAAATCGCTGTTTTAGGGAGAATAGGGAATCTAGGGAGTTTAGGGAATTTAAGGAATTTAGGGAGGTTGTCATGAAAAAAGTTTTTATTCTGGTTTTAGTGCTTTTCATTGCTTTTTTGTTTGTCGGATGCGGCGATTCCGACCCGGAAATAACCTATCCTGATGATGAGAACGAAGATGTCGAAACGCAGGAAGATGAAGATACCGTTGAGGAAAATGACGAAAATCAAGTCGATGACGTGACGGAAGAACCTGACGAACCGGAGCAGCCTGAAGAAGAGCCGACTGAGTCAGTTGTCGATCCTATAGGAAACTTCACTCTCAGTTTTTCCGGTCAGATCAATACGACAATCAGCCTGCAGAGCCGCGGCGGACAAGGTGCGGTCAATTTTATGTACAATGGGATGCCCGTCGCTTTTCAGGAAATAAATGTAATGAATATCGATATTTTCCCTCTTGCAATGGTAAACAGCGGCAACATTATCGTTCTGTGGCTTGACAGTTTCGGATTCGGAGATGTTTCAGGAACGTCCGAAAAACAGGTGTTCGGAATTTCCATGCCTCAAAGCGCAGAAATCGGTTCCGGATCTATGAAAGATATAAATTCCTATGCTTTTTACGGCGACATCACGGTCAATATTCAGGGCGGAGCATTCAACGTAAAATGCGTCCGTGCAGTTTCCGACAGAGGTGAATACGACATAACTTCAAATGACGGAGCCAACATAGCATTTTCGGCAAACGGTGATTTGTTTGACCCGGCTCTCGCAGGAAATGTTATTCCTTATCCCGCTTGCGAATAATCAGTTAATATCTTGAAAAATATCCGGCAACTCTTTGATTTTATTGGTCTCCATGAATTCTCGACAAATTTTTTTGTCATTGGAAATCGTTTCGACCAACTTTTCTTTTGAAGAAAATCTGATTTCGTCTCTTATTTTTTTCAGGAAGTAAACCGAAATTTTTTTGTCGTAAAGCTCGCCGATACCTTCGGAATCAACCCATGTTTCGATGACCTTCTGCTTTGATTCGGCGTCTATAGTCGGGTTTGTTCCGATATTCGTGAGAGAAGAGAACTGTTTCCCGTCGAAGACGGTCTGCGTTATGTAAACACCGTCCGGCGGCATTATTTTATCGGGAGTTTCGAGGTTTAGAGTGGGGAAGTTCAGCGTTCTGCCTATCTGTTTGCCGCGCTTTACCGTGCCGCTGATCAGAAAAGGATAAACCAGAAGCGAAGCGGCGTTTTTCAAGTGACCTGAAAGGATGAGTTCGCGTATTGCGCTTGAACTGACTCTTGTTCCGTTTTTGAGGAACGGCTGGACTACATTTATTTTTACACCTGCCGAACGTCCCCACCAGAAGGCTATTTCAGCATTTCCTTTCTGATTTTTGCCGAAGAAGAAGTTGAAGCCGATGGTTATCTGCTTTAAATTGAGATTCTGCTTCAACGTGTCGAGAAATTTCAGCGGATCCATCGAATAATATTCGGCAAAAGGAAGTTCTATAACGAAATCGACTCCCAATGTCTTGAAAAAGGCGTATTTTTCAAAAGGCAGGGTTAACGATTTCGGTGCAAATTCTGGATATAAAAATTTCCTAGGGTGTATGTCGAATGTTAGTATTGCCGACTGGTACGAACTTTCGGAACGGCTCTGCCTTATTATTTCGGCGTGTCCGAGATGGACCCCGTCGAAGTTCCCTATTGCAAGGGAAATATCTGTATCTTTCGGAACAGATTCCAAAGACTTGAAAACTTTCATTACGACCTCGCACAGCAAAAACAAACGGGCGATTATATATGAAAGGAATCGAAAAAGAAGAATTAAAGGTTAATTTGTTGACAAAAAAAGTCCTACGAATATATTTTTAGGGTTTTTAAATTGATAATGGAAGGTAAAAATGAACAGATTGTTTAGAATCGTATTTCTTATGGCGGTTTTTTTGGTTGTTTCATGCGGAGGCGGAAGCAAAGATCCGAAAGATTGTCCGACAGGTTACGAGTGGTCGGGAACCGACTGCGTACAGATCACCTCTGATACAGGAGATACTATCGTTCCGGATACAGATCCTGTGCCTGATGATGTCGATACTGACGGTGATTCCGATGATGCAGATACGGATGTTTCCGACGATGTTGAAGAGCCTGACGGCGATACATCTGATTATACGGGCAGCTGTCGTGAAATCCGCAGCGGAGATTCCTATGAAATCAACGTAGAAACTAACAAACTCACTATAGGAACCATCACTGTCAACGGTGAATCCGACAATGCGGCTCTTTTCGGTGAGATCTGGGCTGAAAACAGAGACACTCTCTCAGAGTTCAAAGTCGGAGATGTAAATTCCGAGCTTTCAGGCAAAACGCTGAATGTTCCTAAAGGCAGGTACAATTTTGCTTTCAGACCTGTTTCTTCGGCAAACAAAGTCGCTATCGAAGGACTTGAAAACATCGATCTGTCAAGCGGTGACAGAAAACTTGATTTCGATCTTCCGCTTTTCCACTTAAAGGGAAAGGTCGTTAATAATTCAGATGCCGTATTGACTGTCGAAGAGGCTTATCAGGCGGATACGCAGCTTGTTCTTAAAACTGGAACTTTTGAAAAAATCATTCCGTACAGTGAGTTCGCAGCTTACGATGTCCTTCTTCCCAAGGGTACCTATTCAGTTTATTTCAAAGGTCAGCTTGCTGCCGGCCAGGGAATGTTTGAAGGAACGGTCATTGATTCGGGAAGCGGTTTCTCTTCAGGTTCGGAAGATGACAATTCCGGTTCCGAACAGACTAAAGGCTTGCTCATTGAAGAAGATAAAGATTATGATATCAAAGTCGAAACGATTACTTTTTCAGGTTCTATAGTTCAGGGCGGCTACCCCGTAACTCAAGGTCAGCTTATTCTTGCCGAAAATCCTCCTTTCGGTGAGGTCAGCGGTATCGTTGCAACCGATCTTTCCGCAGCTTCATACACTATAACGGTTACTGCAGGATCTGAATTTAATTTGATTTATATTCCTGAAGCCGGTTCCTATCCGGTAAGATACATAAAGCTCGAAACGTGGAGTTCCAAAACCGAAACTCCTTCCGCGCACAATATCACGCTCGATTTTGCCAGAGTTTACGGCAAGATCACGTTCTTGGGCGGCAACAATTTCCCGAAGGTTACGAACTGCACAGAAGCTGACTGCACGATAGGCAAACTCAAAGCTACAGGATTTGATTATTCTTCTTTTGTGATCAAAGATCTCGGTACAGAGCTTGCTGTCGATGAGGAAGGAAACGTCACAGACGTAACTTATGATGCTCTGCTTGTCAGAAGAATAAGTGTTACCGATTCAAACGGAGTCGTCAATTATACGCCGAAAAGCTACTCCATGAATTTTGAGAGCCATCTCAATGATATTAAAGGCGGTTTTTCCTCGCTTCCGTTTACTGTCGCGGCAACTTATGAAAACAGCGAAGGCAAGAAAGTTTCCTCATTCTCTTTTTCCGTTACTGAAACCGATGGAACCACGACATGGCTTACCGAAAAGAAACTCGATTTTGATATTTCACCGAGCAAGGTCGATGGAACAGTTACTTTAAACGGTTCGACTTTTTCTATGGAAGAAGACGATTTGATAAAGCTCAAAGATTCAAGCGGTATGGAATATGCCGTTGTCAACCTTTCGGAACTGTCGGATGGCAAATACAGTTTTTATGCTCCTGACGGAACCTATAATGTGCTTTACGACGGTGAAGGGCTGATTTCAAACGAGTTTAAAACCTATGTCGAGCGCGATTTCCAGATTTCAGGAAACAAAGAAAATCACGAATTTGAAATAAAAACCGGAAAGATAACGCTTGATTTCAATGTGAACGGAACTCCTTTCGAGGACTGGATCAAATCCAATCAGACTCTCGAATCAATAGGAATTGCTGTAAATATCGACAAAACTGCAAGTGATTTTATTTTCAAACCTTCCAAAAACGGTGACGGTAAATATTTTGCCGAAGTACTCGCAGGTTCGACTGTAAATGTTTATCTGGAACTTGTTTTTGTCGACAAGGTCGATTCGGAGAAGAGTTTTTCGAGAATCCGCCTTCTTTCGTCGTACAGCATGACATCGGCAATTACGGTTAAAGACGATATGACTTTTGTAAAAGCCGATCTTTCAGTAAAACTTAACGGCAATAATGTTTCCGCTTCGAAATATGCTGCAGAATTTAAAATACGCGGCAGTCAACCTGTTGAAATTTACTGTCCGGCAACTAGTTCCGTCGGCGCGTATTTCTTAAAAGGCGAATATAAAAATCCTGTTCCCGAACTTTCGCTCAATCAGGGCTTTGATACGCTTCAAGACATTGCTCTGACCTGCCTTTATTTCGGAGAATAATTCTTGTTGAGTTCTATCATATAAACCATTTTTGATTAAGGAGTGTTCTTATGAAGCGAGTTGTAACCGTTCAGGATATTTCATGTCTTGGCAAGTGTTCTCTTACTGTTGCGCTGCCGATAATTTCGGCTATGGGTGTTGAAACCTGCGTCATTCCGACTGCAGTTCTTTCTACTCATACGGTTTTCAAAGGTTTTACTTTCCATGATCTGACGGGCGAGATTGCTCCGGTCATGGAACACTGGAAAAAGGAAAATTTCCGCTTTGATGCGATATACACAGGCTATCTTGGATCTTTCGAGCAGCTTGAGCTTATGAAAAAGCTTATTGCCGATTTCGGCGGCAGGGAGACTCTTGCAATAGTCGATCCATGCATGGCGGATAACGGCAAACTTTATCCGGGATTTACACAGGAATTTGCTTTCGCAATGGCTAAACTCTGCGGAAAGGCCGATATCGTCGTTCCGAATATGACGGAAGCAAGTTTCATGCTGGGCGTTCCGTATCGCGCAGGCGGTACTTACGACGAAGCGTATCTCAAGAAAATTCTCAGAGATATTGCTGCTATGGGCGCAAAGAAAGTCGTTCTCAAAGGAGTTGAATTTCCTGAAGATCAGCCTTCTTTCAAAAATGTTGCGGGAAAGATCGGAATCGTTGCATACGACGCTGAAAAAGATACGTTCTCGAGTTATTTTCACGATAAAGTCAACCAGAATTTTCACGGAACAGGCGATATCTTCGCAAGCGTTTTCACAGGCGCTTACCTGAGAGGTCTCACTCTTGAAGAATCTTATTCGCTGGCAGCAGATTTCGTTGTCGAAGCTATCAAAGAGACTATTAGCCACGAAAACCACAACTGGTACGGTGTCGATTTCGAAGCTGTTTTCCCGTATCTCGTAAAGCGTCTGGAAAAGTAGTTCCATACTCTGAAAATAAAAACAAATTTCAATTACAAATGACGATTTATATTGACTTTTAAATATTAAAGTGTAGAATCGCGCGTTTTTTTGAAGCACCTCCGTGCGTTAGTCCCGTGCCTGTCTCTTGTTTGAGAGTGAGCGGGATGCGGAGGGAAGATTATTAACAGGTAATTCTTGGAGGAAAAAATGCCTGAATTAAGAGAAATGCTTAAAGCCGGTGCTCATTTCGGACACCAGAAGCAGAAATGGAATCCCAAAATGGCTCCCTACATTTTCACGGAGCGCAACAACATCCACATCATCAACCTTCAGAAGACGATGGAACTCATCGAAGACGCTAAAAAGTTCGTAAAAGAACTTGGTATGGCGGGCGAAGTTATCTTCCTTGTCGGAACAAAAAGACAGGCTCAGGAAGTTATCAAGGAAGAAGCTGAAAGAGCGGATGTTCCTTACGTTAACTACCGCTGGCTCGGCGGAATGCTCACCAACTTCGTAACGATCAACCAGTCGGTCAAGAAGTTCCAGAAGTTCGAAGAGATCCTCAACACAGAAAAGAGAAGAATGTACAAGAAAAAAGAGCTTGCAGACATCGAAAAGAGAAAAGACAAACTCGAAAAGAACCTTGCAGGCGTTATGAAAATGGAAAAAATGCCGGGTGCAATCTTTATCGTTGACCCGATGAAAGAACATCTTGCAGTTCACGAAGCTCAGAAACTCGGTATTCCGATAATCGCAATCATCGATACAAACGGAAATCCTGACGGAATCGACTATCTCATTCCGGCAAACGACGACGGTATGCGCTGCATCTCTCTCGTAACTTCCGACATCGTTGACGCTTACATGGAAGGTCTCGATATTTACAAACAGAAGATCGCTACCGAGCAGAAAGACAAGAAAGAAAGACCGGCAAGAGGCGAAACGAGAAGCGTTGCCGGCAGAAAAGTCCGCGTTAAAAGAATCCAGACTGCTGAAACCGAAGAAGCTGAGGCAGTTGAAGAAGCAGCAGAAAAAGAATAGGAGGAAACTATGGAAATTACTGCAGGATTGGTTAAAGAACTCAGAGAAAAAAGCGGCGTAGGAATGATGGACTGCAAAAAAGCCCTCATGGAAGCTAACGGCGACCTTGACGCTGCTATGCAGATCCTTAAGGATAAAGGCATCGCAAAAGCGGCTAAAAAGGCTGACAGAGTAGCTTCGGAAGGAGCTGTTCTCATTTCCATCGAAGGAAACAAAGGTCTTATGCTCGAACTCAACTGCGAAACAGACTTCGCTGCAAAAAGCGACGGTTTCAAAGCTCTTTCTAAGACCATGCTCGACTACTTCGCAAAGAACGCGAAAGAGGAAAATCAGGTCGTGTCTATGGAAGAGAACTTCTACAATGCAGAAGTAGAGACCATGACGAAAGAAGCTGTTGCAGTCATCGGCGAGAACATCAAACCGAGAAGATTCGTCAAGTACGAAGCAGGCGAGAACTCTTTCATCCACTCTTACGTTCACATGGGCGGAAAGATCGGCGTTATGCTTGAGATCAAGGCTTGCTGCGCTGAATGCACGACAAAACCGGAAGTTATCGAAATGGCTGACGGAATCGCTATGCAGATCGCTTCGATGCGTCCTGACTGCATCGATGTAGATTCTTTCCCGCAGGATAAACTTGCTTCAGAAAAGCACGCTTTCCTTGCACAGGTTCTCGAGATGGGAAAACCGCAGGCAGTTGCAGAAAAGATCGTTGAAGGAAAGATCCAGAAATTCGTATCGGAAAACACTCTTCTCGAGCAGGTTTTCGTTATGAACAGCGACCTTAAGATCAAAGATTATATCAAAGAAACAGGCAAGAAAGTCGGCTGTGACCTTAAAGTTGTCCGCTTCAACCGTTTTGAACTCGGTGAAGGCATTGAAAAGAAAGTAGAAAATTTCGCGGAAGAAGTTGCAGCTCAGATGA
>CAMZDX010000005.1 GCA_947305505.1 uncultured bacterium | reverse complement strand
GTGCCGTCGGGCAAACTTCCGCTTGATGTAGGCTGCGTAGTCGACAACGTCGGAAGTGCTCTCGCGATTTACGAAGCAGTCCAGAAACACAAACCGCTTTTCGAAAGAGTCGTGACCGTCACCGGCAAAAAGCTGGCGAAACCGGCGAACTATCTTGTCAGAGTCGGCATTCCGGCAAGCGTCCTCATCGAAAAATCGGGCGGAATCCCTGAAGGGACCGGCAAGATCATATCCGGCGGACCGATGATGGGAAAAGCTGCCGTTTCAGCGGAATTTCCGATCACGAAAGGAACGAGCGGCGTTCTTCTGCTTGACGAAAGCGAGGCTAAAAGGCACGAAGTTCAGAACTGCATCCGCTGCGCAAAATGTGTCGCGGCATGTCCGATGGGACTTGAGCCTTTCCTCTACGAAAAACTTTCCGAAAGAGGAAAATGGGACGAACTCGATGTTCTCAACGTAACCGACTGCATCGAATGCGGCTGCTGCAGCTACACCTGTCCGAGTGCGCGTCCGCTGCTCGACTACATCAGGCTCGCAAAGGCGAATGTCGGAAGGATCAGAAGAGAAAGAGCTGCTAAAAAACAGGAGGCAAAATGAACAATATGAAAGTTTCCCTCTCGCCGCATGAAAAGGGTCATTTTACGACGAACAGGATCATGTGGCTCGTCTGCGCCGCGCTTATCCCTTCCTTTATTTCGGCTCTTTACAATTTCGGAATAAGGGCGCTCGTCGTCGTTGCGGCTTCGCTTGTTTTCTGCGTAGGTATCGAATACCTGATCCAGAAATTCCTGCTTAAAACCAAAGTCACGGTCTGCGACGGTTCAGCCGCTGTTACCGGACTGTTACTCGCTTTCAATATGCCGAGTTCGATCCCGCTCTGGCAGCTTTTCATCGGTGCTTTAGTCGCTATCGGCATCGCGAAAATGGCTTTCGGCGGTCTCGGCAAAAACCCGTTCAACCCGGCACTTGTCGGCAGAGCGTTCCTGCTCATCAGCTTCCCCGTTTCGATGACGACCTGGCCGAAACCCGGTGAAACAAGGTTCGTCTGGAATGTTGTTGATGCTATGACGGCTGCTACTCCGCTCGGGAACATCAAACTTCACGCTTTCAACCAGCTTCCGGCTTACTGGGATCTTTTCATCGGTACTGTCGGCGGTTCTTTAGGCGAAACAAGTGCGCTCGCGATACTTCTCGGCGGACTTTTCCTTATCTACAAAAAGATCATTTCGTGGCATATCCCCTTCTTTTTCCTTGCCACGATCTTCGTTTTCACCGGAATCGCATGGCTCGTAAATCCTGAAGCGTTCGTCAATCCGCTCTACCACATTCTCGGCGGCGGCGTAATGCTCGGCGCATTCTTCATGCTTACCGACATGGTAACGAGCCCGATGAATCCGAAAGGTCAGATAATTTTCGCGGTCGGTGCAGGCATCATCTGTTCGTGCATCAGGCTCTGGGGCGCATATCCCGAAGGCTGCATGTTCTCGATCCTCATCATGAACGCGTTCGTTCCTCTTATCGACAAATATATCAAACCGAAAAGATTCGGTAGCGAGGTCAACTATGGCGGATAAGAAAAAACTCGAAAGTTCGTTCAAAAATATGCTCATCGTCCTTGCGGCGATCTCGCTCGTAAGTGCGCTGGCTATAGGTTTCACCTACACGAAAACGAAACCGGCGGCTGAAAAAGTCCAGCTCGAAAAGTCGAAAAAGGCTCTCGAGGCGGTCCTTCCGGCTTTTGAAAAGCTCGGCGACAAATACGAAGCTGAAGGCTGCAGACTCACTCCGGCATACAAAGGCGAAGAGCTTGTCGGAACGGCAGTCGAAGCTGTTTCAAACAAAGGTTTCGGCGGTGACGTCCAGATCCTCGTCGGCTTCGATGCGGAAGGAAAGATCCACAACACGGCGATCCTTTCGATCAAGGAGACTCCAGGTCTCGGCAGCAACATGGCCAACCCGAAATTCAAAGATCAGGTAAACGGCAAAGACCCTGAAAACTTTAAGCTTTCGGTCAAAAAGGACGGCGGCGACGTCGATGCGATAACCGCTGCCACGATCTCGTCGAGAGCGTTCCTGGATGCCTTAAACAAGGCTGTCGCAGCCTACAGAAGCGGAAAGAAATAGGAGGCGGAAATGAGTGCTTGGAAAGAATTTACAAAAGGTTTCATCAAAGAAAACCCCACTTTCGTTCTGCTTTTGGGTATGTGCCCGACACTCGGAACGACGACAAGTTCGATCAACGGACTCAGCATGGGTCTCGCCGCGACAGTCGTTCTGATCTGCTCCAACTGCGTAATTTCACTGCTTAAAAACGTAATTCCTGATAAAGTCAGAATTCCGGGATTCATCGTCGTAATCGCAAGTTTCGTTACGGTCGTAGATCTCGTTATGCAGGCATATCTCCCCGATCTGTATGAAACGCTGGGACTTTTCATCCCGCTTATCGTCGTAAACTGCATAATCCTGGGACGCGCCGAGGCTTTCGCTTCGAAAAACGGCGTTCTTCTTTCGGCGGCTGACGGTCTCGGAATCGGTCTCGGCTTCACGATGTCGCTCACGATCCTGGGCTCAGTCAGAGAGATCCTCGGTAACGGCTCTGTTTTCGGATTCCAGTTTATCCCCGAAAACATTGACAAAATCCTTCTTTTCATCATGCCGCCCGGAGCTTTCATAGCACTTGGTTTCCTGATCGCACTCGTAAACCACATTAAAAACAGAAAAGCGGCATAGGAGGGGAAAATGACTGGATATATTCTTGTTTTCATCAGCGCGATCCTTGTAAACAATATCGTTTTCGCGCAGTTTTTGGGAATCTGCCCCTTCCTCGGCGTTTCGAACAAAGTTTCGACTTCGGTCGGAATGGGTGCGGCGGTCCTTTTTGTCATGACCTTGGCTACGACAGTTACCTGGCTGCTTTACAACCTCGTTCTGATCCCGCTCAATATCGCTTTCATGCAGACGGTCGCATACATCCTTGTTATCGCTGCGCTTGTGCAAATGGTTGAAATCATTCTGAAAAAAGTTTCGCAGCCGCTTTATCAGGCACTCGGCGTATTCCTCCCGCTCATCACGACTAACTGCGCCGTTCTCGGTGTCGCGATACTTGTAACGCAGAAAAACTACAACCTTCTCCAGAGCGTAGTTTACACGATCGCGACCGCTCTCGGCTTCTTCCTGGCACTCGTAATTTTTGCCGGGATCAGGGAACGCCTTGAGCTTTACGAGATCCCCGAAGCGATGAAAGGCGCACCTATCGCACTTGTCACTGCAGGTCTTCTTGCACTTGCGTTCATGGGTTTCACCGGACTCATCGCAGTGCCGTGGTAGATTCACATCATTGATTCCCGATAATTTCCTCTCGCATTTCTAAAAAAATTGAGTATAATACAACAGTTTTTGCGGAATGGAGGTGAAAATGAGCTTCGAGGTTTTCGAAAAAGCGTTGAGTGCACTTACAACTGAGCAGCAGACTATTATTTACAATTTAGTTGTTTCGCTCGGAAACATGAATGAAAACAAGCATGAAGAAAAAGGCGGAATGTCTAAGGAAGAAACGATGAGATTGTTCAACGATCTTTCCGGCTGTATCAAAAGCGAAACGCAGATTGATGCTCGTAAAGAATATCTTGAATATTTGGACGAGCGTTACGGGGTGTAGTATGCAGATTCTGCTTGATACAAATATTCTTTTGAATTGGCTTATCGAAACAAATTCTAAGCATACGGAAGCAAAGCATCTTGTACAGTCATGCCTGTTTGATAATATGACTGAAGGCTATGTCACATCTCATTCGCTTACAGATGTTTTTTATATTTTGCGAAAGTATCACCGTTCGCCTGAAATCCGCAGAAAATTCATTCTGATTATGGTGAATAATTTCACTATTCTTACCGAAAACAAAGAGTTGTTTCTTGAATCGTTAAACGATCCGGATTTTTTCGATCTCGAAGACGGGTTGCAGATGAAAAGTGCTGAGAACGCCGATCTTGATTACATCGTTACCGAAAATCTCAAAGATTTCAAAAACTCTAAAATTCCGGCAATCAGCGTTGATGAAGCACTGAAAAAACTTTGATATCTCCAGACTTTTTACAAAATCACAAATTTTACCGTTTTAAACGGCAAATAACGCGAGTTTCTGCGGTCGAAAATCCGATCGCAAAAATGAAAATTATTTTTTGCTGTCCACACATTCAAAAAAAGTGCGGACGATTTTAAGTGCGCTTTCGATATCTTTTTGAGGTCTTTCCTTTATAAGAGATGTCCATTCTTTGAGCATGAGGTTGTCTTCTTCTGAAATTTTGCCGCTTAAAAGATAGTCAACAGAGACATGAAATTCGTTTGCCAAAGTAGAGATTATATCCATTCCCGGTTTTCGTTTGTCTGCTTCTATCAACGCAATATAGCTTTCGCTGATATTTACCCGGCACGCTAGGTCAAGCTGCGTTATTCCGGCTTTACGCCTTAATGCTTTTACCCGTTTGCCAAGTGTTTTGCCATCCATACTCAAATACCTCCTTTTTTTAATATAGCACATACAGAAAATAATTTTTGACTATCGGTAAAGACAATATTGACTATTAGTAAATAAAACGTTAAAATATTGTCGGAATCCTGCGTTCCCCGTAGTCGGGGGGAGGGTAAGTTATTATGATTTTTCAAAAAAGACTGTTTCGGGAGTCCCGTTTCAGATATTTTACTGTTTTTTCAATGGAGGAAAAAATGCCTTATCAGAAACCTGTGTTCTATGCACAAACAGCTCCGCAGGGAAGTTACGCGGCAACTTGCTCTCCAAAGGATCGTGGTCCTGCAGGTTCGGCAAGAGTAAATCCGGAACGTGCTTGCAACAGCACGCTTCAGAAATGCCTTAATTGTGAAAGAACGAAGTAGTTTTGTCGGGGCGGTGAAAGCCGCCCTTTTGAAATGAGGTTTTTGTGGATAAAAACATAATTGGAGAAATTGGAGAACAATTAGTTGTTCTTGAATTGTTGAAAAGTGGTTATGATGTATGTCGTCCTGTGAATAAAAATCAGAAAAATTGGGATGTCATTGTTGCAAGAGGGCGTAAATTTAAGAAAATTCAGGTAAAAACAACAACTTGGAATGCTAAGACTACAAACAATGTCGTGAGGGGAGTTAATAAACAATATGATTTTTTGGTAATAGTTGTAAGAAATTATGATGTGAATCAATTCTTTATTTTGTCAAAAAGCGAAGTCGAGAAAATAAATAGTGATAAAAGTGATTTTGCAATTACAGAAATTAAAAATGGTGAGCGGCAAGTTAGAGAATATTTGATGGACTATGAAGTGATAAGCAAAGAAGATTGGATTAAAAAACTGGGGATGGAATGATGTTATACAGACAGAAATTCGATACGTTTATCAGAAAATATGAAAATATTGGCTATATATCGAACAAAGCCGATTTCAGCGACAGAGTATGCAACGAAAGCGGTGCGGTTTTTTTGCTTGCGCTGTCAAGGGAACCGCAGACTCTGGAAGAATTGCTGAATAAAATCATCGTGGCATTCAACGATGTTACGATTGACGATATCAGACAGGATGTGATTGATTTTTACCGAATCTTGGAGGAAGACAACTTTATTGTTAGCGGTGAAACTGCAGAAGAGCTTGATAGAAAAGATGTCCGTTTTTCTTATTCACAGCTTGAACCGAAGACGGTGAAAGGAAATTTCGCTCCGAAACTGCCGAGAGCCGAGGAAACTACGCAGTATTTTCTTGACGAGCATTTCAAACAGCATCCGCATCTGACAAATTTGCAGATAGAGCTGACGAGCCGTTGCAATGAAAGGTGCATTCACTGCTATATTCCGCATGAATGTAAAAATACAGACATAAAGCCGGAACTTTTTTATTCCGTGCTGGAACAGTGCAGCGAAATGGGAGTTCTCGGACTCACTTTGTCCGGCGGCGAGCCGATGCTGCACCCGCGGTTTTTGGAATTTTTCAAAGCGGCTAAAAACTACGATTTTTCTTTGAATGTTCTCTCGAATCTTACGCTTCTGACAGATGAAATAGTCGAGGCGATGAGAACGAGCAGAATTTCGTCGGTCCAGACCTCGCTTTACAGCATGGTCCCTGAGATTCACGATAAAATCACAACAATTCCGGGATCATGGCAGAAAACCTACGACGGAATTTTGAAACTTGTCAAAAACGACATTCCGCTTCAGATTTCATGTCCCGTTATGAAGCAGAACAAAGAGGGTTTGAGCGATGTTTTCAAGTTCGGTGACAAATTAAGAGTGCGTGTCGTCACAGACTACAACATCATGGCAAAATGCGATAACACCAGAGAAAATCTGGAAAACAGGCTTTCTGTTGAGGAAGTCGGCGATGTAATCGAGACGCTTTTGAAGGATGACATTGACTATCAGTATTTGATAACCCGTGATGATTATTTCAAAAAATGTGCCGAATACAAAAAAGATCCGGAAGGTATCGTCTGCGGGGTCGGAGTTGCTTCGATCTGCATGGTCGCGAACGGAAATGTTTATCCGTGTGCCGGCTGGCAGAACTGTGTCTGCGGAAATCTTTGCGACGAAAGCTTGAAAAATATTTGGGAAAATTCTCCTAAAATCAACTGGCTGCGCAGTTTGAGAAACAAGGATTTCAAAGAGTGTGCCGACTGCAAAGATCAGCTTTTCTGTGCTATGTGCATGGTAAGAAACGCAAATGAAAATCCTGATGGTGATCCTTTGAAACTAAACAGACATTTCTGCGACGCTGTTGCGAAAAACCGTGAAATCGTTGACAGATGGGCAAAGGAATATCAGGAAAAACACAAAAAATGATTGACAACCATGTTCATATCGGCTGGTGGAGCGACAGATATTACGATTATCAACAGGTTTTTGATACAGTTCTGACCTCCCCAAAAGTAAAAATCGACGGATTGGTTTTTTCTTCAACAAGCAGTTGTATTTTCGGCGTGAAATATTCAGAAATAGAAGCGGAAATCGGAGGAATATATTCGGCAAAAGACGGGAAAACCCAATATTCTCAGAGTGTTGTCAAGCCGTTGCTTTGGTATGTGCCTGACTATCACAAACAGGGAGTTCCTGTTGAAAAGGCTTTCGCAACTCTGCCTTATTGCGGAATAAAAATCCATCCCAGGGCACACAACTGGGATTTGAATGATTGCAGCACAACGGATATTGTTCACGAAATTTTTGATTTTGCTGGGCGGAACAATCTACCTCTGCTTATCCACAGCGGATACGACGAGTTCGAGGAGGCGGGAAAATTCGAGCGTTTTTTTAAAGAATATCAGAATGTTAAAGTAGTTCTTGCCCATTGCAGGCCGATAGATCAGGCTATCGAAATGCTTTCAAAATATCAGAATGTTTATGCCGACAGCTCTTTTGTTCCTATGGAATCTCTGGAGGAATTAAAAAGGGCTGAACTAAGCGGCAAAAACGGGAAATTGTTTTTCGGAACCGATTTTCCGATAACGCACTGGTATGCAACAGAAAGGCACGGACAAAAAATCAGTTTTGAACGTGAATATGAGAAAAACAGCGAATCAGCAGAATATTGTTTGGAATATTCATTGTTTTTTTAATTCCCGGCGGGGTAACGCAGGAGAAAAACATGGGATTTTTAAGTGATTTGGCAAAATTGGCAGTGAAAGGAACGCAAATGGCTATTAATGAAGGGAAAAAAATGCAACAAGATAAGGATAAGCTTTACGAAGAACTAAGCGGCTGTTCTACGGCTACTTTAAAAAATACCGTGAGAAACACATCTCATTCGCTTAAAAGAATAGTTGCAGCTCAAATTCTTAAAGAACGCGGTGAAGTATTAACGCCGGAAGATTTGCATAGATAGGAGCAGGTTATGTGGAAAATTGTAAACATTAAACTGACAAAACTTTGCTGTGTCTGCAAACATTGGTGGGATCCAGGCAGTTCCGCTCTGAGACCTAAAAATACCGGCGATTTTTGGGAATTTGAGTTTTCGGCGCGTAGAACATGCACTGTGCGTAAAACCCCTCAGCCTTCTTGGGGATATTGCCTTAAATTTGAGAGGAAGGATTTTTAAATGGAATCCTGCTGTGGTTGCGGTTGTATTTTGATGGGTTTGGCAATTCTCGCGGTTTTGGGAATTGTTGCGCTCATTGTATTTTTGATTTTCTTTTAAGTCACTTCGAACTGGACGAAATCCCGAAGCGATGAAAAGCGAATTTGCAAGTTAAACCGTAAACTTTTTACAAAATCACAAAATTTACCGCTTTAAACGGCGAATAACGCAGTCTTACAGTTTTAAATTTTTTCGAAAAAAATTCCAGATATGTATTGCGTTTGTATGCACAACGTGCTATGATTCTGCGTTTTGGTTTGGCAACGAAATAAAGGAGTGTGCGATGTCTGGTAAATCGGCGAATTTATACGCAAGAATCGAACCCGATGTGAAGGAGCAGGCTGAAAGAATACTTTCGGCACTTGGTGTTCCGGCATCCAACGCGATAAATATGTTCTACAAACAGATCATCATTCAAAGAGGTCTGCCGTTTGCCGTAAAACTGCCGGCAGATAGGCCGCCGATGATTGATGCACTCTCCGCTGAAGAACTGGATGCCGAAATCAACAAAGGATATTCCGACATGCTTGAAGGCAGAACTGAACCTGCGAAAAAAGTATTTGACGAAATCAGAAGTGATAACGGTTTATGAAATAAAGATAGAATTCGACACCGCAATAATCTTACGATTTTTCTGGAAGTTTCCCGATATATTCCTAAAATACTGCGTTTTGATGAAGATCTTTTGATTTTAGGAGAATATTTTGAAACTCATAACTTCTTTTCTGCGCAGGATCGAAAAGCCCGGGCGTTATTTTGCTCCGTTTATCGAGCCTGTAAAGGTGAAAACTGATCCCAATAAGCCGAAAGTTCTGATACTTTTTCCCGATCTTTTCGAGATGGCGCAGAGCCACACCGGTGTGAAGATCCTCTATTCGCTCTTTAACCGCCGCGGATTTCTTGTAGATTTCGGTTTTTCGCCGCAGAAGGATGTATTTGAAGAGGCAAAGGCGAGCGGCGGGCTCACTTCGATGATGCACGGGGTGAATTACCGCGATTTCGACATCATTGCGGTTTCGTTCCAGTATCAGCTGCAATACCCCGATTTTCTTAAAATCATGGAAATCGCAGGTATCCCGATCCATTCAAAAGAGAGAATAAATTCAAGTGATTATCCGATAATCTGGTCTGGCGGGCCTGTCATGTGCAATCCTGAGCCGATGGCTGATTTCATAGACGCGGTCTCGATCGGCGAGTTTGAGCCTTATGCCGAAGAATTTATGGATATACTTGAAAATATTAAGGAAAAACAGAAAAGAATCGAGGCTTTTTCCAAAATTCCGGCAATCTATATTCCGTCGAAACACGATGAAAACTCTGTCAAAATCAATCCCGACGGCTCGCTTTCGGGTTTTGAAGCAAGAAGAGCGGTCCTCAAGGATCTCAACTACGACCCGGACTCGCTTTTTGACGCTCCGATCTTTGCGATGAGAACGATCCACGACCGCTTCACGATCGAAATAATGCGTGGCTGCACACGCGGCTGCAGATTTTGCATGGCGGGAATGTTCTACCGCCCTCACAGAGAGAAAAGTGCTGAAAATATTTGCGAAATTCTTGACAGAGTCGTCCGGACTTCAGGTTATGACGAGGCGGGTTTCCTCTCGCTTTCGGCTGCCGACCACAGCGAGATCGAAGATATTTTAGTCCGCTCATACAGCCGCTACAGCCGCCGGATCTCGGTTTCGCTTCCGAGCCTCAGAACTGAAACTATCACTCCGAAAATCACACACGCGATAAGAAAAGGGCGCAAAGTCGGTTTCACTCTCGCGGTCGAATCGGGAAGCGACAGGCTGCGCAAAATGATAAACAAGGGCAACAGCGTCGAAGATCTGCTGAACGCCCTCAACACGATATTTTCAAACGGCTGGCAGGCGGTCAAACTCTACTTCATGCTCGGTCTTCCGCATGAAGAGGAAGAGGATCTTTTTGAGACGGTAGAACTTGTTAAAAAAATGTGCAACTATGTGAAAAGATTCGGTAAAAAAGCGATGATAAGCGCAAGCTTCTCGACTTTTGTGCCGCAGCCTTTCACCCCTTTCCAGTGGGAAAAAATGTCGAGTCCTGCCGAAATCAAGGCAAAGCAGAAAATCATAATCGAAAACCTCCGCGGCATAAGAAATCTGAAACTCGCATGGCACGATCAGGAGATCAGCACAGTCGAAGGATACCTCAGCCGTGCAGGGCGCGAATACGGCAAAGTCATTGAATTTGTTGCAAAAAATATGAAAGGCTTGCAGACGGAAGACGAAAGTTTCGATCCTGCTCTCTGGGACGAAGGAATGGTTTATGCAGGGATAGACCCGGAAAGCACTTACCTTGAAAAACCGCTGGATAAGCCTCTTCCCTACGAGCATATCGACCTTAGGATCGACCGCAGATTTCTTTTGAAAGAGCGCGAAAAAGCGTTCAATTTTCAGGAAACGCCGGACTGTGCGAAAACGGGGATCTGCAACAAGTGCGGCGCCTGCGACTTCAAGGAAATCAGGCCGCTGAAGTTCACCGGAAAGGCTCTTGACGAGAACGAGACCTTTGAAATTCCCGAAAAAAGCAATAAAAACAACTCTTTTCCATACATTTTCTCGCTTTCGAAACACGGAAATTCGATAAGTGTAGGGCACCTTGACCTTGTTTCATTTCTTTTCAAAGCTCTCACTCTTAGCGACCTCAAGATCCTCTATTCCGACGGTTTTCACCCCATGCCGCGTTTCAATTTAGCGTTTCCGGCACCGGTCGGAGTCGAAGTTGACGAGGAATTCGGCACAGTCTGGCTCACCGAGGAAGTCAACGAAAAGGAAACTCTTGAAAAACTCAACTCTATCCTCGAAAATTCCGGAATAAAATTCCTTACTTTTGCCTTCTGCGACCGTGAAAAGATCAAAAAAGCGGAAAAAATCCTGCGCACTCTTCCTTCAAGCACATACCGCGTGAAATTTTTTGAAAAAACTGACTACGATTCAGCAAAAGCAATTCTGGAAGTGGCTGATTTTAATGACAAAACTCTTGAAATGACGATCCGCCATTACACTGAACTCGGAAGCGTAATGAAGAAATTCGAAGGCTTCACCGGCGAATACCACATAATCAAAAACGGTTACCGCAAAGAACTTGCGGAATACGACACGGAAGGACTTCTCAAAGAAACCGGTATCCTGGAATAAAATTACTCTTCGTCCCCGGCTTTAAAAAAAAGTGATTTTTTTATTTCAGCCCCGAAAAAGTGTGACGAAACACAGTTTTCAGGTCCGAAAAAGTGTCGGAAGGCTCTTTGACCTTGAACGGAAATGGTAGTTATTTTGGGGAGTTATCGTCAGTGCTGCTTTCTTTATCTGGAATTTCTGCGATTTTTTCTTTGTTTTCCAGCTGACCTTTTAAAAAAGTATTGGCATTCAGCGGTGTTACGACTTTTTTGCCGGTTTTTGATTCGAGTTCTTTCCGTGCAACGGCAGCGACATTGCCGCCTTCGTGCGCACATTTCGCATTTTCTTCCAAAGTTTGCGGATTTTTTGCTTTCGTTATGCAACAATTATGCGCAGAATGCCTTTTGTGTCGGCCGATTGAATCTCACGCCGTTTTCCGTCACGTCCGATCATTTGAAGCGGGGTACAAATTGTACCCCAGTTGAAATTCAGTTCTTCGTCCCGCATCCGCATCTTTTTTATGTATTGCTTCGGATCTTTGCTGTCCGTAAGGATTTCCACCACATCAAAAACTGAAAAAAACCACTCTTCTTTCTCGTCATCCCAGACAGAACGCACAAGTTTGTCTTCAAAAAGTTTAATTGCATTTGTTTTTGTCATTAAAAACTCTCCAATTTAAAAACCAAAAATCATCAAATAAATTTAGTGTTATTTAAAGAAAAAGTCAAATTATTTTTAGATTTTTATTTTAAGATAATTTCAGAATTTTTGCCTGGGAATTTGCAATCCTTACAGACCCCTCAGCCGCTTGCGGCAGCTCCCCTGAAATCAGGGGCGCCTAAAATCGGTAGAGGCGTTTCCTGAAACGTCTCGCGAAATCAGAAAAAAATAGGTCGTCAATGTCGGAGCGCGGGCAGCTTGCCCGCATCAAGGTCAAAATTTTGACCACAAAAAAGATTTATTTTACTCACCAACTCCGGCATATATTGCCTGAGTTCAGAAAATTCGTGCTTTTTCCAGCAGTTTTTTCAAAAAAATAGTTGTATAAAAAATTTTTAGAAATTCTGAGGAAAAATTGTTGATTATTTACCAAACATCTGTCTTATTATTGATGTTTTCTGGGGAAGAAGGATTGCAAAAGTGAAAAAACAAATATCAGACAATAAAAAAAATGGGACTTGCAAGAAGTCCCAGATGCACACTCTGTGCGGTTGGTCAAGCCAACGATTTGAGTCAAACTTTTATTTGAACTCGCAGTGTAATTCCATAGGGGTCTACAAAATTACGATGGCTATATATTTAACAAATGAGGAAAAATCAAGATGAAAAACGCTCAAAACAAAAATTATTTTCTTTCTCTCGACATCGGAACTGATTCAGTCGGCTATGCTGCAACAGATGAAAACTACAATCTGCTCAAATTCCACGGCGAACCGGTCTGGGGCGCAACAATTTTTGATGCCGCTTCTTTGAATACAGAGCGGCGTGCCTTCAGAACAGCAAGAAGAAGGCTCGACCGCAGACAGCAGAGAATCGACCTGCTTCAGCAACTTTTTGCGAAAGAAATCGGAAAAATCGACCCGCGTTTTTTCATCCGTCTTGAAGAAAGCACTCTCTGGCCTGAAGAGAAAAACGAAAAATTCACACTTTTCAACGATAACGATTTTACCGACAAGGAATATCATAAACAATATCCTACCATTCATCACCTCATTGATGACTTGATGAAAAGCAAAGAGCCTCACGATGTCAGGCTTGTTTATCTCGCATGTGCTTGGCTTGTAGCGCACAGAGGACATTTCCTAACACCAAATTTGAATGTTGACAACATAGGTAATGATTTCGACAAAATTTATGATGATTTTTTCCTATATTTTAAATGCAACGACTACAAAACACCATGGAGCGAAGATGCCGTCAATCGAGACAAATTGGCTGAAACATTAAAGAAAAGCATTGGAGCAACTCAAAAATACAAAGAACTTTGTGAACTCATTTATAGAGGTAAACCTTCGAAAGATGTTTCAGAAGATTTTCCTTTCAGTCAGGCAGGAATTTTGAAACTCCTTGCCGGCGGAACATGCAAACTTTCAGATCTTTTCGGCAACGATGACTATGACGAACTTGAAAACAAATCGGTTTCTCTCGGCATGGATGAGGAAAAATTTGAACAAACAGCATCTGAAATCGGCGATGATTACGATCTTATCGCCGCAATGCGCCCCATCTACGACTGGGCGCGGTTAATAGACATTCTTGCAGGTGAAAAGACTATTTCTAAAGCAAAAATCGAAACTTATAAAACTCACAAAAAAGATCTGGCTTTCCTCAAACACGTTGTCAGAACTTATGTTCCTGAAAAATACAACGAGGTTTTCCGCATAACTGACAAAGACAATTATGCTGCATATTCGCATCACACCGATGAACCTCATGCCGGAAAATGGAGAAAAAACAAAGAGGAATTTTCTAAATTCATCCTTGGAATCATAAAGGAAATAGAACCTGACGCAGATGACAAAATCCGCTTCGAAGATATGAAAAAACGGCTCGAAATACGCAAATTCATGCCGAAACAGAAAGACGGTGATAATTGTGTTATCCCTCACCAGCTTTATTTTCACGAGCTCAAAGAAATACTCCGCAATGCTTCAAAATATCTTCCCTTCCTCAACGAAAAAGACGAAGACGGCATCAGTGTTAAAGAAAAGATTGAAGACATTTTCCTTTTTAAAATACCCTACTTTGTCGGACCTCTCAATGAAAGATCAAATAAAGCATGGCTCGAACGACATAAAAACATGGAGAAAGAAAAAATATATCCCTGGAATTTTGAAAAAATAATCAATCTCGAAGCAAGCGAAGAAGCATTTATTCAAAAACTAACAAACAAATGCTCATATATTCCCGGAGCAGATGTCCTCCCGAAAGATTCGCTCATCTACCATAAATTTGAAGTACTGAATGAAATCAACAACTTGAAGATCAACGGAGAAAAGATAAGTGTTGAATTAAAGCAAAGGATTTTCAACGAACTTTTTATGTCCAAGAAAAAAGTAACGCGAAAAAATATTGAAAACTTCCTTGTCACCAATAATTTTCTGGAAAAAGGAAACGAATCAGAACTTGAAGGTATCGATATAACAATAAAATCAGACCTCGCGCCGCACCACGCTTTCAAAAAGCTAATGGATTCGAACACTTTGACAGAAAAAGAAGTCGAAGAAATCATAAAAAGATCGACTTATGCGGAAGATAAATCGCGTCTTTCAGTATGGCTTGAGAAAGAATTTCCCGACATTAATGAAAAAGACAGGAAATACATCTGCGGAATAAAAATCAAAGATTTCGGCAGACTTTCCCGAGAATTTCTCGATGAATTACAAGGAATAAATAAGGAAACCGGTGAACAAAGCACGATACTCGGCACACTTTGGAACACGAACTACAACTTGATGGAAATTATTGAAAGTGACAAATTCACTTTTAAAGAAGAAATAGAAAAATTAAGCAACGAATATTATTCCGAAAAAGAACCTACATTGGAAGAGAAGCTCGATGAAATGTATATCTCGAATGCCGTAAAAAGGCCAATTTACCGAGCTTTGGATATCATCAGAGATATCACTAAAGCATTCGGAAAACCGGCAAAAATATTCATTGAAACGACCCGCGGCGGCAAAAAAGATAAAAAAGGAAATCGGACAAACAGCAGGCGGGAACAAATACTTGAGCTTTACAAAAAATGCAGCGACGATGATGTTCAAATTCTGCGACAACAGCTTGAAAAAAAGAGCGATAACGAACTTCAAAGCGAAAAACTATTCCTTTATTTCATGCAACTTGGAAGATGTATGTACACATGGAATGCAATAGATGATATTGATGCTCTTGGTGTAAATTATGACATAGATCATATTTACCCGCAAAGTTATGTAAAAGACGATAGTTTAGACAATAAAGTCCTTGTCTATGGACCAATCAACAAGAATGTAAAGAAAAACGAATATCCTATACCCTCAGACATAAGAAATAAAATGTTAGGATTTTGGGAAATTCTTAAAGAAAAAGAACTTATAAGCGAAGAAAAATTCAAACGCCTGACAAGATCGACTCCATTTACTGAAGATGAAAAGCTCGGATTCATAAACAGGCAGCTCGTAGAAACATCCCAAGCAGTAAAAGCAATCAAGACACTTCTTGAGAAAAAGTTTAGTGGAACTGAAATCGTTTGTTGCAAAGCGAGCCTTGCTTCAGAATTCCGCAATAAATTCAAAATTTGGAAATCAAGGCTTTTCAATGATCTTCATCATGCCGTCGATGCTTATCTGAATATCGTAACTGGTAATGTTTACAACATGAAATTTACGAAAAAATTCTTTAACATAAACTCAGATTACTCAATCAAAATAGAAACTATCTTCACTCACCCTCTTATATGCGACGGAAAGGTTGTCTGGGACGGATTAAAAATGCTCGCTAAAGTCAAAGAAACGGCTGTAAAGAACAATGCTCACTTTACAAAATTCGCATTTTTCAAAAAAGGCGGATTATTTGATCAAATGCCTGTTCCTGCGGCTGAAGGACTTATTCCGAGAAAGAAAGATCTTCCGACAGAAAAATACGGTGGTTACAACAAAGCCGGAAGCATGTTCTTTATTCCAGTAAAGTATAAAATCGGAAAAAAGCAGGATATTATGATTATGTCGGTCGAGCTTCTTCACGGAAAACATTTCCTTGCAGATAAAGATTTCGCGCATCAATACTCTCTTTCGAGGCTTAAACAAATACTCGGCAAAGAAGTGGATGAAATTTCATTCCCGCTCGGCATGAGACCTTGGAAAATAAATACCGTTTTGTCACTTGACGGCTTTAAAATCTGCATCACAGGAAGTGCCAGTGGAGGCAGCAAATTAATAGCTCAGCCAATAGTGCAATTCTCTACTGACAAGTTTTGGCATTTCTACCTTAAAAAACTTGAAATGTTTGACGAAAAATGTGCAAAAAATTCCAACTATATTTACAGCGAAGAATACGACAAAATTTCCGTAGAAAAAAATATCGAACTTTACGACCTGTACATCAAAAAACTTAAAAATTCCATCTATTCAAAACGCTTAAATGCTCCGACTGAAACTTTAGAGAAAGGAAGAGAAAAATTTATCTCACTCGATGTCAAGGAACAGGTCAAAACTCTTCTCAACATTCATCAGGTATTTTGCAGAATGGATCGAGGTTGTGACCTGACATCAATAGGAGGACTCGGAAGAACCGCCGGAACAATGATAAGTTCAAATATATCAAATTGGAAAAAGAACTATTCCGATGTCCGTATAATCGATTCTTCCGCTTCAGGGCTTTGGGAAAAGAAATCAGAAAACCTTCTTGACCTGTTATGAGCTGGCGAACCGTAATAATTTCAAGTCAGGCAAAACTTGATTCCAAAATGGGTTATCTCGTCATCCGAAGTGACGAAACAAAGCGGATATTCCTTGATGAAATAGCAACCGTTGTTATCGAAAATCCGGCTGTTGCAATAACAGGCTGCCTGATTGAAGCCCTAACCGAAAGAAAAATAAAACTCATTTTCTGCGATTCCAAAAGGAACCCGGCTGCTGAACTAATTCCGCACCACGGCAGCCATGACAGCTCGTCAAAAATAAGGACTCAAATTGCATGGAATACTGAAAGCAAGGCTGAAGTGTGGCGCGAAATAGTCAAAGAAAAGATACGAAAACAAGCAGAATTTCTTCTTGTCAGAGGCAAAGAAAGCGAAGCCTCAATGCTTGCATCATATATAACACAGGTTGAACCTATGGATGTCTCAAACCGTGAAGGCCATGCGGCAAAAGTTTATTTCAACGCAATTTTCGGAATGGATTTTATCCGCGGCAGTGACGATCCGGTAAATTCGGCTTTAAATTATGGATATAGCCTGATTCTTTCGGCTTTCAACAGAGAAATCTCAGCAAACGGATACCTGACTCAACTTGGAATATGCCACGACAATATGTTTAATCACTTCAATTTGGGTTGCGATCTCATGGAACCTTTCAGAATCGCGGCAGACAGAGTCGTATGTTCCCTTGGAAAAATGACGGAATTCACAACTGAGATAAAACATTCACTTTGGCACATCCTCGAAAAAACCGTTTATATTGATTCGGCACAACAAACGCTTCTGAACGCTATAAAAATCTACACAAAAAGCGTTTTTGATGCCATTGAACAAAACGACATTTCCAAAATAAAATTCTATAGTTACAATTTATGAGTTACAGATTTATGAGAGCTTTTATATTCTTTGACCTGCCTACTTTGACACCTGAAGATAGAAAAAGCTACAGGCATTTTCACAAGTTTCTTATAAGAAACGGCTTTATCATGCTGCAGGAATCTGTCTATTGCAAACTGATAACAACTCCGACAGTTGAAAGCTCAATCAAAAACCTGATAAACAAACATAAGCCGCCAAAAGGACTTGTACAATATCTCTCAATAACAGAAAAGCAGTTTTCAAGGATGGAATATGTTGTCGGTGAGTACAGCAGCGACATTATCAGCAGCAATGAACATGTGGTGATACTATGAAATTTGTTTGTCCTGACATAAATCATGTTTTTGACACTGAAATCGGTAAAGTGAACTCGCTCATAATTGAAAACCAAAAGCTGTTTTTTGAAGTAATTACCGACATCAGCAGTCAAATCGAAGGTTTTGACGGCAAAAGTGTTTTGTCAGAAGAAAATAAAATCCTGACTTTTTCCAAAAATGCCGATCTTTTGACCCAATTTATCCCATTTGATCTAAACCGGAAAACGTTGGTAAATAAAGCAGTTTCTGCCGTGGAACAAGTAGCGGTTTCAGGAGAATATTTTCAAAAAACAGCTGAAATTCTGAGCCAGCTTGAAGCATATTTGTTTGAAATTTCGGCGAACTTCTCATGCGACATAAGTTTCAGCAAAATCTCTGCGGCTTCAATAATCAAAGCGTCAGGGTTTGAATTTAAAAACGATTACGACACTCTATGCGAAAAAATCATCGATTACTTCGAACTTGTTACGGAATTTGATAGGAAAAAACTGTTTTTTACAGTAAATTTAAGAAGTTATGTCAACGACAAAGAAATAGAATTATTTATTGAAACAGTGCTTCAACATGGCTATAATCTGCTGATGATCGAAAGTGGAGAACATCCGCTTCTGACAAGTGAGCAACGGTATATTATAGATTCTGCTCTTTGTGAAATTTGTTAAAATGATTGAGACTTTTGCTCTCTTACCTCAGCGGTTGCAGGCCGTTTTTTCTGATTTTGATCAGAATTTGAGGTTTGAGAGCAGTGTTATTTCTTAGGGGTCTCAATTCCTTTACAGGGGCGAGGCTCTGATCGGAACGTTTGAGAGCAGTGTTATTTCTTAGGGGTCTCAATTTACGATGAAAAAGGGCTTGTTGTCGGAAAGGTTTGAGAGCAGTGTTATTTCTTAGGGGTCTCAATTTAAGGACTGCTCGATTTATACTGAATTTCTGTTTGAGAGCAGTGTTATTTCTTAGGGGTCTCAATTCCAATTCAGCCAGATAATAGCCGCCAATGCGTTTGAGAGCAGTGTTATTTCTTAGGGGTCTCAATTATGGGCTTCACAGCGGATCACACTGTAACCGTTTGAGAGCAGTGTTATTTCTTAGGGGTCTCAATTTGCAGCAAAAGCCCCAAGATGTTTGTATTTGTTTGAGAGCAGTGTTATTTCTTAGGGGTCTCAATTTCCAAAATCCTTATAAGCTCCGCTGTTTGCGTTTGAGAGCAGTGTTATTTCTTAGGGGTCTCAATTCGGGATAGTTACTATTATTCTGCTTATAGTGTTTGAGAGCAGTGTTATTTCTTAGGGGTCTCAATTATTCTGTCGCTCATTCGCTCAATGGTAAACGTTTGAGAGCAGTGTTATTTCTTAGGGGTCTCAATTACCTACGACGATCACGGCATTGTTATGCTGGTTTGAGAGCAGTGTTATTTCTTAGGGGTCTCAATTCCCTTGATCCTCTTTTTCGCCAACCTACTAGTTTGAGAGCAGTGTTATTTCTTAGGGGTCTCAATTCTCTATAACTCTTCCGATGTTTGAGGACTTGTTTGAGAGCAGTGTTATTTCTTAGGGGTCTCAATTACATCTTTCAATATGCGTCATCAACTCAAAGTTTGAGAGCAGTGTTATTTCTTAGGGGTCTCAATTCATGATATTAAAACATTCGGCGGAACAGCCGTTTGAGAGCAGTGTTATTTCTTAGGGGTCTCAATTTGTTGACCTTAATTTCGGGCGTGAAGTTGAGTTTGAGAGCAGTGTTATTTCTTAGGGGTCTCAATCCTTCTTGAGCTTTGCAATTACAAAGAGGATGTTTGAGAGCAGTGTTATTTCTTAGGGGTCTATTTATACCGTTGCCAAAAATCCCCTTTCTTATTTCAATAGCGTAAATATCTAATTTTATTGAATAATTTTGAAATTTAAATATTAGACAATGTTGAGTCGGAGAATGAGAAAATGCGAGTGGTGATTGCATCGTGTCGCCACGAAAAGACGACAATTTTTAATTTAAAATCAAAATATATTTGATAATTTTTCAAATTTAATCATAATGTTGATGTAAAAATTTGTTTCTAGTGTTTGAATATGGAAAACAATATTGATTTTAATCAACTTGAAAGTTCGATAAATTCTCTCAACCTTGTTTTTGAAGAGAACACGGCAAAAGCGATAAACAGAAATGTTACGGCAAGGAACTGGCTCATCGGCTTTTATATCGTAAACTACGAGCAGAATGGTAAAGACCGGGCTAAATATGGAGAAAGAACTCTTCAAAAACTCGCGGAAAATTTGAACAAAAAATCTCTTTCATACAGAAATTTAAAGTTATACAGACAATTTTTTATGGAATTTAAATTTCTTAAGCAGGCAATTTTTGCCTATGTGTTGAATGAGTTCAAAGCTGATGAAAGGCTGATTCCAACAATAGAATGTAGCCTTCTAAATACTGCAATCACTGATTGCACAATTGGGCAGACAGCGTCTGCCCAATCAAAACAGGAACTCCTTGAAAGTAATTTGGCAATCGGTGATTGCCAAATTGGGCAGACAGCGTCTGCACAATTAAAACATGATCTCGCTGAAACTAATTTGGCAAACAGTGCCTGCCAGATTCAAGCACCAATCGGGCAATCAGTGATTGCCCAATTTGATGACAAGCTTCAAATTCCTCCGGAAAAACTGTTTTCACATCTTTCGTTTACCCACTTTTCGTTGATTTTGAGCGTAGAAAATCCTCTTGCAAGAGTTTTTTACGAACTTGAAACAATCAAAAGCACATGGTCTGTGCGTGAATTGAAGCGACAGATTCAGACAAATTATTTCGAGCGGAGTGCGATCAGCAGGAATCCTGAAAAAATGAGCAGATATATCCAGTCAGGTTCCGAAAAAATGGAGCTTGCCGAAAAAATAGTGAAGAGTCCGTTTGTCTATGAATTCTTAGGAATGAAAGACAGCGAGATAATTGAAGAATCTGACTTGGAAGAAGCACTTGTAAATCATCTTGAGAAATTCATTCTCGAACTCGGAAACGGTTTTTGTTTTGAAACACGGCAAAAGCGGTTTCTTATTGACGATGACTATTTTTTCTGCGACTTGGTTTTTTATCACCGCATTTTGAAGTGTCACGTCCTGATTGACCTGAAAGCGAAAAAAATCAAATATGACGATATTGCGCAGATGAACCTTTATCTCTCATACTACCGGCACAATATAATGCAGAGTGACGACAATCCGCCGATCGGAATCCTGATGTGCACTGAAGCCGGAAAAGAACTGGTTAAATATGCCACCGACGGTATTGATGCAAACCTTTTCATCCAAAAATATAAACTCAATCTTCCTTCTGAAGAGAAATTGACGGAATGGCTTCGAAAAGAAATCGAAAAAGAAGCCAGAAAATAAAAATCTTGACTCGGAGAATGAGGAAATGCGAGTGGTGATTGCGTTGTGACGCTGAGCGAAGACGACAATTTTTAATTTAATATTAAATTTTTAGTTGATATTTATTCTAAAATCTTTATAAAAGATATTTATGAAAACATTGTCCTTTTATATTTTATTCAAAGATTTGTGTTTAAACGGGGTGAAATCAATCCGAGGGCGTTAGTCAATAAAATCCGGCCCGGTTTTGAAAAAAAGTGAATTTTATTTATACAAATCCCTGAGTTCAAACAAAAGCAGGTCGTTTTTGTCGGTATTTTCGATTCCGTCAAAGCCTGAGCGGCTGAAGAAACCATATTTTCTGCAGGTAAGTCCTGCGGCGTTCACCTGTCTGATTTCTTCATCGATCATGGCTTTTGTGAGCGGAGTCGAGCGGAACTTCGCTTCGTAGAATGTGAAATCTTTACCGTTCTGCGTCACGATGTCGAATTCGCCGTTTCTGCGGTTTGCGGGGTCGTCGTAATAGTATCTGCCTATTTTTTCGAACGGATTTTCGAGCTCGCACGATTTATTCTTTCTTACAAGATACTGTCGGCAGATCTCCTCGAAACATTTCGGAACATACTGCTCTTCGAAATCCTGCTGAATGAATCTGTCGAAGAAAACATCGGGATTCATGACATTCAGGCGTGAAAGATTGCGGTAGATGTATTTGAAATAAAAAAGCGAAAGGTTGTCGCAGATGTAGTAGCCGCATTTTTTCTTGTTGTTCTCGTCGTTTATCGGGGCATATTTTCTGACGAGTTCCATCCGCTGGAGTTTTTCAAGAATGTCGGAAAGCGTCGGAGAACTTGAAACTGCCGATTCCGAAAGAATATCGCTGAATTTCACTTTTCCTTTCGCGAGGGTTTCAAAAACTTCGTAGGCGTTGCCCATTTTCTGGATTTCCGATTTCAGAAACATCACGACTTCGGTTTCCAGACGGCTTCCCGGGCTGGCGATAAGGTCGATGACGTTCTGCCGGACACTTTTTTCGGAATCAATCAGCCTTGTGTAGTAAGGAACTCCGCCGAAAACCGAATAGAGGCGGACTTTGTCCTCGTCGCTGAAATCCTGATAAAACAAGGCGGCATCAGCATAGTCCATTGCTTTTAGGTCAATGATCAGGTCAAACCTGCCGAAAAGCGGATTTTGTTTTTCGAGAAGGTTTTTCATAGTATCGATGTATGAGCCGCAGAGGATCAGTTTCAGTTTTGACTCGTTTTTGTATTTGTCAATCATGTATTGGATGACACTGTCGAGCCCTTTGACCACTTTCTGCAAATAGGGATATTCGTCGATGACAAGCACTAATTCCTTCTGAACAGCCTGTTTGAAAACAAAATCGAGAACTTCTTCAATGCTTTTGAAGGCCAGCGGCGGAAAACCCAAAACATCTGAAATTATTTCGGAAAGTGATGCTACATTGTTCTCTTCAAAAGTTTCTTTGCTTTCAAAATAGACTGATTGAATTCCTGTTTTGCTCAAAGAATGCTTTATCAATTCTGTTTTTCCGATCCTGCGTCTTCCATAAACCAAAGCTGTCTGCAAACTGTTTTTTGAATAAAAAGCTGCTAATTTTTCAAGCTCGTTTCTGCGTCCTAAAAAGTTTTCTGAAGCTCTCATTTTTACTCGGTTGCCTCCGACTCAATTTCTATCGAGTGAAAATATACAATAAAAATCAGGTGCTTGCAAGAAAAAAGTGGAAATTTTTTTACAGACGGTGACTTCGGTAAGAATATTGAAAAAAATCTTTTTTAATTTAGTGAACTATTCTCGTGCCGGTCTTGCCTTCCATTGCGTCGGCAAGTTTGTCTTCGGAAGTGATGATGACGACTTTTTTCGGATCGTTTTTGACAAAATCTATCGCCGATCTGATCTTTGGCCCCATACTTCCTGCCGGAAATTCGCCCTGAGTCAGATATTTTTCGGCTTCGGCAGAAGTCATCTGGTCGAGCCATGTCGGTTTGTCGGACTTGAAGTTGACCGCGACTTTTTCAACACCGGTGAGGATTATGACCATATCGGCATCGATAGTCTGTGCGATCATTACGCTTGCCAAGTCTTTGTCGATAACCGCGTCGATCCCCTGATAACCCGATTTATCTTTGCTTTTATAGACAGGAATACCGCCGCCGCCGCCTGTAATGACGGTAAAACCAGCGTCAATGAGGGTATTCATGGCTTCAGGGTTGAGAACTCTGAGAGGCATCGGAGACGGAACGACTCTGCGGTAACCCCGACCGCTGTCTTCCACCATTTTCCAGCCGTTTTTCATCTTCATCAGAGCTTTCTGCTGATTGTAGAAAGGGCCTACCGGCTTAGTCGGCTTTTTGAAAGCCGGATCGAGCGGATTGACTTCGATCTGGGTCACTAAAGTCGCGACTTTGATCTTCTTTTCACCAGCTTTGCTGAGGCAGTTCATAAGCCCCTGCTCGATCATGTATCCCATGCTGCCCTGCGTGTCTGCGACGCATACGACGAGCGGATCGGGATAAACTTCAGTCTCGGCCATTTCGTTGCGGATGAGCCTTGCACCCGCCTGAGGGCCATTTCCGTGAGTGATTACAACCTGATGCCCGTCTTTAATGAGTTTAACTATACCGTCCATCGAAGCGCGGATATTTCTTTCCTGATCTTCTACGGTTCCTTTGTCTCCCGGTTTTATCAAGGCATTGCCGCCGAGTGCGATCACTATTTTCATAAAAACTCCATCAAAAAAAGAAAGAGGGGACAAGTGCCCCCTCTTCCTGAAAAATCAGTTACAAAAAACTATTTGCAGCAACCTTTGCATTTGAAAAGTTTTTCAACAGCTTCTTTAAGCATTTCTGCGCCGTTTCCTCTCGGAGCAAGTTCGTAGCCGACGCGTACGATCTTCTTGTTGACGTTTACAACTCTGCCGAGGTCGATCGGGGTGCCGCTGAGAACGATGTCTGCATCGATTGCGTTGATCGTCTTCTCAAGGTCTCTGGTCTGCTCTTCGCCGTATCCCATAGCCGGAAGGATGCCTTCGCCGATGTTCGGGTACTTTCTGTAGGTGAAAGCGATTTTGCCGACAGCTGCCGGTTTCGGGTCAACCATCTCTTTAACGCCGTTTCTCTGTGCAGCAACTTTTGCAGCACCGGTCTTCATGCCGCCGTGGGTAAGTGTCGGGCCGTCTTCAACGATGAGGACTCTCTTTCCTTTGATGTCGCCGTCAACGGTAAGTTCGGAGTCAGCTTCGATAACGACTGCGTTCGGAGCAAGTCTCTTGCAGTTTGCTTTAACCGTTGCGATGTCTTCCGGAGTTGCGCTGTCCATCTTGTTGATGACGATAACGTCAGCCATAAGAACATTGACTTCGCCCGGATAGTAGAGGCATTCGTGACCCGGTCTGAGAGGATCTACGACAACGATCTTGAGGTCTGAATCATAGAACGGGAAATCGTTGTTTCCGCCGTCCCAGAGGATGACATCGGGTTCGCCGTCGACATCTTTTTCAGCCTGACGAAGGATAGCTTCGTAGTCAACGCCTGCATAAATTACGTTGCCTGCAGCAATGTGCGGCTCATACTCTTCCATTTCCTCGATTGTGCAGTTGTTAGCTTTGAGGTCTTCGATCTTAGCGAAGCGCTGAACAGCCTGTTTGTTGAGGTCAGGATCGTAAGGCATCGGGTGACGTACAGCAACGACCTTTTTGCCCATTTTCTTGAAAATATCATAGATGAATCTTGTTGTCTGGCTTTTGCCGCAGCCGGTTCTTACCGCGCAGATCGAAATGATCGGTTTGCAGGATTTGATTTTCGTCTTGTCATAGCCCATAAGAACGAAGTCTGCGCCGAGCGAGTTGACGAGAGCGCCTTTGCTCATAACTATCGGATAGTAAATATCGCTGTAAGCGAATACGCATACTTCAACGCCGAGTTCTTTTACAAGTCTCGGAAGTTCGGTTTCGTCATAAATAGGAATACCGTTCGGGTAAAGGTCTTCGCCTGCGAGTTCCTTCGGATACTTTCTTCCGTCGATGTCAGGAATCTGAGTAGCGGTGAAAGCAACTACTTCGTACTCTGGATTGTGTCTGAAATAGGTGTTGAAGTTGTGGAAATCTCTACCGGCAGCACCCATGATGAGAACTTTCTTTCTGGTCATTTGATCCTCCAAATGTTAAGTTATTAAAACGGCCGGACAAGGTCAACGGCGGCCGGACACAGTCAACGGCGCGGAAAAATATCATACTAAAATTCTATGTCAAGCCGAAAAGAAAAAATTTAATAGTGATTCTGCTTATAAGAATTTAGTTCTCTTTTGAAAGGAAATTCCAGAGACATGCAGCGATCGCAGCACCGATAAGCGGAGCAACTATGAAGACCCAGAGAGCAGCGATCGGAGCGGTGTTTCCGGAGATCGCAGCTACAACTGCCGGGCCGAAGCTTCTAGCCGGGTTTACCGATGTTCCGGTAAGACCGATGCCGAGAATGTGAACAAGAACAAGCGTGAAGCCGATTACTACGCCTGCAAACGAGCCGTGGTTGCCTTTCTTCGAAGTAACGCCCAAAATCGTGAAAACGAAGAAGAAGGTGAGAACGATCTCGACTATAAGACCTGCAGCAACGCTTCCGTTTACGCCTGCAAGGCCGTTCGTGCCGAATCCGCCGGTTTTGTCAGCGATTCCGCCGAGGCTGAAGATAAGCGCGAGAAGTCCCGAACCTGCAAGTGCGCCGAGGCACTGGGAAATCACATAGCCGATGAAGTCTTTAACTGTCATTCCGCCTGTCATAAGAACGCCGAGAGAAACAGCCGGATTGATGTGGCAGCCGGAAATGTTGCCTACGCAGTAAGCCATTCCGACGATCGTGAGACCAAAAGCAAAAGCAGTGAGAATGTAGCCGCCGCCGTTTGCAGCGTCGCAGCCGACAAGCATTGCCGTGCCGCAACCCAAAGTTACAAGTGCTAATGTGCCGATAAATTCAGCAATGTAAGATTTCATAACATCCTCCCAAATAAAAAATTATTCATTACTGGAACAAGAGTCTGAGAAAAGAGCCAGCTCTTTGTCGCATCTTTCCATATCTTCTTCAGGTTCATCGCATTCCTGTGAATATCCGCTGTAGAAAATGTATATGTCATCGTCTTCCGGAGTGCAGCGGTAAATGTCGAAATCTCCGCTTTCGCAATACATGTAATAACTGCACTCTTCAGGAATTTCTTCTTCTTCCTCTTCTTCTTCGGAAATCGTATCTCCGCAGTATTCGATAAACTCATTATAGCAATCCTCGACATTCTCGTTCGTGCATCCGTCGAATTTTTTGTCGCCTGCCTGATAGTAGAAGTTTCCGTCGCCTTTTGTTGAAGCGCAGACTTTCGCAATTTCTCCGGTTTTCTCGCACGTTCCCTGTTCTTCACAGTAGTAACCGTCTTCATATTCGCCGTCAAGCGCTTCGCAGTACTGTTCCATTCCGAAAACACAGTCTTCGTTGTTTTCCGATTCGCATTTGAATTCTTTGTCACCGACTTTTATCGAGTAGATGTCGGAATATGCGCCGTAGAAATCACCGTAAATGCAGTAAACGAGCATCTCGCCTGTTTTCTGGCAGTAGATTGAGCTGTCTTCTTTGTCACTGTAGTCAGCATCCTCTCCGTCACCGTAGAGAGTATCCCACTCTTTTACGGTCTTGCATGTAACTTCGCCTGAATGCTGGTTTCCTGGATTCGTTGTATTATTCTCTTCTTCAACGTCGTCAACGACAACGAAAGTGTAGCTTGAGAAGTGACCGGTCGTCATCATGATCGGGTCTCCTGCAGCAGCATTCATGATCGGATCACCGGCTGCATTCGTCATAATCGGATCTCCTGCAGCAGCAAGCATGATGGGATCGCCTGCAGCAGCATTCATGATCGGATCGCCGGCAGCGGTCGTCAGATTGCCGTTGCTGATCATAATAGGATCGCCGGCAGCAGTTGTCATGATAGGATCTCCCGCCTCGTCGTATCCGCCGAACATCGCATAAGCTCCTTTTTCGCTGTAGCTCCATGTTCCGTCGCTTTTCATAACGGCAGCCGCAACAGTTTTGCCGTTTACGGATCTTTCCGCATTGATCGTGATTACAACCGGTTTTTTGAATTTCGTACCTGAAGGACCGAATTCAACAACATTTGAAGCAAGTGCTTTTTTGTTTTTGAATCCGTCTGTTGTGTAAAGTGTTACCGAAATTTCGGTATCTTTTTCGAGTGCGCCGGCAGGAATTTTTATTTTTGCTTCGCCGCCTGCAACTTCGATTTCTCCGCCTTCCGCAGCGGTAACAGTCTGTGATTTTTCTTCAACGACCTTTTTGCTTTCGCCTGATCCGCCGCAGCTTACTGCAAACAAGAGTGCTGCGAAAACAGTCAATGCCAAGAACTTTTTCATAATCAACCTCCAAAAATTTTTGTTAAAATGACCGTACAATATTACTTTTTAGCACTTTTTTTACTGTTTATTTTTTCTTCAGCCTTTTCAAAAGCTTCCTGGATTTTCAGGTATCCCGAAACCCCTTCAAGCAGCTCGACAGGCTCGTCTTTAATGAAAATACCGATCGTCGGAACAGCTTTTATTTTGCAGGGAACTATGATTTTTCCGTCGGTATCCTGCGCCAGATTGAATGCACCGACCCTCGCACGGCCTTTAAAATCGGTCGCGAACTTTGTCAAAGTCGAGTAGACCATGCTGCACGGCTGCGATTTTTCGACATAAAAATCGACAATTACCGGGACCGGCGAATTTTTGAGAGATGGAAAGAATGTCTCGTTTGAAAGTTCCACCGGATAAACCTTTTCATGCGGAAGCATACTTTTTAAAACATCAAAAAAACTCATTTTTCCTCCGTATTTTCGGAAATCATGGAGACTTTGCCGCTGCTCAGAAGGTATCTGCTTCCGTCCGAGCAGTCTATGGCTTCGCCGTTTCCGTTAAATTCAAGTTTGTAGCCGTTTTTCGAGACCCAGCCGTGCATTTTCGCCGGAACTCCGTAGACGAGCGCAAAGTCGGGAACATCCTGCGTTACGACGCTTCCTGCGCCGATAAACGAATATTTTCCGACAGTTACACCGCAGACTATCGTTGCGTTCGCGCCCACCGAACAACCTTTTTTCATCAGCGTTTTTTTGAATTCATGCTTTCTTTCAATGAATGCACGCGGATTGATGACATTTGTGAAAACCATCGAAGGTCCGAGAAAAACGTCGTCTTCGATTTCAACACCGTCATAAACTGAAATATTGTTCTGGATTTTAACGCCGTTGCCGATATTTACGTTTGCGCCGATGACGCAGTTCTGTCCGATATTGCACCTTTCGCCGATCCTCGTGTTTTTGAGAATGTGGGAAAAACACCAGATTTTTGTGTTTTTTCCGATAGTTACACCGTCATCAACGATAGCGGTTTCATGAACGAAATATTCTTTTTCAGCTGTCATCTTTTCGTATCACCAGGTACAGCACCACAAAAAACGCGGTATTTTAGCAGGATTCTGAAAAATTGGAATAATTTTTGAACTCCGGCTGTTGGAAGATGCGGTTCCGGCTGAAAAACGACAGCGTTGTGAATATTTGCTTTTTCAGTAAAAAAACATATAATATCCGTCGTTTTTTTTGTTTATGTTTTTTTGATAACCTAATTAAAGGAGGAATCTTTGAAAAAATCATTAGTTATCGCTTCAGTCCTTGCCCTTTTACTGGCAGTTCTGCCCGCATGCGGCAACAAAGAACCCGAAGCAAAAGAGAAAGTTAAACTTTCTTTCCACGTTATGAGTAAATGTCCTTACGGTGTTCAGGTTATGAACGCAATCAAACCGACACTCGACAAACTCGGCAACGCTGTTGATTTCGAACTCAACTACATCGGTTACGAAAAGGACGGCGGCTGGATGCCGATGCACGGAGAAACCGAGCGTCAAGGCGACAAAATATTCCTTTGCGCTAAAAAACACATGCCGAAGGATTACATGAATCTTGTCGTCTGCATGAACAAAGAATCGAGAAAGATTCCCGAAAACTTTGAAAGCTGCGCAAAAGAACTCAACCTCAATGTAGCTAAAGTCAACGCGTGCAAAGACGGCGACGAAGGTGAGAACATTCTTCTTGAAAGCTACAAATTCTCGAAATCGAAAGGCGCAAACGGTTCGCCCACCATTTTCCTTCAGGATCAGCCCTACAGAGGCGGAAGAACTTCCAACGATTTCCTGAGAGCTATCTGCAACGAATACAAAACCGCGAAACCCGAAGTTTGCAGCTCGATTCCTGAACCTGCAAAAGTAAAAGTTACGGTTATTTCCGACAAAAGATGCAAAGACTGCAGACCCGAAGCTTTGGTCGGTCAGCTTAAAAACATGTTCCCCGGACTTATCCCGGAGATCCTTGACTACTCCGATGCAAAAGCTCAGGAAATGTACAAAACATTTGCAGCTGCAGGTTTCAAAACCCTTCCTATCTTAGCTTTCGAAGCTGCTGTTGAAAAAGAGGAAGAATATCAGAAGATCGCCCGCTGGGCTGTAAAAGCAGGCGACTCCGTTCTTTTGAGAGTCGGCGCAAAATTCGACCCGACCAAAGAAATCTGCGACAACGGAATCGACGACACCCAGAACGGCAAAGTTGACTGTGCCGATGACGACTGCAAAGAAGAAATGCTCTGCAGAAAAGAGATCCCGGGAAGAGTTGACCTTTTCGTTATGAGCCAGTGCCCCTACGGCGTTATGGCGCTCAACGCAATGAAAGATGTTTTTGCCGCTTTCAAAGACGACAAACTTGATTTCCACGTAAACTACATCGCAAACGAGACCGAGCCCGGCAAATTCCAGGCACTTCACGGTCAGGGCGAAGTTGACGAGAACATTCGTGAACTCTGCGCGATCAAACATTACCCGAAAGATTACATGGACTACATCTGGTGCCGCAACGAGAACATCAGAGGAACCGACTGGCAGAAATGCGCAACCGGCAAAATCAAAGCTGACGTCATCGAAAAATGCTTCAACGGCGGCGAAGGTGTAAAACTTCACAGCGAAAACATCAAAATCGGAAACGCTATGAATATCGGTGGCAGCCCGACATGGATTTTCAACAACAAATTCCAGGGCGGCGGCGTTGCTGCAAACGACATCCAGAGACAGATCTGCGCTCACAACAAGGATCTTAAAGGCTGTGCAGCAGACAAAGCGATCAAAGCCGGTGACAAACCTGCTCCTCAGGGCGGCTGCGGCGAATAAGCAAAATCTTTAAATTTTCCGATTTAAAATCCTTAAATTCCCTAGATTCCTTAAATTCCCTAAAAGAATTTACCTTTTCCAGAAAGCTCTCGTGAAAATGACCATGACGGTGAAGACCTCAAGTCTTCCCATAATCATTGCGGCAGACAAAAACCACTTTACCCAGTCTTTGAAAAAGTGATAGTTTTCAACCGGACCGATCCTGCCGAATCCGGGACCGATATTTCCTACAGTCGAAAGTGCGGCAGTGAAAGATGTCAGAACTCCGACACCCGAGAGAGCGCAGATGCAGGCTGTGGTGAGAACACAGACCGCGTAAAGGAAAACAAACGCCGAAATCGAATATATCATGTCTTTTTTGATAACATTGCCGTCTATGAAAATCGTCATAATGGCTTTGGGATGAACAAGATATTTCAACTCGTTTATTGCGAGTTTCATGAGCGTTACTATTCGGATAATTTTTACGCCGCCGCTCGTCGAACCGCTGCAAGCACCTGAAAACATTAAAAGAAAAATGATATATTGGGCAAAAGAAGGCCACTGTTTGTAGTCTGCGGTAGCAAATCCGGTCGTGGTGATAATCGAAGAAACCTGAAAAAACGCCTGACGGATCGAATCGTGAACTGAATAGACATGGTGGTAGTAAAGATCTCCCGCGACAAACAGCGAACCGACCGCAATAATCGCGAGATAAACCTTAAGCTCGGTGTTTTTGAGAATCTGGTGCGCCCTTCCCGTTATAATTTTGTAGTGCAGAGTGAAACTCATACCGGCCAGAATCATGAAAACTATGACGATCCACTCGATGAAAGCGGAATGATATGCACCGACAGATGCGTTTTTCGGGGAAAATCCGCCTGTTGCGATCGTTGCCAGAGCGTGGTTGAAAGCGTCGAAGTAAGGCATTCCGGCAAAATTGAGAAGCATCGCTTCTACTACGGTCATTCCGATGTATATCCCCCAGAGTGTTTTTGCCGTTTCGCTGATTCTGGGAGAAATCTTGTCGACTGTTGGTCCGGGAGCTTCGGCTTTGAGCAGCTGCAGACCTCCGACACCCAGAAGCGGAAGGACAGCTACCGCGAGAACGATGATTCCCATACCGCCCAGCCAGTGAGTGAGACTGCGCCAGAAGAGCATTGATTTCGGCAGAGCTTCGATGTCGGTCAGAATCGTAGCACCGGTTGTCGAAAAACCCGAAACAGTTTCGAAAAAAGCCTCCGAAAAGTCCGGAATCGCCCCTGAAATATAGAAAGGGAGCGCCGAAATGAACGAAATCGACACCCAGCAGAGAACAACCAGAACAAAACTTTCCCTGACTGCAATTCTGTGGATCGGCAGATTTCTCAAAAAATAAAAAATCAAAGCACTGACACCCGCCACGGAAATCATGACGCTGAAGAACGATTTCAAAGCAGCCGGTTCGTCGTAGTACACAGCTATCAAAAGAGGAGCCGCCATGCAGAGAGCAACGAAAAAGAGTATTATAATCAGTGGTTTGAGTATTGTGCTAAAGTTCATAGGTCGGAAAATATAGCTTCAACTTTGGGAACATTCTGTTTTTTCATAATTATGATGACGCTGTCGCCCGCCCTAAGCTCGAAATCGCCGTTGGGAATCGAAATCTCTTTGTTTCGGGTAATCGCGGCAATAATCGAATTTTCCGGCATATTGAGCTCCTTTATCTTTTTGCCGCATGCGTTGCATTCAGGCGAAACGAGGATCTCGACCGCTTCAGCTTCTCCGTCGAAAAGAGTGTGGAGCGTGATTATCCTGCCGCGTCTGATGTATTTCAGAATCGCGTCGACAGTGCTTCGTTTCGGGCTGACCGTTGCGTCAACGCCCAGTTTCTGTGCAATAGAGATGTAACTTTCCTTGCTGACTGAAGCGATAGCCCTTTCAACTCCGATGCTTTTTGCGTAAAGCGCCGAAAGGACGTTGAGTTCCTGATTTTCAGTGACTGTGATGATGAGATCAACTTCGTTCAGACGCTCTTCCTCGAAAATCGATTCGTTCCTGACATCGCCGTTGATCACGAGAACATTCGGATATCTTCTCGACATTTCCTTCGCCTCTTCGTAGTCTTCCGAAAGAAGTTTCAGATTTATCGGCATCATCGAAAGGGTTCTGAGAAGGCTTTTTGCAATTTTAGTCGTGCCGACGATGAGGGCTGTCTCGATTTTTTTTATCTTTTTGCCCGTTCTGGCAAAGATGTAGTCCATCGTTTTTTCGTCTGCGACTATATAAATTTCGTCACCTTCGCGGACAACCGTGTTTCCGGACGGGATAAGCACCGATTCGCCGCGTTTTATCAAAGCTATGAGGAAAGATTTATTTATCTCTTTTCTGATTTTTATCAGATTTTTGTTCCTGAATGACGAATTTTTGTCGACTATCTCGTTTCTGACGGTGATATTGCTTCCTTCAAACGCGAGAACATCGCTCAGAGCGCCCTGTTTTACGATTTCGGTGATGTGGTTTGCCGCCGCCATTTCGGGCGAAATGATATAGTCGGCACCCAGAAACGGACTTCCCTGAAATTCTGCGTGGGAGTAGTCGAGATTGCTGACGCGCGCTATTTTTCTGAGTTTAAGCATCGAGCCGTCGGGAGAAGATGAAGCTGCGATCGAGCACGCGATGAGGTTTGTTTCGTCCTTGTTCGTTGCCGCGATGAAGTAGTCGCCGTCTGCAAGATCGATTTCCTGCATCGTCTGGCTGCGGTTTATCTCTTTGTTTATAACCATGCAGTCAAGATTGCTTTCGAGGAATTTGGCACGGATCGGATCACGTTCGATTAAGACAACGTCTTTACCTTCTTTTATGAGGTGTCTGGCAATATCGTAGCCGACGGCACCCGCGCCTGCAATTACGAATTTCATTAAAACTCCAAGAACATTGAAAAAACTGCCAATGTTACGATTGAAAGGCAAAATGTCAATTTTTGGATTTTGCAAATATTTTCCTTTTAATATGACTAATTAGTGATAATATATGGAGCTTGTTTGAGTTTTTTAGCATATTTGCGGGAGAGGTGATATGGTTGATGACTACATGATCGGGATACGTAAGAATCATCGGAATGTTATTATTCTCTGTATTGCTTCTATTCTGATAAACGTCGTTTTTGCGCGTCTGGCGCAGTTTTTATCACAGAATTTCGGCATGCAGCTCTGGTTCGACACTATCGGAACCGTTCTCGCTGCAGCTCTTGGCGGCTACCTTCCCGGCATTTTTGTCGGCCTCGTCACAAATTTCATGAAAGGTTTCATGGATTTTGCATCGATATACTACTCCGCGATGAATGTCCTTATCGCCGCAACTTCAGCCCTTCTGGCAAACCACGGTTTTTTGACAAAAAAGTGGAAAATTCCGTTTTTCATACTTGTCATGGCCTTTATCGGCGGCGTTATCGGAGGTATACTTCCGAGTATCGTCAACTCCATTCCCTCTGCCGGCTTTCTGCATGATCTGCTGTGGGATCTGGCGGATAAAACCATTTCGGTAATCATAGTCGTCGCGATCATCAGGGCTATTCCTGAAGGAACCAGAGAGACGCTCCGTTTCAACGGCTGGAAGCAGGCGCCGCTGACAAAAAACGATCTGGAGGAAATCAGGAAGACGATTCGGTGCCGTTCCGTTTTTCTAAGATCAAAAATAATTTTTATTCTGGCAGCAGCGCTTGTCACCCTGGCCGTAACGGCATCGACGATCAGTTTTGTACTCTATCGCAACGCACTTCTCGATGAATATTCCGAATTTGCACGAGAGGTCACTATTGCGGTCTCCGAGGTCCTTGATCACGAAAAAATCGACGAATACATCTCAAGCAAAAGTACGGATCAGCCATACCTTGAAGTCATGCACAAACTTGAAGATATAAAAACCACTTCCCCGACCGTAAAATTCATCTACATTTACAAGATCGAAGAGGACGGAGGGCATGTGGTCTTCGACCTTCATTCCAACAATGAATCCGACTCGATTCCCGGCAAACTGGTAAAACTCGACTCCGCTTTTGAGCCGTATCTCCAGACGCTCAGGGAGGGAGGCGAGATCGAACCGGTCATTTCCGGCAGCGCTTTCGGAGAGCTCCTTTCGGTCTACACTCCCGTAAAAAATTCCGCCGGAAAGACTGTCAGCTATATCGGTGCGGACATTCCGATGTCCATAATCGTCGGGAAGGAACTGAACTTCCTGACTCAGATGGTATTCCTCTTTTTAGGCTTTGTTATCCTGATTATCGCGATCGTTGTCTGGTTCGTCGATTATAACGTCGTTTTCCCGATCAACTCCATGACGATGAGGACAAGCGAGTTCGCTTACAGCGGCAACAACGCTCTGGAAGAGAACATTGAAAAGATCAGGAAGCTTGACATCCACACCGGAGACGAGGTCGAAAATCTCTACAAAGCCTTCACAAAGATGACCGAAGACACAATGGGTTATGTCGAGAAGATCGTCAGTTCGGCAGAACATATAGCGCAGATAAACAGCACTTTCGGAAAGGTCGTTTCGCCTCAGGTCAGAGATTTCCTGCTTTCCGACAACCCCGATCTCGGCGGAGAGGATCTCGATGTCACCGTCATGTTCTGCGATATCCGCGGATTCACCACCATATCAGAAAGGCTCGAACCCAAAGAGATAGTTTCGATGCTGAACCGCTATTTCACCCGTCTTGAAAAGCCGATCGTCGAAAACGGCGGAATCATAAACAAGTATATCGGTGACGCTATAATGGCTGTTTTCGGAGTTCCGCTTCAGTCGGAAACCCACGCTTACGATGCATGGAAAGCAGCTCAGGGAATGAGAGCGCAGCTGGCTGCTCTTAACGAGGAACTTAAAAACGAAGGCCGTCAGGAGATCCGCTTCGGAATAGGTCTTTGCTCCGGTAAAGTTCTTGCCGGAAACATCGGAACTGCAAACAGGCTTGAATACACCGTTATCGGCGATACCGTAAACACGGCAAGCCGCATCGAGAGCCTCTGCAAAACTTACAAGACAGACCTGCTCATCTCCGAGCAGACAAAGGAACTTCTTCCTGATAACGTAGCGCTTACATTCATCGCGGAATCGGAAATCCGCGGAAAAGAGAGAAAAATCAAACTTTATTCTTAAAGATTTTTTTGCCGTAGCGGCAGCCTTTTAAAAGATTTTTTCAGGATTTTCGCAGAAGCAGTTTGCAAGACATGAAGTTACGAAGAATGAATCTTCGCCGCAACTGAATATCGCTGCCTCTTCTTCGGGGTAGCATCCGCATTCGTTTTCTATGACGATTTCGTCGGAATCGGGAAGTTCTGTGTCGTTATCATCAGTAATTTCAGTATCCTGATCGTCTTGTTCCGTATCGTTTTCGGGAGTTTCTTCTGCATCGTCACCGCTGTTTTCTCCCGCACAGATCCCGGTCTGGTAAACGTAGCATATTTTGTTGCCGGAATAAAAGGCGTAACAGTGGGCAAAGCACAAATTGAACACTGAAATTACGCCGTTGCAGCAGATCGGATCATACTGCGGTTCTTCGCCGCAGCCGCATTCGACATTCGAAAATCCTTCAGAAAACGGATCACTTTCAGGGAAAATGTAAACTTCATCTTCATTATCGGTATCGGATGTCTCGTTCGGGTTTCCCGTATCGGGATTTGTCGCCTGAGCGTCATTGTTGTTATCAGAGCAGTCTTCATCGGGATAATCTTCATAAGGTGCATTCTGATCATCTGGATATTCAGGATCGTTCATACCTTCTTCAGAGTTCCTGCTGTCTTCGTTCCAATCGTCGTAATTGCCGGTATTTTCTTCAGAGCCCGGGTTGTCGTTTTCGTAAATCTCGTCAGGAAGTCCTTCCGTGTTGTCTGCACTGCCTGCGGATTTGTCGCCCAAATTTACGAACTGATTACACGAAAAAATAAATAAAACAATTGAAATAACTAAGAAAAATCTACTTTTCATTGATCAAACCCTTAATTTCCCTGCTGCGGAAACTTCTCGGAAATTCTTTGAGGTAATCGTGGCAGAGCGGAAGATCCCTGCTGCCCGATTTTTTCTGTGAAATACAGCCTTTTATCATAAGTTCTTCTTTGTAAACTCTGCTTTCGCGCATTACAGAATTGTATTTCTGAACGAGATCCATGATTTTTGCATGGTTCTGTTTTGATTCGTATATCGATACCAGCTCGTAAAGCGCTTTGTCCGGTTCATTGCCTTTTTCGATCTCCATCATGAAGAGTTTCTGTGCTGCTCCGGGCTGCCCCGCAGAAAGGGCTTCTCTTCCCTGGAACAGGAATGATTTGCCCGGAGTCGGCACAAATTTTTGTTTTTTAGGATTGTTTTTTGTCTTTTTTCCAGGGGTCGTTATGGCATTTATCTGCTCTTTCTGATGGTCTTTATATTCAAAAGTCCTGTTCATGTCTTTTGAAAGCTGTGTTGCAGTGCCGTTTGCCTTTTCGACGATTTCAACAAGGCCGCTGAAAACTTCAGCCGTAAGTCTGCCGTCCGAATAGTCGAGCGTAAACGAAGTTCCCAGAACTCTGACTAAGAATTTGTCGTCGATGTTGATCCTGAAATCGTTGCCCGTTACGACATCGAACTTCGCTTTTCCTTTTTTCATAGAAACGTCGGTGTCTGTTATACTTTCAAGATAAGTGTTTGAAATTACTGAAATAGTCGCTTTTGCAAGCTGGATTTCAGTACCGCTTTCCCTTTCACCTGTTGCGTAGTCTTCTTTTGTTTCGGCGACTGGTTCTACTGCGCCTGATGTTGCGACTTCTACAGCTTGTTCAGTGTTTTCAGTCGGTTTTGCTTTATTGAAAAGTACAGCTGCGATTACTATTGCAACTGCAAGCGAAAGTGCAAGTGCAGGTTTGAACCATGAAGCAAAAAGTGCGGAAAAACTGAGACTTTTCTTTTTTTCAGGTTCTTTTTCTTCTTCAAAAGGCAGCATCGCAAACGATTTTGCCGCGATTTCGGCAGCTTTTGCGCTGTCGGCTTCGGGAACAAATTCTTTTGCTTCTGCAAAAATCTCTTTCGCGCCGCAGAAGCAGTTTATCATTGAAGAGCACTCCTTACATCCGGCAACGTGTTTTTCCGTCTCGGGAAGCAGCACGTATCTGCCGTCTGCGAGGGCAATCGCTTCTTCGATTGTTATGTGATTAACGGATACCATAAAACCTCTAATTTATATTTTCTGAAAGCATTACATAAAGTTCCTTTTTAGCCTGATTTATCCTCGACCACACAGTCTGGAGCGGCTGTTTGAGAATGTCGGCGATCTCTTTCAGCGAAACTCCTTCAACTTCATAAAGAGTGAGGACGAGACGTTTTTCAGGCGATATTTTTTTCATTGCGCTGTTCAGCATCTGTGCTCTCTCCTGCTTTATCAGAGAAGATTCGCTTCCGGAAGAAGAGTCGCCTATCTGAAGGAAAAACTCCGGCTCTTCAGTCGTTTCATTGCGGTCGAGATTCTTCTGGATGTATTTGTAGGCGGTGTTTACCGCTATACGGTAGAGGAAAGTCGAAAAAAGCGAATCGCGCTTGTAAATTTTTATCGCTTTCGCTATTTCGGTGAAAACTTCCTGCACAACATCCTCCGCTTCGGCACTTTTGCCGATGATTCTGTAAACCGTGGCCGCCACTTTTCCGTAGTAGCGCGTCACGAGCTCAGTCCACGCCTTCTGATTTTTTTCAAGCAGTGCAAGGTCGACAAGAACATTGTCGTCAAGATTTGCAAAATTCCGGTTTTCCTTCACCACTGCAAAAATCCTCGTATTTAGTTACACTTAAGCCCGTTTTTTATTGAAAAAAAATGAAAAAAATTCAAAAAATATGAGATTTTTTTAAAAACTATAATAAAATCAGCCATTTTTTCCTTTAAAAAAAGTTGAGAAAAATAGTGCGAGCGAGAGAAAAAACAGCGTTAAATCGGCTTTGAAGAGCTCTCCGGTCATAAAACTGCCTGCAATTAAAGTTCCAGCCAGCAGAATTCCGGAAGTAATCCTCGTTACCATTTTCGAGACGAAGCGGCGTTCCGGATCGTTCAGAATCACCATGATTCGGTGCTGGATCGTACCGTTTTCGAGTTTTTCTGTGATGTTCGTCACGGTGTTCGGCAGAGTGTGGACAGTGTCTACGATTTTTTCGAGTGCGCCCGTCGCCTCAGCCGCAATATTTTCAGGAGTGAACTTCTGCATTATGATTTCTTTCGAGAGTTTTCCTGCGACAGTCATAAGTTCGAAATCGGGGTCTAATTTCCTGCAAAGTCCTTCAATCATTGAAAAACTTCTTATAAGCTGGGTGAGTTCTCTCGGCACTTTCAGCTTGTATTTGAAAATGACGCCTGAAATTTTTCCTACGACTTCAGCCGTGTTTATCTCAGCCAGATTATCGGGTAAGTTCTCAAAAATATTGCGCAAATCGCGAACGAAAAGTTCTTTGTCGCTGATTTCGCCGTTCTCGCTCATCTCAAGACAGATGCGCGCCGTTTTTTCCCAGTCTTTTGCAACGAAAGCAATGAAAAGGTCTGCCAGTTTTCCGCGCATAAACTTGTCGATATATCCGCACATTCCTGTGTCTATTACGGCTATCTCGTTGTTTTCTTTAAAGAAAATGTTTCCTTCGTGCAGGTCTGCATGGAAAAATCCGTCGTTGAGGATCATTTTCATCAGAACTTCGGCACCTCTGCCGGCGATAACTTTTCTGTCGAAATTTTCTTTGTTTTCAGGTTTGATGACGTCATCGAGTTTAAGCGCGAAGATACGTTCCATGACAAGGATTTTGTTCGTGCAGTAAACTCCGAACATTTTCGGGAAATGGAGCCAGCTCCACTTCGGCGAGCTGAAATTTCTGATGAATTTTTCGTTGTTCGACTTCTCGAGCATTAAGTCGAGTTCCATGTTCATCGTATGAAAAAACTCTTCCGCAATAGCCTCAAAATCTATGTTCTTCGAATATGAAGTTTTGTTGATGTAGTGCGCGATCGTGAAAATAAGCGCCATGTCGTCGCGGATTGTCTCGGTGATTCCCGGTTTTCTCACTTTGACGACAACTTTTTCGCCTGTTTCCTTCAAAGTTGCGCCGTAAACCTGGGAAATTGAGGCCGCTGCGAGCGGATTTTCGTCAAATTCCGAAAAAATATCGCCTATTTCGGCGCAGAGTTCGCCCTCGATTATCGGTTTTATCTGATCGAATCCGATCGGTTTGACGTTGTCTGTCAGTTTTTTGAACTCTTCAGCCATCGAAGCGGGGATTATATCGCTTCGAAGCGACATCATCTGGCCTAGTTTTATGAAAGTTGTGCCGAGTTCTTCAAAAGCCTCGCGTATATTTTTTTCAAGTGCGGTTGCTTCGTTTTCTTCCGCTGGTTTCCGGATCCCCAGTTTTTTGAAGAGCGTCTGCGGAAAATACTTCGCGAGCCCGTGTTTTCCGAGAACAGACATTATCTCTCTGATTCTTTTGAGCCTGTTGAGATCCATTTTCGCCTCCGTTACAGGTAAGTCCTGACGAATATTTTGTCGCGTTTCGTGATGCGCCTCATTTCGACCGCCATCCGCTCAAGCTGTTCGGTTGAATAGCTTTCCGACGTTTTCGCCTCGTCGGTATAAGCGTTGTCCTTGATAAATTTCTGAAGGTAATAAACGGCGTTTTCAGGAATAAAATCAGCCATTTTGCAAAGGCGCTCGTAACTTTCGACAAGTTTCGGATACATCGTGGTTCTGTATTCCACTTTCGCATTGCTCTGATTTTCCAGAAGTTTTTTCGTCGCAAGCAGCTTCTCTTCGACTTCCTTTTTCGGCAGTTTGCAGCCGAGTTCGCAGTAGAGGTCGGGAGTAGTCTTTATGTCGATTGCGATATACGAAAGATCGGGCAGTATTTTTTCGATAAATTCAGGCTTAAGTCCGTTTGAATCAATTTTTACCGCGAGACCGAAACGCTCTTTTATCTCGCGCACCAGGTCGATAAGTTCGTCGTAAAGCGAAGTTTCTCCGCCCGAAAACGAAACGCCGTCGATGAATTTAAGCCTTTTCTGAATATCGGAAATTATATATTCCCTTGAAAGCCATTTTTCACGCGGCGGAACCTCGAAAAGGGAAGAGTTGTGGCAGTAGGGGCAGCGCAGATTGCAGCCCGAAAAGAAAAAAAGAGTCGCTATTTTTTCAGGAAAATCAACAAGCGAAGTCTGGACGTGACCGGTAATGGGAAGCATTTTATTCTCCAACTAACTAAGCAAAAACATTACGATTTTCTGTTAACCAAATGATAGTCTCTCTGAGCTGTCGGACAAATTATCATGTCCGTTACATTGACATGCGCAGGTCTTGTCACGGCGTAAAGTATCGCATCGGCGATATCTTCGGGATGAAGCGGCTCGTAACCTTCGTAAACTTTGTCGGCGCGCGCCTTGTCGCCTTCAAATCTGACCATGCTGAACTCTGTTTCGACCGCACCGGGATCGATCGTCGTCACGCGTATCGAAGTTTTGAGCAGATCCTTTCTTAAACCGCTCGTGATCGCATTGACTGCGTGTTTTGTAGCGCAGTAAACAGTGCCGCCGGGGTAAGTTCCGCGTCCTGCAGTAGAGCCGAGATTGACGATGTGGCCTTTGTCGCGCTCTATCATGACGGGAAGCACCGCTTTTGTTACGTAAAGCAGACCTTTGATATTCGTGTCGATCATCTGTTCCCAATCCGAGATTTTGTTTTCATTGAGAGGCGTCATGTCTTTGGCAAGACCTGCATTGTTGACAAGGATTTCAATGTTTTTGAACTCTTCAGGCAGTTCCGCGAAAAATTTTTCGACAGCTTTCTGATCTCTTACATCAAGAACTCCGGCGAAACATTTGACTTCGTATTTGTCACTTAAATACTGCG
>CAMZDX010000004.1 GCA_947305505.1 uncultured bacterium | reverse complement strand
AACTTGACGAGAAAAAATACAGAAACCGCATCAGAATGATAAACGAGAACAAGTCAAGCGACATGGCGATCGTCATGGATTACGAAAATTCGATGGGTATTGTTTTCGGCTCGGCATACCTCGGAAGCTGCAAAAAACTTATGTTCACCGTTATGAACTACTACCTGCCTGAATACGGCATTCTTCCGCTTCACTGCAGTGCGAACGAAGGCGCTGACGGCAAAAGCGCACTTATGCTGGGACTCAGCGGCACAGGCAAAACGACACTTTCGGCAGATCCCGAAAGAAAACTCATCGGCGACGACGAGCACGGCTGGAACGATAACGGTATCGCGAACTTCGAGAACGGCTGCTACGCTAAACTCATCAACCTCAAAAAAGAGAAAGAGCCCGAAATCTACAACGCGGTTTTCCACGAAGCTGACTACATGGAACATGGCGCGATGATCGAAAACTGCATGATCTATCCCGACGGAACGATCGATTTCGACGACGAAAGATACACGGCTAACTCGCGTGCAAGCTATCCGCTGAGATTCCTCTCCAACATCAAGGAATCCTCTGTCAGCGGTCATCCGACGACGATCATTTTCCTCACGGCTGATGCAAACGGCGTTCTTCCGCCAGTTGCAAAACTCACGAGAGAGCAGGCAATGCTCTGGTTCCTCATGGGTTACACTAGCAAACTTGCAGGAACCGAAACCGGAATCGTTGAGCCGGTAAGCACGTTCTCAAGATTCTTCGGCGCGCCTTTTATGCCGAGAAATCCCAATGATTACAGCGAACTGCTCGGCAAAAAAATGGACCGTCACGGCGTCAACGTTTATCTCGTAAACACCGGCTGGAGCGGCGGCGCTTACGGAACCGGCAAAAGAATGGATATCAACATCACGAGAGCGATAGTTTCTGCGGCGATCAGCGGCGAACTTGAAAAATCGGAATACACCGAAGACAAACTTTTCCACGTCATGATCCCGAAGAGCTGCCCCGGCGTAGAAAGCTCGATCCTTGATCCGATCAACACATGGAGCGACAAAGAGGCTTTCAAGGCAAGAGCAGAAAAACTTGCGGCTGAATTCTCGAAACAGTTTGACAAGGCTTACGGAAGCAATACCAGCATTTCTGACGCGGTCAGAAAACAATGCCCCGGGAAATAATGCTCAGAACCGAGAATCTTACCGCCGGATACGGTGCGGGAACGATTCTCGAGGACATCACGTTCCAGATCGAAAAAGGGGAACGCTTCGTAGTTTTGGGCGAGTCAGGCTGCGGAAAATCGACTTTGATGAAGGCGATCGTCGGCTTGAACCCGCCGACAAGCGGAAAAATTTTCTTCCACGAAGAAGAGATAATCCACCCGATGCCCGAAAATTCGGATTTCTATAAGAAAATCGGCATATTATATCAGAATTCAGCACTTCTCAACTCGCTCACTCTCGAAGAAAACATCATGCTCCCGATAACGATGCATTATCCTGGTTTTTCCAAAAAAACGGCGCAGGACATGGCCGACGAAAAACTTGCGATGGTAAATCTTTACAAACACCGTGAAAAATTTCCGCAGGAACTTTCGGGCGGCATGAAAAAAAGGGGAGCACTGGCGAGAGCGCTTGTTTTGGATCCTGACATCATCTTTTTCGACGAGCCTCAGGCAGGTCTTGATCCCGTCACGGCGCGCGATCTCGATATGCTTTTCATCAAACTCAACGAGCAGCTGGGAACGACATATTTCATCGTAACTCACGAACTTCTTTCGATAAAAAGAACGGCGCAGAAAGTTTTGATGCTTGCCGATAAACACGTTCTTTTTTCAGGCACATTCGACGGCGCGATGGCTTCGGAAATATTCAAAGTCCAGCGCTTCTTCAATGTTGACAAGTATAGCAAAAATTAGGCGTAAATTTAAAAACTAAAATAGCAGAGCGGAACATCCGCTGAATTTTATTTCTTCTTTGCAGATATTGTGTGAATTGCAGACGAGTCCGGCATCGCAGGTTCTGTCGGAGCGGCATTCGCCGTGAAGTTCTCCCAGACCCGGATTTGCATTGTTTGAATCATCTGTTTCGTTTGAATGGCTTTCGCTGTTTGTGTCGGCGGTATCGGTTTTGTCATCTCCTGTGTCTGCGTTATCGGTAGGATCTCCTGTGTCGGTGTCATCTGTGTTTGTCTTGTCGGAGTCGTCTCCCGTGTCGGTGTTGTCAGTATCAACTATATCGCTATCGTGTGAAACTGTGTCAATACTGACAATCAGCATATTTGTGTAGACCTGATCCTGATTTGCGCCGATTTTGATATTGAACTCGGTGTCTCCTTTGTTGAATCTTCCGCTGAAAGGACCGCTCGGGCTTGTATCGACCGTCATAATGTCGGCGTCGATCGCATATTCGATTTTATTGACCGTATCCGACGGATTGTCGGGATTGCCGACACACCAGTAGTTTTCACTGTCTTCCCAGCCGAAAACTGAAGAAATCGAGTTGAAAATTTCGGTGTAGTTAAAAGCACGGCCGGTACTGTCCTGAGATTTTGCCGGATTGCAGTTGTTGAAAAGAGGTGCGAAATCTTCAGGACTGCTCTGACCGCTTACTGAAAGAGCTTCGGGCGCAGCAGAACCTGCAATGGATGTTCCGGTCGCACTTGCAAGTCCCGGGTCGCCTTCAAAAACGACAAGACCGAGTTTGATGACTGCGTTTTCGGGAAGCTCAAAACCTTGGACAGTTATTGTTTTGGTTTCAAAACGGTAAGCTGAAAGACCGTTGTAAAAGTAGATTTTTTTTGCACTGATCTTGGAGGACGTGTAGACAATAGGCATAAACCAGCCGCCGACCAGACCGCTTGTGGTAAGGTAGTTCTGGTGATTCGAGCATTCCATACCTTTTACGTTGTAGTCGCCGTAAAGGGCTTCACCCGAGTTCATGCCTGCATCCTCACCCATTTTGATGATTTTTTTCATGAAGTCGGAAACTTCGACTCTGTAGGTGTAAATGCCGGTGTTGCCACTATTAGAATCCTGAATATTCAAAGCTTCGTATTCAAAGTCACCCATCTGTGACGTTGCGAGGTTTCCCTGCTTTGAAGCGGTGATTTCGCTTGAAAGAGTAATTCCGGGTTTTAGTGAATTTTTGAAAGTCAGAGTCACCGAATTATCTGTTTCCCCGTTCAAATTGTCCGGATTCTGAGTCGATAGCCAAACCAGAAACGCACGGTCGATGTCGGCATCAGACGGAATGTGTTTCGAAGTGAGAGTGTAAGTCGAGCCGATACTCTGATCTATGCAGGTGTCGGCCTGCGGATTGGTGTCCGAAGTCGTCGCTTCTCCGGAGACTTTTTCAACCAAAGATTTGTGCATGATGAAAAAGTCCCATCTGCCTTCCTCCCATTTGAGCTGATTGCCTTTTGAATCGACGGAGATTCCGTTGTTTCCGATTGCTGCGGACATGAAAAACGGAGCCAAAACCATAAAAACTATCAAAAATCTTTTCATTGGAACCTCCTACCAGTTCAACGCGAATTGAAGTGTTCCGGCAGCAGGATTTGCACCGAATGAGAGGTTGTATTTTTGCTGCACCTCTTTTTCGCCTTTGAGCTTGATGCTGTAAAGGACAACGCCGGTCGCAATCAGTGCAGCGCCGACACCAGCAGTGACTCCGCCCACAATCATAAAGGTTTTCCGTTTATTGTCCGCACGGTTAACTTGTTTGCGAAAATCGTCTTCCTTATCGATATTGCTATCCAGATATTGTTGATAATAATCGCTGCGTTTCTTTTTCCATTCGTTCATGGAGTAAAACGAAATCCCGCTGACAACTCCGGCAGCGACTCCTGCGACAAGGGTCGTTGTAGCTACTGCAATTCTTGTTTTTCTGCCTGCCTGATTGAGTTCGTCTTTGATTTTCTGTTTTTCTTCCGCAGCTTTTTTCCGCTCTTCAGCTCTTTTTCTCTGTTCTTCTTCTGCTTTTGTCTTTTCAGCATTCTCTTTTTCTTCAAGATTTTCAGATTTGACAGGTTCCGGAGTTTTGGCTGCTTCATCATGGTGTCTGATCTGCGTTCCTGAAATCTGTTCCGCTATTTTGTCGAGAGCCGAAACAAGTGATGTCTCCGATCCGTCAAAATTCTGCTTTGCTCCGACGACTGTCGCTTCTTTCGCAAGATCGATGAGTTCCGAAGTGATAACGTAAACGCCGCCTAAAGAATTAATGGTTGTCCTTAGAATCGTGTCGGCTGAAAGGGCCTGCCCGAGCGGAATCTGGCAGTTTTTATCGTTGCAGAGTTTGTATGATTCTTTTTTCATTTCGGCAATCATTACTTTTTCCTGACGCTCTTTCGCAATGACGATGAACTTGTTCGAGGCTACGAAAGCACTGCGGATGTATTCTGTTGCATCGGACAATGTTTTTTCGGACAAAGTTCCGCTTCTGTCTTCAAATTCCATGACGGCAAGTTTTAATTTTTCGTCATCATCGGCAAACAGATTCGCTGCCAAGATAAAAAAAAGAAAGAGCAAGCAGATTTTTTTCATTTTTATCTCCGAAAACGTTGCTGATTATCTTCTTACCGGCTTGATTTTGACTTTTCCGTCTTCGTAGTAGACATCAAATGTGAAATCGTTTCCGAATTTCTGACGCACATCGCCGATTTTTTTTGTGAGCATTTCGGTTACGGCATCGAAGCTGTAAGCCTTGTTCGTGTATTTTTTGCTTAACTCAATGAATTTGTTGGCAGTCTGATCGATCATGGCACTCATTGCGAATGCTTCGGCGTCACGTCTTTCGACAGAATTTGCTGCCGATTTCAGATCACTGAGGTCGCTGCTTCCGAAACATCCAAAGAATTTTGTTCCGGGTTTCGCACGTCCTTCCTCGATGTCGCGGACGCATCTTTCCCACTTCTGACGGTAAGTCGTGAAGCGGTTTATAAGCTGCGTTGCAAGATTTTTTTCAACTAAATTTTGCGAATCGCTTGCCCCTTTCATGAGGAGATTTACTTCGCGTTTCATGTTTTCCAAGGCCTGAAGCGGAGCTTTTTTCTCCTGAGCCGTGAAATACATATTGAAGTCGTGGTCTAATTTTTCGATTTTTGTGATGAGTGTCGAAACGAATTCGCCGATCTGCATTATTTCTTTTTCGGAAGATTCAGATCTTCGATTTTGATGAGTTCTGCCTGAGTTGCAACTTTGACTGCGTTGACTTCCCACTGAAGTTTGCCTGTCCAGTTGCCGTCGATATCGCCTGCATCGTAGCCGGGGATGATGATGTTTCTTTCTTCACCGGGCTGGATCGGGTAGATCTCTTCGATCTGGCGGGTGTAGATTACGAAGAAAGTCTTCTCGAAAAGGACTTTCTGTTCAGCGTCGTCCATGAATTTTACGAGAACGCCGACATAGCTGAGCGGTTTGTCGGTGTTGTTTTTAACTGTTGCGTCCATCATGTACTGAGCGGTAGGACCGTCGCCGACTTCGCCGTTGCGGAGATTTTTGACTTCGATCTTGTCTTTGTAAAGTTTCGCGGTTTCGATAAGTTCCGGATCAATGGGGATCTCGATCGAATCGCGTTTCCGCTCTTCGAGGATCTGGTCGATTCTTTCCTGAAGTCTAACCTGCCATTTACCGTTGTTTTTGCTTGCATAATAGGTGATTTTTGCATCGGGCAGCTTGTTGAAAGCGACTTTCTGTCCGGTGTATTCGGTTTCCATGATCGCTCTGTCGCCCGCTTCGTTGATTTTTATCGGCTTGTTTTTAAGGAACATCGCATTGCCGGAAATATTCTGCGCGTCTTCCAAAAACTTTTTCTGGCCGACAACTTCCTGCGATTCCTGGTCAAGCATATCCCATGCTCTTGCGAAATTTTTCGCTTTGAGAAGTTCAACATAAGAATCTATCGTTTTTTCAGCTTCGCCTTTAGCACCGGCGCATGAAACTGTGAAAAACGCAAGGAAAAGTGTGAAAATCAAACCTGTAAACTGAAATTTTTTCATTTTCCACCTCGTTTTTTAATTATTTTCAGGAAATACTTCTTCTTTTTCGTCAAATGTAAGACCTAAAGCCTCGATGATCTTTCTTTTTGTAGAAAGCCGGCAGTCATAGCCCTTTTCTATCCTGTCGAGAGTTACGAGTGAAATTTCAGCATCGCGGGCAAGTTCGGTCTTGCTTATCAGTTTTTTTTCTCTTATCGTCTTCAAGTTATTTATTTTCTCTTTTTCCATCGCCTACTCCTAAAAAACGGAAAATTCTAGTCCGAAAGCGATTCAAGTCAAGAGTTTTGAAGATTTTTGTGCCGCGGCCTCGGAAATGCGGTTTTTTGATGTGTAAATCGTCAGTTTTTTGTCCGGCTGCCTAATTATTTGACTCTTTAAAGTTTTTAAGTATAGACAATCGGTTTTTTTGATGTTTTTGAGGAATATAAAATGCGATTCATTATGGTTTATTTGGTTCTTGTTTCATTTTCGTTCCTTTCTCTGACACCGGCAGGAATATCGCTGGCGGAGCTTCGTGCAGACGACGGGCTCGAACTTGACGAACTCGATCTCGGGCTTGAAGAGGAGGAGGAAGAGGAAGAAGAAACTACTTCTAAAAAGAGCAAAAAATCCGAAGATGAAGACCTTGACGAGGAAGAGGAGTCCGGCGAAGAGGAAAATTCTGAAGAATCCGAAGAGTCGGCTGCTTCAGAGGATGAAGAAGACTCTCCTGCTTCAAAACGGTCGTCAGATACGGAAGATTCCGAGAGTTATTCTTCCAACGGTAAAAAAATTATGGCTTTTTACATGTTCGAAGATTCGCACACTGTTAAAAGTGCGGCTCATGTCACGGCAGCTACTGCTTCACACCTCGCAGATTCGCAGGATTACGACTATGTAGGCTTTGAAGCGGCACTTACCGCAGGTTCGTCTTCCTGGATGAAAAATGCGAAAAAGGATTTCGAAGAAGGCAAACAGCTTTATGCCGATCTCGGTGTTGAAGAGGCTATAGACAAGTTCAAATCGGCTCTCAAAACTCTTGAAAACAATATCGACAAAATCAGCGATATGAGCTTTATAAGCGAAGTTATCTTTTATCTCGGAGCAAGCTATAAACTTCTCGACGAGGATGAACAGGCTGAATCCTATTTTACAAGTTATATTGCGATGAATCCTGATGCAACGCCTGACAATCCGGCATTTTCTGATGAAGTTATGTCGGCTTTCAAAGATGCGAAAGGCAGCCGCAAGGGCTCTGGCAAAGGTTCGCTCAAGGTTCAGAGCAGTGTTGAAGGCGCGATCGTTTTCATCGACGGCAAAGTCGCCGGAATGACGCCTGCCACTCTTCGCGGTGTCAAAGCAGGAAAGCACTACTACCGCATCCACAAAAACGGTTTCCGCGATGCCGGCGGTTCGATATCAGTACGCGAAGGAAAAACTGCTTCATTGAATGAGACGCTGACCAAAAATTCGTCGGCTTCAGATGTCAAAGAGCTTGAAAGTGCGATGAAGTCGGATTTCGGCAGTGTTACGATGGTCCGCAAAGCGACAGATCTGGCTCAGGATGCCGGCGCTGACAATGTTTTTCTCGTAAAAGCTTCTCTCGGTTCGGATGAAAGGCTCAAATATCAAGGCTATATGATTGACTGCAACAAAAAGGAATTCAAGAAATCGGAAGCTGTTTTTGATCTGCCTGAAAGAGGCAATGCCGGCAGTTCAGCGGCGCTTCAGCAGTTCAACAAGGCTTTGGTCGATGATCCTTACGAGTACAAGGCTATATCTGATCTTCTTATGGAAGAGGTCGATCTGCTCGGTCTTTCCGATAAACCTGCAGATGACCAGCAGAATAAAGAAAAGAAACCGGTATACAAAGAGTGGTGGCTGTGGACAGTTGTCGGCGTTGTCGTTCTTGCAGGGGCCGGAGTCGGAACTTACTTCGCAATTACGTCAAGTAAGAGCGGAAGCAGCGGTGCAACTTTGGATGTTAATTTTCAATAACGGAGAAAACTATGGCTAAGGAAAATAAAACGTCAGTTCCTGAGATTGATGTCAGAACAATTGAAAGAAAGATTAAAAGCGGCGAAATCACGGAAGAAGAGTACAAAAAATATCTCGACAGTCTTGAAGAGTGCTCTGATTACGACACAATCGACGAAGCAAATCTTATCAAAGAAGCCAATATCAAAAGAAACTATTAGAGGTCTTCATGGATAACGGCACTAAAGCGGAACTTTCGTCAATAGTCAGCCCGTCGTTTGAAAGCCTTGTTTCTTCGGTATATTCGGCAATTCTGCTTAATTTGGGCGAAATCAAAGTCAAAGGCGCTGGGGAAGTCAGCGAAAATCTTGAAATCGCAAAATTCAACATCGGACTTCTCAAAATGCTTGAAGAAAAAACAAAAGGAAACCTGACCGACGAAGAAAATTCCTATCTTCACGGCGTGATACTCAATTCAATGGAAAAGCTGCGTGAACACTCGCTCTGACAGGCTTTTACAAGTCATAGAAATCGCAAAATCGGCAGGAATTACCGCCAAAAAGTTTTTTTGTTCGCCGGAACTTAAAAAATCTTTCAAATCAAAGTGCGATCTTGTAACGGAGGCCGACATTACTGTCGAAAAAATGCTTCTTGAAAAGCTGAAAACAGTTGATGATATTGATTTTTTAAGCGAAGAATTCAACCCTGAGACAGGACTTGCAAAACCGTGCTGGATAGTTGATCCGATCGACGGAACGACCAATTTTGTCGCGGGAATAGCTCCTTTTGCGATATCAATTGCGCATTATAACGGCGCGGAAGTCGATCTGGCGGTCTGCTTTCTTCCGGTAACGGACGAAATGTTTTCGGCTGAAAAAGGATGCGGTGCATGGCTTAACGGCGAAAAAATAAGCGTAAACGGCGAAGATACTGCGATAAACTGCGTGGGAGCGACAGGTTTTGCCGACATAACTCAGCACGGCGGAACGGGAACGCTGCCTGTTTTCTGCAGCATGGTCCAGAAGACCAGAGCGATGAGGCGTTTAGGTTCGGCTGTGACCGATCTGGTCTATACCGCATGCGGAAAATTCGCGTTTTTCTACGAAGCGGGGCTTTCTCCGTGGGATGTCGCGGCTGGATCGCTGATTGTGAAAGAGGCCGGCGGCATTGTCTCCGATTTTTCGGGAGGAGAGAACTACATTTTGGGAAAAACGATAATCGCCTCAAATCCGAAAATGTACGATTTTGTCAAAAACGAGATCAGAAATTCGCTTTCCAAAAATTGTTTTTAATAAGAAAAACACTATAATATAGCGTTTTTGATTTTTGAGTTTGGATCTCATGTTTGAAGTGGTGCTCGTAAATCCGGAAATTCCGCAGAATACAGGAAATATTGCGCGGACTGTTCTTTCGCAGAAGTGCAGGCTGCACCTCGTGAAACCTTACGGATTCAAACTTGATACTGCGGCTGTGAAAAGAGCAGGTGTGGATTACTGGAAATTCGTCGAAATAACCGAATGGCCTTCAGTAGACGATTTTTTTAATTCAAACGACACTTCGAAAATGCACTTTTTTTCGCAGAAAGGAAAAAACCGTTACGACAAAGTCTGCTACAAAAACGGAGATTTTCTGGTTTTCGGATGCGAATCTGCAGGACTCGGGGATGAAATTTTAGGGAAATATGCGGATCAGACGCGTTTTCTTCCTATGCTTGACGGCAGAGTCCGCAGTCTCAATCTCGCCAGTGCGGCGACGGCTGTAATTTTTGAAGCTATGAAACAAGTCGATTTTATTGAGGGATAAAAATGAAGAGGATCTTTGCAATTCTCAGTATGAACAATCCTGACGAGAGGAACCGTGCGCTTCTTCTTTTTGCATATAACTTTCTGGCGACGTCTATAATGGTCATGGGGCGAATCGTCAGAGATACGCTGTTTTTGAACAAATACAAAGGCGACAGGCTGATGCTTTCGTTCATGTATATAGGTGTCGCGATACTCGTTTCGACGGCGACGTTTTTTTACACAAAAAGAAGTTCGTATTACCGGATGGACAAGCTGATAACGACTACTTTCACAATCGGAATAGTGTTTGTCCTCATATTTGTCGGGCTCGTCAACAACGAAATTTCGGCCGCTTTTTCGGCACTTTACATCTTTATCGAGCTTCTTGGCGCCTTCATGATGTTCCAGTTCTGGTCTTTTACGAACGAACTTCTCGATTCGCGTGAGGCAAAGCGTGTCCTCGGTTTTGTCGGGTGCGGCGGCATCATTGCAAGTATGGCAGTCGGCGGCTCGGTCGGAAAACTTGCAGCTCTGCTCGGAAAAGTCCAGTACCTTCTTTTCATCAACGCTTTGTGCATGCTGGCATGTATTCTGATAGTCCGCTACATGGGAAAAAAATATCAGAGCCGTCTGCAGAGAGGCGTCGTATCAAAGACACTTACACCGAAACAGGCAGCCGCCGCAGCAGCTTCGCAGGTAAGCATCACGAAAACGCCTTATGTCAAATACATCGCGATAATGATTGCTTTGATTTATGTCGTAGTCACGCTTGTCGACTATCAGTTCAAGGTCGTCGCTTCCGATAAAATATCCGATCCGCAGAAACTTGCCGCTTACTTCGGTTTCGTTTACTCCGTTTTCGGCGGTGTTTTCTCGCTTTTCTTCCAGCTTGTTGCGACTTCGCGTCTGCTTAAGTTCAGCATTTTCATGAGTCTCGGGATCCTGCCGGCGATCCTCACTCTGAGTTCGATCTTCTTCATCTCGGTTCCGCCGGATCTGATGATGTTCGGCCTGGCGGCTCCGCTTGTTGCGATAACTATGGCGAAATCGGGCGACAGCGCTTTCCGGTACACGATAAACGACGCGGCGATACAGCTTTTGTACATCCCGCTTGATCCCAAGGTCAAAAGCAGGACGAAGGCGATAATAGACGGTATGGTCAAACCGATTTTCATCGGCGTTTCGGGCTTTATCCTTCTTGCCGTAAGCTATCTCGGAAAGGCAGGGATCGTCTCTTCCGATGTCAAACTTATTTCGTGGATCGTTACGGTCATCGGTGTTTCATGGCTTCTCACGATAGTCGGTATCAGAGGCCGCTATCTTTCGGTTCTTATCGACAACATAAAGAAAAAACGTTTCGGAACGAACCAGCTCACGATGCAGCCGAATGTTCTTTTGAGCATTGTTCAAAAGGCGATAGAAAGCGGAGACGAGGAAGATCTGTCGATGGCGATCGATATGGTCGAAAGCTCCGGCAATTCGGCTTTGGGTCGCGATTTTGTGGCGCTTCTCACTAAGGCGACGCCGAAAATCAAGGTCAAAATACTTTCGCTCATGCGCCGGATGGAAAGCAGGTATAATACTTATAACATATTGAAATTGTTGAAAGAACCCGATGAGGACGTCGTTCGGGAGGCGATCCTGACTTTCGGATGCAGCCAGATGGACAAATCGGTTAAGTTTATTGCTCCTTTTCTTGATAACGAAAAAATTTCGATAAGAGAAGCTGCCGTTATCGCACTTATAAAATATGCCGGAGTCGTAGGTGCAATGACCGCAGGCTCCTATCTCAAGGCGTTTCTTGAATCTGAAAACGCTGCAGACCGGGCTGCGGCAGCCTATATTTTGGGTGAACTCGGGCAGAAAAACATGGATCAGCAGCTTTTTGCACTTCTGAACGATCCGAGCCCGAATGTCAGACGTGCCGCGGTAAATGCCGCTTCAAAAATAGATTCCAGCGTCTTTATTCCGAAACTTTTCTACATGCTTTTCGATCGCGAAGTAAGTTTTGATGTCGCGAAAGTCCTTTCAAAATTCGGTGAAAAAATTCTGGAACCTGCTGCCGACATACTTTCGAACAAACTTGAAAGTTACCGTCTGAAAAGCGAGGTTGCGAAAATGCTGGGTGACATTTACACGCCGGAATCTTTCAGGCTTCTGGCACTTTCGCTCGACACGGAAAGCGATGAAATGCGTAATATCGCCCTCAACAGCATGAAAAAACTGTTGTCTAAAGTTGAAAAAGTCACTCTCGACAAAAATGCGCTCAAAGTTTTGCTTCTTAGAGAAATTTATCAATATTTTCAGACACTTTACTTCTCGGTTCATATTCGGAAAAATTTGAAGTCCGATTGCCTTTTAGATGTCATGGCAACAAAACTCGACAACTGTTATCAGCGGATTTTCTCAATACTTTCGCTTATGTACGGCAATTCGCTCTTTGACAATATTTATTTCAATATAACCAGAAAATTCGTTTCGCCGTCCCAGCGCGCCAACGCTCTTGAAATTATCGACAACATTGTTGACAAGGATATAAGACCTATCATCGTTCCTCTGATCGAAAGCAAAACCGAAGAGGAAAAACTTAATCTGGGTTACCAGTTCTTCAGCGTAAACAAACTGAAAATGACTGATATTATTGAGACTTTGCTTTCAGATGATTCAGAGTGGGTCCGTTCGGTCACGCTTTATGCGATCGCTCATGAACATATCACGGAAAACTACAGCAGGATCCAGCGGTTCCTGTATGATTCGAGTCCGATAGTCCGTGAATCGGCACTTTATGCAATGAATTACCTTAAAATAATGATATCCAAAACAGACTCGCACTATCTGTTGAACGATACCGACTGGTATCTCTGCGAATATTCCCGCTCTGTTTTGCAACCGGAAGCTTAGGAGGAACGATGCTTACACGAGTAGAAAGGGTGCTTGCACTCAAGAATATCGAGCTTTTTCACGACATACCGGGTGAAGTGCTTGCCGATATCGCTGCACTTCTCGAAGAGGAAACTTTTGAAAAAGGGCAGTATATCGTGAACGAAGGCGATCTCGGAAAAGAGCTTTTCATGATCGTGAAGGGCGAAGTCGAAGTCGTTGTCGGCGGAAATGTTGTCGCTGTAATGAAAGAGGGTGCAGGCTTCGGTGAAATGGCGCTTATCGACAGCCAGCCGAGAAGTGCCGACATTATTGCAAAAAACGATGTTCTGGTTCTGAAAATGGAAAGCGACGACTTTCTTGAGATCCTCAAACAGCGCGATGAAGTCGCTCTCGGCGTAATCAGAGTCCTTACCGGCCGCATCAGGGAACTTAACGCAAAACTTGCCGAAAAAGCAGCGAAAAAAGATAAATGATTCGGAAAAAAAGCGAAGAACGACAGATAATCTGGTGGAATCTTCTCACCATGCTTGCAATGACGGGGCTTTCTTTTGCACTCATAAATGCGGAAGGCGGAGCTGTTTTTTACGGATTGGCTGCCGCTCTTTTTCTCTGTGTCGGAATTTTCATCAAGCGCGCCTATGTTTTTTTAGGAATCATGATTCTGGTTTTGGTAGTTGTTTTTATTACAAAAGACGGATTTTTCGGAACGGATGGCGATGAAAACGGCGGCAGTTTCAACTTTAATTTTTTTATAAACAGCAACAGGTGAATGCCATGAAAAAACTTTTTTTACTTATTCTTGCAGCACTTTTTATGTTCAGCTGCAACGAAGGTTCAGGATCCGACACAGATGCCGATAACGACACATACGAGATCGAGGATACGTCCTGTGAACTGGAATGTGACGACGACAAGACCGATTCGGAAGTGCCTGATGAAAAATCGGACGATATAAACGATTCGGATAATCAGGAAAATCCAGAGGAACCTGACGGTTCTGATACGGAAAAACCTGATCAGGATGGCAACAATACCGATCCTGATACCGATATAACGGACACGGACGACGATTCCGACAAATACGAACCGGAAGACACTTCCTGTGAAATGGAGTGCGATGATGATCCTAATGACGAACCGGATGAAAACGGTGATAACGATTCTGACGGAAACAGCCCCGCCGATTCTGATCCTGATGAGGAACATGATGATTACGACGGCGATACTGAAACGCCGGACGAATGCTATGGCGTAAGTGCTTCGACAGTCGAGTGGAAAGGTAAGGTCGGTAGCGTTTCGGTTTCAGGCTGCGCACTCAGAACCTACAATCTGACAACAAACGCAGACCTCCGCGACAACTATCCCGAATCAAAGCAGAGAACAATTTCGGAAACTGCCGGAAGTCCTCTTCTTCGCAGCGGAAACAGTATGCTTGACGCGCTTTTTGCCCTTGCTATAACGGAACTCAACGAAAATAAAGTTTCACAAATTACTGATTACAGCATGAATCACGGCGATCCTGTTCCGTGTGAATGTTTTGAGACCGGCGCTAACTGGCATTACGTCTGGACGCGCGATACCGCCTATGCAGTCCATTCAGGAATCGCTTTCCTTGAACCGCAAAGATCGAAAAATTCGCTTAAATTCAAGATTTCCGAGCCCAAAAGCGTCGTCAGCGGCAAGTTAAACAAGCAGATTGTACAGGATACAGGTTCCGGCGGCTCGTGGCCTGTCAGTACAGACCGCGTTGTCTGGATGCTTGGTGCCTATGAAACGTTGAAAAACCTTGACGGAAGCGAGTATGAAGAGTTCCTGCAGGAATCTTTCGAAGCTATAAAGAACACTCTGGAAGCCGACAGACTGTATGTCTTTGACGAAAAGGACGGCTTATACCGCGGCGAGCAGTCTTTCCTCGACTGGCGCGAGCAGACTTATCCGCTCTGGACTGCGCAGAATACGAAACATATCGGAATGTCGAAGACCCTTTCGACAAATATTCTCCACCATATAGCTTTGAATTTGGCTGCCTCGCTGGCAGAAGAATTGCATGAAGATGCCTATGTCGAAACATTCAGAAGCCAGGCGTGGTTTTTGCTGCAGGCGATAAAATCGGCGTTTTATATTGATATGCCCGAGCTTGGCAAAAAGACTTTTGCCAGCATGAAAACAACATTCCTCGACTATTCGAAGGTCGACAAAAGGGATCTTTTAGGGCTTTCGCTTCTTATTCTTGGAACCAATGAGGCTATTGCTGAAGGAAACAAGGAAATGGCTGCCGAAATTTTTTCCGGCATCCTCGAAGAATATCCTGTAACCGAAGCAGGTCCTTCCGTAATTTTCCCGCAGGAGCCGCAGAGAAAGATCTACCACAACCGCGCGATCTGGCCTTTTGTAACTTCCTACGCTCTGCGCGCTGCGGCAAAAGTGGAAAATGACAGATTTTATGAAAACGCTTTCATGAGTCTGGTCAGAGGTGCAGCATTCAACCTTTCAAATATGGAAAATTTTGAATTTACAACTCTCGACGCATGGCACGAGGATAATTGGCCTGATTTCCAAGGTGAACACATGAGCGGTCCGGTCGTAAATTCAAGGCGTCAGCTCTGGAGTGTCGGCGGATTCATTTCGATGGTCCTCGATGTGCTTTTCGGCAGAGATCAGACTTTGAAAAAGCTCTGGTTCTCGCCGAAAATTCCGGTAAATTTGAGGAACACTTTCTTTGCCGACAGTTCGGAAATGACACTTAAGAACCTGAAATTTAAGGGGAAAACTATTGAACTGAAAATAATTCTTCCTCCTAAAAACAGCGAAACAAGCGGTTTTTATGTTTTGGATTCACTGAAGCTTAACGGTGTCGCTAAAACAGAACCTCTTTCTGAATATGATCTGGATTCCACAGAAAACAACACGATCGAACTGCGTTTGAAACAGGTCGGCAGCACTGGCAATGCAAATGTTTTTGACTGTGTCAACAATTTCCAGACATGCTGGGCGCCGCGTGCCGTCGAAAATGTTACCGTCGAAGCGGACGGAGATCAGCTGAAAGTTTCATTCCAGCCTTCAGAGGATGCTGTTTCATACAACATTTACCGCGACGGCAAAAAGGTTGACAATGTGACGGAGGCTTCATGGTATGACCACGGATATGACATGGATTATTATGATGAATTCGATTATTCAAAGAATTCATATTGTTACAGCGTTTCAGCAGTAAATGCCGCCGGTTGGGAAAGCCACCACTCGGATCCTGTCTGCTACTGGGGCGAAGGTAACTTGAGAACAACCCTCCAGCTCAATGTTTCCGGTTATGCCGAATGGGGTGCACCTAATGATGAGCTTTCTGTTTCAAACATCACGCCTGCGGAAAGCGGAACTTATATTGTTGCACTCGGTTACAACAACCCTGCACCTATCAACACCGGTATTACTTCCTGCAACAAAATTGTTGAAATCTCGGAAGAATCAAGTGCTTCGCCGCTTGCTTCCAATATGGTTTTTATGCCGCATTTAGGAAATGACAACGGCGGGGAATCGTCGTTCTTTGAAGTTGAACTCACTGCCGGAAAAACTTATAAAGCCGTTATAAAAGACGCTTTCAACATGTCTTATTTCAAGCATTTCGAGCTATACACCAACGGAAACGGCGGCGGAACAGATGTCTACAACAAGGCTAACATCTATAAAATCGAATTTCTGCTGAAAGAGATAAAGTAAATCCTTGAAATCGTAGAATTGTTATATCGAGCGAAGTGAAAGATCTCTCCGAGATTCTTTGATAAGCTCAAAATGACGCTTGCTGAGCCTTGTCGAAGCATCACTCCGAGCGGACACAGCGGACATTTTTATCGAGTTGTTAAAATTTTTTGTTGACATGGTTTCTAAAATATTTATCATATGGTTGAATAATATTTGTTTTTTAATAAATATTTAAGTTTTAATCAACAAATATTATAATTTTTGTTGATTGTAATCGCAAATTATTATAAAATTGAAACCATGAGACGTGTCGAGAGAGATTTAAATAAAGTCATTGAATCAAAAATCGGGAAAGGAAAGGTTATTGTCATTACAGGGCCGCGCCAAGTCGGAAAAACCACACTTTTAAAAAATATGGTCGAATTTTTTCCGGAAGAGAAACATGTGCAGTTCTGGAATTGTGACGAGCCGGACATACGCTTGCTCCTTGCCGACGCATCTTCAGCCCGCCTTAAATCAATCATCGGAAAATCGGAATTTATTGTCATTGACGAAGCCCAGAGGGTTAAAAATATCGGACTTACAATAAAACTGATTCATGACAATTTTCCGGATGTTCAGCTGGCGGTTACCGGCTCTTCATCGCTTGATCTATCAAATTTTATCAACGAACCTCTGACTGGACGTAAATTCGAATACAATCTTTTTCCGTTCTCTTCCGGCGAACTTGCGAAACACACAACTATTCTGGAAGAAAAACGCTCGCTTGAAACGCGCCTGATTTACGGTTTTTATCCTGATGTCGTGAATAATCCCGGTGATGAAAAGGAAATTCTTTCTAATATTGCCGGAAGTTATCTTTACAAAGATGTCTTTGAGTTTCAGGATATCCGCAAGCCGGCAGTAATCGAAAAACTGGTTCAGGCTCTCGCTTTGCAGGTCGGCAGCGAAGTTTCGTTCAATGAACTAGGCAATCTTCTCGGAATAGACACCGTGACAGTGCAAAGGTATGTCGATCTGCTTGAAAAGGCCTATATCGTTTTTCATCTGCATTCATACAGCAGAAATGTGCGCAACGAGCTTAAAAAAAGTATTAAAATCTATTTTTACGATAACGGGATCAGAAACGCCGTGATCTCGAATTTTTCTCCTTGCGAACTGAGGAGCGACAACGGAATTCTCTGGGAAAACTTTCTTATAAGCGAAAGGATAAAAAACAATGTTTTCCATAACATAAAGGCAAAATACTACTTTTGGCGGACAACACAGAAACAGGAAATCGATTTTCTTGAGGAAATAGAAGGAAAAATTTCATCATGGGAATTCAAATACAGTCCGAAAAAAGCCAAAGCAAGATGCCCTCTGACTTTTTCAAACAACTATCCTGATATTCCGTTCAGCGTTATAACACCTGATAATTACACTGATTTTGTGCTGAACGACTAATGTTGTTAGAGACGTTACCTGACACGTCTCATTGGTGCCGGAAAACGGTTGCTGAGTTTTCTGGTCATTGAGCAGAGTCGAAATGAAGCCTTATTCCGAGCGGACACAACGGACATTCTCCCAATATCATATATGCTTGAATGTTATCAGAATCCCGCCAAAATTGCGGGAAAGAAAGAGATTTAAGGTTGTTATCTTACACAACGGACATATCCTTGAGACGACTTGGATTCCCTATAAGGAACAGCATCAATTTTGCTAAAATCGATAATAAAGACAAGAGAAGAATAATCAGTCCAAGTAGTAGATGTCCAATATTCGCGAGAGGAAGTCGGCATATTTGGAAAATATGAATAAGGTGCTTCTGATTTGTCATAATTTATTAAAGATAATAATTCGTTTTTGTTGGGCAAGCGCCACCACTTTGAATATCCTCCGTAATTAATATTATTCAGTTGGTCGCAATATGCCAACGCCTCTTCCCAATACTTTCTCTCATAATCATAACTATTAATTTGGACATATTCTTTTTGCCAGATAAGTCCTGTTCTCAGGTCTTTAACGGTTTTACCATCCGATGATTCTTCAAAATCCTCTGATGTTGCGTATGAAAATTCATCTCCGCTGACACACATAACTTTAATGGAATGGTTTTTATAGGCGGGAGTAACACTAGAGGTAGAGAAAGAATAAGCCTCGGAAGTGTTTTTTTCTTTTGATGTCCACAAATCTATATAGCCATCAGTTGATATATTTGTGAAAATCGGGTTTGTAGATGGTTGTTTCCGGCTGTGATCTGCAATGGTAAGAAGCTCCAATGGATTTGGAACACGCCAAGTGTCAATGTTGCCATACCTTGAAGTATTCAATGCATTGCAATGGCTTTTTCTACTTTGCCACTGATAATCTGGCGAGTTGGTTAATGATGAATAATATATTTCCCAAGTTAACCCCGTGTTATTATCCGTAACAATTTTTTGACGTTGATATGGATAATCCGGACTATATGAGTCAAGTGTTTTTTGGGTGAAATTCTGAGATGTGCAAAAATCAAGACTAGCATAATATGCGTCCTGACCAAAGAAATCAGCACTTTCAAAACTAAAAGAAGATAATTGTAATGGCGGGCAGGTTATACTTGATGAATTATTGTAACATTTATTTTGACCAGTGCAGATGTTCCCAAGATTTAATCTGCATTTTCCACCATTCAGCAATTCTTCTACAGGACATTCACTGTTGCGGACACAAATGATATATTCAGAATAATATGATATATTATAATCATCTCTTTGCGAGAGCGTACCGTTGTATAGATCCACTACCCATATACCTGATGTGCTGTAATCGTAATTGTAATAACTACTAGACCAATAATAATCAGCCCTTGAGGTGAACTCTGAGTATGGAACAGATGATTTGTTGTAATTTAAAAGAGACAATAGTTCATTTTTGTTGGGCAATCTCCAATTGCTGTAACCTCCATAAGTTAAATTTTGGCAATATTGCAATGCATTATTCCATGATTTTTTAGAATTGCTGTCTGCAACAGCTGCTTGCCAAACAAGATTGGTCGTTGAATCAACAGCAATCTCATCGCCGTTATCCGTTGTCAAAAATGTAAGTGAAGCTGGCGGAAGTTCTTTCCCGCGAACACATCTTGCTTTATACATTGATGTTTTTGAAGTATAATTAATTTCTTCAAAATTAGCATAAAAAGCCTTGTTTGAAGTCCATACGTAATCAGAAGTCCATAGGTAACCATAAGTTCCGTATGTCTGTAATTCCTGAGGATTAGGCAACCGCCAGTCAGAATATCCTCCATAATTCAAAGTGTCGCAATAAATGTAAGCGTCTTTCCAAGTGAAAGTATTTTGAGACTGTGTCATCTGCCACTGCAAACCAGTGTTGTTGTCAATCACAATTTTTTCATCATCATTTGTGCTGTCAAGGTATAAGCTTATAGGAGTACATTTGTGTTTATAGTGGGCATCTTGCCCGAAATAATTCTGTCCAAATACTGGACAGCTGTTCTCATAGTCGCTGGGATTAAAACATATAGTGTCGCTTGTGCAAATGTTGCCGAGAGCCATGGCGTTTGAAAACTCTTTACATGAACCTGCATTCCAGCTGTATCCCTCTTTGCAACCGCAGTAATAAAATTCAAGGTTCATTACTGTACATACTCCATCTGAATTAGTATCACTGGCGCAGTGATTCGGATCGCACGGGCTTACACATGCTGAATCGTGCCAGAGAAAACCTTCTTCACAAATACATTCAAATGTCGATTCACTTCTTGGCTGACAGTTGTCTGTCGCATGATCCATGAGACAGCTGCTTACCTGACAAGGATTGTGGACACACTCAGAACCATTCCAGAACTTATCATCCGCACAAATATCAGAACGAACACAGCGGACAAGAAGAGACTCTAAAGTTAAATCTTTGCTGTAAGTCGAAATTGTGCCGCTGGCGAAATATACAGCCAAAGCATTAGAATTAGAAGTAGAAGTAGAAGACCAGAATGACCAATATGAATTATGATTCATATCATCTGGAAAGTAAGAAAAAGACGCGCTTTTTAAATTAATAAGAGATGAAAGTTCATTTATATTAGGAAGTCTCCAGTCGGAATATCCCGCATAATTCAAATTTTCGCAATATTCCAAGGCCTGATGCCAGTCCTTACCTGTCACATAATTGCTTTGCCATACAAGGTCGGTCGTTTTGTCAATTACTGTCTTGCCGTCAGATGATGTCTGAAAACTATCTGCTGGTGTTACTGGCAATGCAGATCCACGGACACACATTGCTTTATACTTATTTGATTGTTTATTAACATCACTAAAAGAATAGGTAAAAGAATAGGCGTATTGTGACCACCTAGTTTGAGAAGTCCAGAACTTGTATCCACTCGTAATATTTGTGAAATAATCTGTTTGCCCCTGCGGCGAGTTTTGTATGCCTCTGTCAATAATTGTTAAAAATTCATGAGGTGCTGGTAACCGCCAGTCATTATAATTGCCGTAATTCAGAGTGCTACAGTAGATTGCTGCGTCTTCCCATGTAAAATTTTCAAATGACAGGGTTTGCTGCCACTGTAATTTTGTATTGTTGTCAAAAACAATATTTTCATTTTCGATTCCTGTCTCAACAATAGTGAAACTATGTGGTGTGCAGCTTCCTGAAGTTGCATAATGTGCATCCTGACCGAAGAAATCTTCACCAGATAGCGGACAAGCGATGCTTTCTGAATTATCGAAGCAAGAAGTTTGTCCTGTGCAAAGATTAGCAATTGTAATTAAGTTACATGAGGTTGAATCACCACAAATATTCACACAAGCCAAACCGTTCCAAAAATACCCTTCATCGTCATTGTCACATGAGCACACATATCCTTTCACAGAAAACGGGGTGCATATTGAATGTTCTACGCCATTGCAAGGGGCAGCATTACACGGATTATCCATGCATATTCCTTCGTTACATATGTAATCACATTCTGTTTCGTTCCAATGACCATCTACACACTCTTGACTTTTATTGCGATTACACTGAAGTGTTCCAGTTTCACAGTCAGCACACTCGCTGGTTGCAGGAATACAGCTGAATTTGCAATCTTCATTTACATTCCAAAAACCGTTTGAGCATAATTCTCTAGTGGTTCCGTTGCAACGGTAAGCTCCTTCATCACATTCCGGCTCATCTCCAATCCATATCCATACTGCAGGACGAATTGTTAATTTTTGGTTGCTTACCCAATCACAGGATGTGTTGTACTCAATAAAGCCTCCATCAGAACCCACATTTGTCGCTATCGGATATCCACACGTTGCTCCTCCCGTGGAACGCAGCCACCAATTAGCTGCACCATAGCTGTTTCCATTACAATAATCCGTGCTTAAGGATATTCCGACAACACCGTTTGCCTTCGTAAAGTCTGTGGGATAAACTAAACGGTCGCACTCAATTGGGAAATATTGTTCGATCTCAGACTTACTCAAAAGGAAGATTTTATCCAATGTAGTGTAGGTTTCTGTACTGTTATAGCTTGATTCCGTAATTATGCTGTTTAAAACAATTCTATTTTTGTCTGCAGAGCTAAACGCCGTATTGTAGAAATCTCCAGTATTAGAACCATTTAACCAATTACGGATTGCGCTGTCCTTCCACTTGATTGAACTATTATCAAATCCCCTGGCATTCAATCCTTTTTCACTAAGCAAAAGAGCCTTATTGCCGTTTACTTTAAGGACCCGCCACTCAATTGGCTCTGCGCCGTTGGTGATATCATTATCCTGCTCGTAAGTTCCGAAAGTTACAGTGTTTCCTTCGAAATAAGGCGTGTCTGAGCACTCTCCTGTTTCAGGGTTGCAGCCGTTTTCACATGTTTCGCCTTCACTCCATTCGTTGTTTTCACACTGCTGACTCTTGCCTTCGTCACAGCGATGTGTCCCGTTTTTACAGCCAAGACATTCCAATGTGCCTGGATTGCAGTATCCGCATTGTGCCGATGTCTCCCATACGCCGTTTTCAGAACATACTTCAAGCGTGTCGTCGTTGCATCTGCGAGATCCGCTGTTTTCACAGCCCTGCTTTATCCACATCGCAGGGCGAATCATCTTTTCAGCCAGACGCTGCCGATATGTCGTTCCGTTTCCTGTAATCACTACTACATCTTCTGTTGTGGTGTAGTAGCTGCCGCCAAGATAGACAATGTCGGGAGTTCGCGTCCACCACCACCAGTCAGGGTAGTTTGCAGTGTATGTAATGCGATATTTTGTTTCCGCATAAGGCGTCGGATAGGCAATGCCTGAATCGCCAAAATAAGAATCAATCTCAGACAGGCTCAAAAGGAATATATTATCTTCCGATACCCAATAGTAACTTGATGAGTTTCGACTTGTAGTGACTACGGTTGTTGTCTTAATTCTATCATTTTCTTCATCACTGAATGCAGTGTAGTAGAAATTTCCATTCAACCAAACACGAAGTTCGCTGTCCCGCCAGATATTTGTCTCTTCGTCGAATCTGCGTGCATCCAGCCCTTTATCACTTACTACCAGAAACTTTGAATCTTTTACATCAAGAATTCTCCACTCGATTGGTTCGGTGCCGTTTTCAAGGTTGTTGTCCTGTTCGTAATTTCCAAAGAGAATTATATCTCCGACGGCATAAGCTGCATCTGGGGCTTTGCATCTGCCGTCCGCAGCTCCGCAGACAGTGCAGGTTTCGTCATCAACAAACGATCCGTTTTCGCATCTCTGGCTGACTCTGCCGTTGCATTTGAATGTTCCTGGAGCACATTTGTAGCATTCTGTGGTTTCGGGATCGCAGCCGAATTCACAGAGCTGCATATTCTGCCAGCCGCCTGCGACGCACTTCTGACGGCTGTCGCCGCCGCACTGCCAGGTTCCGTTTTCGCAGGTCGATCCGCCGTTGCAGGATGCTGTCGTGACGTTGCAGCCCAGTTCGCACTGTTCGCCTGCTGTCCATGAGCCGTCCACGCACTCCTGAAGGTTGTCTCCATTGCACTGGTAACTGCCGTCCGCGCAGTCGCTGCAGAGGTCTGTCCCTGCTTTGCAGCCGAAATCGCAGGTCGCCTGCGGGATCCAGTCGCCACCGATGCACTTCTGGCGTTTGCCGCCGCCGCACTTGGTTGCGCCCTCGTCGCAGGATTCCGAAACTATGCACCTGCCGGATACCTGGTCGCAGAGTCCGAGGCAGTAGTCAGCATCCTCCCAGCGTCCGTTGACGCAGAGCTGGCTCATTCTGCCGTCGCACTGATAGGTTCCGCTCTGGCAGCCTTCAGGCGAGATCGTTTCGCTGAGTCTGATCCTCATCGCTGGCCTTACTGCTGTAGCCGCAGCGTTTACATCTCTGCCCTCGAAGTCAAGTGTTCCGATCGATTCGGCGATTACCACTTTTGTCGTGCTGCTGCCGGGAGTTCTGAGCCACCATGAGCCGTCTCCGCCGCGGTTTGCGGCATAAGGCGTCAGATCCGCATACTTGCCGTTGCTGTCAGGGAAGTGAGTATTTGCATCGCTTACGCTGAAGAGGAATATCGGGTCAAGGGTAGCCTCGCCGGCATTTACCGCAGGATAGTTCGGGTTCTTGTCGGCAGGAACGGATGATTCCGCAATCTTGAAAATCTCGTCGTCTTCGAACGCCTCGTTCCAGAACGCGGTGTTGAGCCACGATCTGAGAGAGCTCTCCTTCCATGAAACAGCCGTATTCGAGCTGTGGTAGGGCTGTACGTCAAGCCCCGACTTGCTCAGGGCCAGAACCGAAGAGGTGCTTCCTTCCGAAAGGTAGATCCAGTCTATCGGCTCTTTGTCGTTTTCAGTGTCATTGTCCTGCTCGTATCTGCCGAACTCGAAGGTCTTTCCGCGTTTTACCGGAAGCAGACATCTGTCAGTTTCGAGGTTGCAGCCGAAAGAGCAGTTTTCTGCATCGATCCATGAGCCGTTCACGCACTTGAAGAGCATTTTTGACGGCTGGTCGCACTTGTACGAGCCTTCATTGAGACATGCTGCGTTTTCAAGCCAGAGTGCCGGACGCACCATGATCCCGGATGAGCTGCTCTCAATGCCTTCGGTGTCGATGCTTCCGTCAGTTTCGATGAACGCCGCTTTCTGATCGTTATCGCCCTGGGTCCTGAGCCACCATGCGCCGTCAGCTCCTTTTGAAGCCGCAAACGCTGTCGGTTCTGCCGCTCTGCTGCTATTGCCAAAGAAATATTCCTCAGCCTCGTCTATGCTCAAAAGGAAGATGTTGTCGCTGGTGTCGTTTCCTGCCTGGACTCCGGTGTGATATGGATTTTCCGCAGCCGGAACAACAGATCTCACGATCATCGGACGCTCCGAGGAACTGAACGCGGAATCGTAAAATTCGCTGTTGAGCCAGTTCCTGAGCAACGAAGTCTCCCAAGTCGCATTTCCTGAAGAATATTTTTTAACGTCAAGACCTTTTTCGCTGATGATGAGCGTCTTATCTTTCTGAGTTTCAAGGACAAACCAGCTGATGGGTTCGCTCAGATAGCTTCCGAAGGTGATCGAACCGCCTACAGGAGCGCATTCCGAGTTCTCTACATCGCAGCCGAAGGTGCACTGCTCGAAGTCGTTCCAGAGATAGTCCTTGCATTTCTGCCGCATGTTTCCGATGCACTGGACGCTTCCCGGGACAACGCTTGTGCAGAAGCATTTTCCGCTCTCGCCGTCGCAGCCGTCACCGCAGGCGTCGAAGTTCTGCCAGAAGCCGTCAACGCAGAGCTGGCTTGTATCGCCAGAGCAGCGGTAAGTTCCGCTTACACACTCCTGACACTCCGCCGTAGCCGCACTGCAACCGAATCCGCAGACCTCGACATCGCTCCAGATATCGCCACCACAGCTCTGTCTGGTGTCGCCGAGACACCGTTTTGTTCCGTTCAGGCACGATGTGTCGTCGATTGAAACCCACATCGCAGGGCGGACCATAAGGTCGCTCGAAACGACATCCTTTCCTGCGTAGTTGATCGTTCCTACTGTATCGATTACCGAGTGACGTGCCGTACTGCTGCCGGCCGTGCGCAGCCACCATGTAGCTGTTGATGAGTGCTCCGAGCCGTACCACGCCTTAGCGGACGGAGTCATTTCGCAGACTCTGTCGTGCTTGCCGGCAAAGTATTGCTCTGCCTCCTGAACACTCAGAAGGAAGAGGTTGTCCTTCGTGTTTCTGCCCTGCGGGGTCTTCGGATAGCTTGGATTCTGCTCGATCGAAAGGGAAGTTTCGAGTATAAGTTTCCTCTCATTATCCGTAAAAGCTGTGTTGTAGAACGCCGAGTTGAGCCACGCTCTGAGCGTACTCTCCGCCCATGATGCATCGTAATCGCTGAAAGCCTTGTGCACAAGCGCCTTTTCGCTCGTTACCAGGACTTTTCCGTAACCCTTCGCAAGGACTCTCCAGAGGATCGGGCCGTCGTAGTTGCCGAGCGTGAGCGTGCTTCCGACAGAAACCGCGTTGCAGAGCTTCGTTTCGCTGTCGCAGCCGCTGACGCAGAGAGAAACCTCTTTCCAGACTCCGTCGCTGCACTGCTCGCGTCTGTTGTTTCCGCATCTGTAGTCGCCGTCGTTCTGACATCTGCAGGCCGCTGTTGCATCGTCGCAGCCTGAATCGCAGGTTTCAAACTCAGTCCAGGAGCCGTTTTCGCAGTATTCCCTGCCGTTTGCGCCGCAGCGCCAGCTTCCGTTTTCGCATTCTGCACATGTTCCGGATGTTGAATCGCAGAAAAATTCGCACAGCTCACCCTCTTGCCAGAAACCGTTGACACAGCTGAGTCTGCGGGAGCCGTCACAGCGCGAAGTGCCGTTTGTGCAGCTCTCCGACACAAGAAGTCTCATTGCCGGGCGGACAAGTATTTCGGAGCGCACACTGAAGGAATCGTAGTTGCCCGAAGAGAGCATCCCATCTGCATCGACGCAGGCCGTCCTGCCTTCGCCTGACATGGTCCTGAGCCACCAGTTGCCGTTTCCGGCATCGGTCCTGTATTCCCAGCCGAGAGCGACTGCCGCTGACTTTGTCGCCTCGCAGCGCAGGTCGACAGCGCCGTCCAATGACTGGATTTCGGCGTAGCTGGGTATAAAGATCCTGTTGTTTACGCTGTTTCCCTGATCCAGACTCTGGTTGTAGGGATACGGATCCGCGCTTACGGATCTTGTGAGGATCCTGCTGCGCTCGATGCTCGAAAATGCCTCGTTCAGGAAATCTCCGTTGAGCCATGTCCTGAGTTTGCTGTTTTCCCAAGTTGTTGAATTTATTTCGTAAACATCGTTGAACGAGCGTGTGGCAAGACCTTTTCTGCTGATAACCAGAAGCTCTGAGCCAGAAGCCTCCAGAACGATCCATTCGATAGCCTCTTTGCCGTTCGAGGAGTCGTTGTCCTGCTCGTAGTTTCCGAAGGTGATTATATCGCCTGCCGACGGTGTTCTGCATGAACCACTTGCTGAATCGCATCCGAAGCGGCAGGTCCTGTCGGCACTCCAAGTACCGTTCGAGCACTTTTCAAGATTGTCACCGCTGCACCTGGTTTCACTTCCTTCGCAGACACATGCTTTTGCTTCGGGATCGCAGCCTGCTCCGCAGAGCTCGATGCTGTTCCATATCCCGCCGACGCACTCCTGACGCATGTTATCATTACAGCGGAAAGTCCCAGTTTCGCACTCTCTGCACTGCAAAGCCTCAGGGTTGCAGCCGGATTCACAGGTTTCAATAGCGGTCCAGGTGTTGTTTTCGCAGATTTCAAGGCTGTTTCCGGCACATCTGCGCTCGCCGTTTATGCACTCGTTGCATCTGCCGTTTTCAGTATTGCAGCCTGAGTCACAGATCGAGTCGAGGGTCCAGAGGCCGTCAAAGCACTGTTCCTGACTGCCGAAGCTGCATCTCGTTCCGTGACCGTGACAGAGGCACTTCGCGTTCTCCGTGTCGCAGCCCGAATCGCAGGTCTCTACGTCTGTCCAATAGCCGTAGACACAGCGCTGACGGGTATTTCCGCTGCACCGGTAGGAGTTTCCTTTGCACTCATCGACCCTGACGCCCTGCATCCTGATCCAGATCGCGGGACGGATCATGTTGGAGAGATACTTCGTCTCGCCGGCTTTGTTGAGAAGACCTGAATTTGTAACAGAAGCAACGTTCTGGTTGTCGTGTCCCATCGTTCTCAGCCACCATGTCGAACGCCCGAAGCTCCCGGCTGCCGCGCTGGTAGTCGGGTAGAGGACTCTGTCGGTGTTGCCAAGGAAGTAGTAGTCGGCCTCCGCGAGGTTCAGGAGGAAGATCTTGTCTGTGGTTTTTTCTCCCTGATGGGTGTCGGGATAATCCGTGTTGCCCTGGTTCTGAACGCTGCTGTCAAGAATAAGAGCAAGCTCATTCGCATTGAAGACCTCGTTCTTGAAGGTCGTGTTGAGCCATGTGCGGATCTGGCTTGTCTCCCATGAGACATCGTTGCTCGTTGTGTCAAATTCCCTTCTCAAGAGTCCGCGCTCGCTTATAAGAAGCAGTCTGTCGGTATCTTTGCCGAGAACTCTCCAGCGGACACGCTCCTTGGAAACGGATTTGCCGTCCTGTTCGTATTCACCGAGTTCGACAACATCGTTAAGCGTGTATTTGTTGCAGCCGTTAGTATCTGAATTACAACCGTATGTGCAGGTTATGAAATTTCTCCAGCGTGAGTCGCTGCAGCGCTGAAGCTTGATGGTATCAGAGCACTGAAGTTTTCCTTCATCCGACGCAGAGCACTTGCAGAGAGCCGTTTCCGTGTCACATCCGGCCTCGCAGTTCTCCATGTCCTGCCAGTGCTGTGCAACACATTTCTGACGCTTACTGCCGTTGCTACTGCAGCGGATTTCGCCGCTTCTGCATGCAGGGTCAATCCTTTCTGCCGGCTTGACCTCGATGAAAGCGAATCTTGAGAAGTGACCCGTAGTCATCATAATCGGATCACCCGCCGCTGTGTTCATGATCGGGTCTCCTGCCGCCGCGTTGCTGACTGCGGTAAACATGATCGGGTCTCCTCCCATGATCGGGTCTCCGCCGGCGCTCTGCATGATCGGGTCTCCGCCGCTTGAAATCATGATTGGATCGCCTCCAGCCGAGAGGCTTGTCGTGTTCATGATGGGATCCCCTCCCATGATTGGATCGCCTCCCATGATGGGATCTCCACCCATGATCGGGTCTCCGCCCATGATAGGATCTCCGCCTGCACCAAGCATAATCGGGTCTCCTCCCATGATCGGGTCACCGCCTGCACCAAGCATGATCGGATCACCGCCCATGTTGAGCATGATCGGGTCGCCGAGAGCGTTTCCCATGATCGGGTCACCGCCTGCGTTGAGCATAATCGGGTCACCTCCGGCGCTCATCATTATCGGATCTCCAAGGCCGTTAAGTCCCATGACGACTGTTTCGCCAGACTTGTTGTATTGCCAGCTTCCCTCCGTCTCGTTGTAAACCGCACCTGAAACAAGCGAGTTTTCACCTACGCTTTTTGATGCCCGTGACATGATCACAACCGGCTTCCTGAATTTCTGTCCTTTCGGAAAGAACTCAAGAACTTTTGAAACGATCCTTGTATCCGGATTTTCAATCTTGTAAATCCTCATCGTGATAATCGTGTCCTTTCGCAGGGCGTAAGCCGGAATCACAATCATCGAAGCCTGGTCAGACGACTCAAGTCTGCCTCCCTCTGCCGCACGGATAAGCTTTGACACCTCTTCAAAAAGCGACATCTGCGGAAGAAGAACAGGCTCCGTATCGCCTGAGTCGGAATCCTCGTCGGGTGTAGAATCACCGGAATCGTTGTCAGAATCGTTGTCAGAATCGTTGTCAGAATCCGGAGTCGTGTCGGCTGTATCTGTGTCTGAGTCGTTGTCAGGCTGTGTATCACCGGAATCAGTATCATGATCCTGATCTGGAGCTGTATCACCCGAATCAGTGTCTGTGTCATCGTCAACTACTATGGCAGTTGTGTCGGTATCTTCGTCATTAGAGTCATCAGAGTTGTCTGAATCCTCATCTGTTTCTATATCAGAAAGACCGGTATTATCTGAGTCTTTATCTGGATCTGTAATTTCTGTTGAATCTTCATCAGGGTAGTCATACACATTTTCTTTTTTGCCTTCACCGCAGGAAACAACAAAAATTAAAGTGATAAGAATCAGCCATACTGTGAAAAATCTCTTCATTTCAAACCTCTATTTTTAATACAATATTAATTTACAATCAAAGAGCGGGCTATGATACAGATGGGGAAGTGAAAGGCAAGTTTTTGCAACGACCGCTCAGCAACCTTAAATCCTGATTCTTTCAATAGATACGCATCTGGCCGGATTCAGCTCGAAATCGGCGATGATTCCTTCGATTTTTATATCGTTTTTCGCAGGAACGAAATGCTGCGGGATATTCGAGAGATAGCCGGTGATGCTCTCTTTTTCGTTGAAGCCGAGAACCGAAAAGAATGAACCGCAGCGGCCTAAATCGGTGATGTAGCCCATTCTTTCTTTGATTATTTTCTCGTCCGAAGTCTGAACGTGGGTGTGCGTGCCGAAGAAAAGTTCGATTTTATCGGCTAAATAGAAGCCGAAAGCCTCTTTTTCGGCAGTTGCTTCGGCATGGAAGTCGAGAACGATTATGTCGGCGCCGTCCGAGCGCATTTTTTCGATCTCAGTCAGCGCTTTTTTGAAAGGGTTGTCGATAGGCGGCATGAAAACTGTTCCCAAAAGGTTGAGAACGCCGACTTTTATCCCCGTTTTTTCGTGGGTTACGATGACAGAACCTTTTCCCGGAAGATCGTCGGGATAGTTCGCCGGACGGAGAACGTAAGGCGTTTTGTCGATGAATGAATAGATCTCGTTTCTGTTCCAGATGTGGTTTCCCGAAGTTATGACATCTACTCCGCAAGAATGCAGAAGAGTTGCATGTTTTTCCAAAAGCCCCATTCCGCCAGAAGTGTTTTCTCCGTTTGCAATCACAAAATCTATTGAATTTTCTTCAATTATTTTAGGTAGTTGTTCCTTGAAGAAATTTCTTGCGTGTCTGCCGACGATGTCGCCTAAAGCGAGGATTCTGAACGTCATTTTACTGCGCGGTAGCTATAACTCTGGTTTCTCTGATAACGATGACTTTTATCTGACCCGGATATGAAAGGTCAGTTTCGATCTTTTTCGCGATGTCGTTTGCCAGCGTGTAAGCATCGTCGTCGTTGACTTTTGCTGTGTCAACCATGACGCGGAGTTCTCTTCCGGCCTGAATAGCGAACGATTTGTCAACGCCGTTGAAGGAGTTTGCAATATTTTCAAGGTCGGTAAGTCTCTGGACGTAAGCCTCGGCCATCTCTCTTCTTGCACCGGGTCTTGCACCGCTGAGTGCGTCGGCAGCCGAAACGATGAAGTCAAGAACGGTTTCGGGTTTGACTTCGCCGTGGTGAGCCGCGATCGCAGCGACGATCCTGTGCTGCTCGCCGTATTTTTCCGCAAGTTTCGCGCCGATCGAAGCGTGGCTTCCTTCGATTTCGTGGTCAACTGCTTTACCAATATCGTGAAGAAGTCCGGCGCGTTTAGCGTTTTTGATGCTGTTTGCGCTGCAGCCGAGTTCTGCCGCGATCTCACCTGCAAGGAAAGCCGCTTCAACAGAGTGTTTCCATACATTCTGGCCGTAGCTTGTCCTGTATCTCAGTCTTCCGACAAGAAGAACGAGTTCCGGGTGAAGTTTGTGGATCCCGAGGTCAAAAACTGCCTGGTCGCCGGCTTCTTTGATAGCTTTCCAGACTTCTTTCGTGCAAGCATCGAAAACTTCTTCGATCCTGCCGGGATGTATCCTGCCGTCGGCAATGAGTTTCTGAAGCGTAAGGGATGCGATCTGGCGCCTGATCGGGTTGAAGTTGCTGATAACTACTGCTTCAGGCGTATCGTCGATGATAAGGTCAACGCCTGTTACCGATTCGATCGCGCGGATGTTTCTTCCTTCGCGGCCGATGATTCTTCCTTTCATCTCGTCATTCGGAAGGCTGACAGTCGTGACGGTATTTTCAACGACATATTCGCCTGCATAGCGCTGGATCGCGGTCGAAAGGATCTCTTTGCTCTTCTTTTCTGCATCTTCGACCATAGCTTCTTCGATAGCCTTGATCTTTTTTGCAGCATCGTGTTTTGCTTCGTCCTCGATTTTCTGAATGAGAACTTCCTTCGCCTCTTCCTGAGTCATTCCTGCGATCCTTTCAAGCTCGTTATTGACCTCAGTGAGTTTTTCTTCAAGCTGAACACGCTGATTGTCGAGAAAAACTTCATCGTCTTTCTGTTTTTTCTCAATAGCTTTCAGCTCTTTTTCTTTCACGATGTTGAGTTCATCGCGCTGGGTGAGCTGTTCCTCACGTTTGTTGAGTCTTTTTTCACGTTCCTTGAACTCTCTGAGAAGTTCGTTTTTTGAATTTTCAGTCTCTTTTTTGCCCTCGAGAATGATCTCCTGAGCTTTGATTTCAGCTTCTTTCACAACTTTTGCAGCATCGTCTTTCGCGTTGCTGAGCTCTTTGTTGGCTTTTTCCATTTTCTCTTTGAAAACAAGCGATCTTGACATCGCCCAAAGTGCGGCACCGAGCAAAATTCCAATAATAAGAAAAATTATTGAATTAAGCATTTTGTTCTCCCTCTCAATTGTTTATAATAATCCTCTCCGGAGTCGCAACTGCATTAGTCCGTTCGTCAAAAGGCTCCGAAAAGCCCGAATCCACGATCTGAAAATCAAAAGCGACACCGAGAGTCCGTGCATTTTTGTTTTTATATTTAAGCGTCGTGTCGTAGAAACCGCCGCCGTAACCGATACGCTCGCATTTTTCTGAAAAAGCGACACCGGGAACAAGAAAAAGATCAATATTTTCAATATCAACTTTGTTTAAAGTCGTCTTGGGTTCCGGAATATTGAAACTTCCTTTTTCAAAATCATCCGGAGATTTTGCCTCGTAAAAAGTAAGTTTTTTCGTTCCGTTTTCGACACGCGGAAAAACAAAACGCTTGCCTTCACACTTGAAAAGCGGTCTGACATCGACCTCGTTTTTTATCGGAACATAAAGTGCAATAGTTTTGGACTTCTTAAAAATATCCAATGAAATCAGTCGATTATTTATTTTATTGCTTAAAACTGTGATTTCTTCGGCACTCAGCTTTTTCCTGAGCGAAAGAATCTGTTTGCGTAAAGCAGATTTTTCCAAATTATATAAAAGCCTTGCGGCTCCTCCGGGAAAAATATATATAAACATCCGACTTAAGCGTCGAATGAACTTGGCGGCAAAGTATTAAAACTATATATAAATGTCAATTAAAAAGTTATAATTTTTTAAAAAATTCGGGTCTGTGGAAGTCAGGTCGTTCGCTTTTTATCTCAAAAAGAGTCATGTAGTGCGGAGTCGGCGATTTGTCGGCGCACTTGTAAATGTTGCCGGTAAGTGACATTGTGTCGATTCTGCCGCCCTCGAAAACAAAGACTTCTTTCGGGATTTTTACGGAAAGAGTGTAAGTTGTAATTTCATTTTTTATGCCGAAGGGAATGCGGCCTAAAGTTGAATAAATTTCAATCTTTTCAATTATCTCGGGCTTGAGAAGCTCTCTCGAAAAACGGTTTTCGCCGTGTTCTGCGAGTATGCAGCCGATGCAGCTGATCTCAAAATTGTAATAAGATCCGTTTCCGAAAGATAAAAAAAGTTCGGAGCAGCTTTCTTCCCAGACTTTTGAGTTCGTTTCGGAATATTCCGCTTTTACACTCGGTTCCGTTATGTGAAAAACTGCCGAAATTTCTTCGGGCGATGCGTTGAAATTACAGGAAACTTCAAGATTTTCAAGAGGTTTCTCCGCCCAAGCCTGTTTCAGAAAGTATAAAGTCATTATTCTTTTTCCAGAAAGTCGGGGAGAGTTGTCTCTTTTATGTTGAAGTAGTCGTCGTAATCAATGATGTCAACGGCTTTGCCGCCGTAGATAACTTCCGGAAAATCCGCCATTTTTCCAAGAAGAGTTCCGCTCTCAGTCTCAAAAAGATAAAACGATATGTCGGACGGTGTCATAATGTTCGTTTTTTTGAAAACTGTATAAGTTGTGTCGCTGTGAACCAGTGTTATGAATATTTCGGGATCGTCATTTCCTTTCGGGAATGAATAGTGCATCTCTTCTTCCATTGAATTGGTCGAGTATTTTCCTACACTTATCGTTTTTTCTGAATTGTTTTCGAGTTCGGCTGCAATGTAGAAGGTGCTGCCGGAAAAACCTGTTATATTGATAACTTTGACACCTTCTTCAGAACTGTAGTCAAAAATCCTTTCGCCTGTAGAAATGTCGAAAATGTAGACTTTGTCGAAGTAATTTTCTGCTGTTTCAGAATCCGGAGATTTTAAATTCCTGACGGTGAAGGCGGCGAGTGAAACTTCTTCGTTGCATGAAAGTATCGTTGTTCCGTTTCGCGGATAATTCCAGTATTCCTGACCGTTTTTCACAAAAAGAACCGAGAAAAATTCGTCGCTCTGCGCGATCACGAAACCGTCGTTTATGCAGCGGACTTTTCCGGCATAAGGCTGAAGCCACTCGCTTTCGCCGCTGGAAATGTCATAACCGTTTATAAAGTCGTAATCGGCGAGCAGAGTCTCCGGGAAAGCATAAAAATTATTGAGGTTTTCCAAAATGCCAGTCGTCCATACTGTTTTGCCGTCGGATAAATTCAGCGCCGTTATTCCGGATAAATCAGAGCCGTAGAAAAATAAATTTTCCTCAGTCTTAAATTCTGCGGCAAGAGTTTCTTCTGCGTTCAGAGGCGTTTCCCAGATTTTTTCTCCACTTTCAATGTCAAAAGCGCATATCGAATTTTCTTCGCAAAGCGTGTAAACTTTGCCGTTTTCAACAGTAAAGCCTTTTGAATCCGGAGAAAAAACCAGTTTGGATGCTGTTTCAAAAACGGTTTTACCCGTCTCTCTGTCAAGAAGGCATACATAGTCTTTTCTGCAGTTGCATGCGAGCATGTCGCCGAAAATCTTAACGACAGGAGTTTCAGGGTGACCTGAAATGTTCTTTTCCCAGCTTTCCGAAAACGGAGATAAAGTGGAAGCAAAAAGATAATTTGTCAGATCCTTCTGGTAGATGATGTACATCGTGTCTTTTTCGGAAGTGTAGAAAAGCAACTTTCCGTTTTTGTGAAAAGTGTCGCTGCACGAAATGCAGAAAAACAGCGAAATTACCAATAAAATCAAAAACAATCTTCTTTTCATCTTTTTTTGTCTGCCGATAATTTATTCTCTTTTATGAAAAAACTTTTTTTGTTGTCTATCGATTTTTCAAGCTGGATCGTCCTTGTAGCTGAAAGAGTTCTGAAACTGCCGGAAATGTCGAACGGCGCGGTCCATACTCTTTCGTAGGTGTAAAGCAGCGGATCGACAGTTTTGCCGTCCTGCATCACGGTGAAATGAAGGTGCGGCGCCGTCGATCTGCCCGTGCTTCCTGCTCCTGCGATGATTTCTCCGCGGGTAACTTTTCTGCCGTTTGTCGTGAGAAATCTGTTCAGATGTCCGTAAACAGTGCGAAGCCCGTTGCCGTGGTCGATTACGATCGCTTTTCCGAGACCTCCTTTTTCACCTGCAAATATGACGGTTCCGCTTTCAGCCGCGCGGACTGAAGTATCTATTTTGGCTAATATATCGACTCCGCTGTGGAATTTTTTGTGTTTTTTGTTGAACGGATCTTTTCTCGTGCCGTAGTAGCTTGTTATCCTGCCGCTGTCTATCGGAGCACGGAAAAATCCCGGAGGCGAAAGAACGACAGTATGCCCCGAAACGAAGTAGTCGCCGTAAATGTAGTCGCGGAAAGCTGTCATCGTGAAGTCGCCGATGTTTTCACTTTTGACTGAAAATCCGAGGATTCCGTAAGTTTTTACAAGGATGTCTCGGTCGAAAATCCCTTTTATCATAAAAGCTATCGAATCGCCCGGTTTCAGCTTGTCCAAAATCCCCCAGTCCCAGATCAGACGCTCTTTTGCGATATTGTAAAACTGCGGATCGTCGTTATAAAGCGAACTTTTGATGGTGTAAAAACGAAGCATTGTTTTTTCTTCAAGTTTTATAGGCTCGTTTTTCATGACATATTCTTTTCCGTGACGGACAAACGATATTTTTTCCCCTTTCGAATTGTTGGCATAGTGGTGAAGATCGTAGGAAATCGTTTTGTTTCCGGCAGTCGTTACCGAAAAAACGTCTCCGTTCATGAATTTTGTAAGTCCTGCCTGCTTGCGGTAGAGCTTCTTTGCATTTTCCCAGTTGTCACTGCCTAAAATTTCGGCGAAAAAGTCGTCGTATTTTGTTTCGGGGACCTGAAGATGAACGGTTTCCTTGATTTTTCTGCTGCTTTTGTTGTTCCAGCCCACATTGATGTTCACGTCTTTTTTCAAAGATTCGTCGTATAGAAACAGTGAGAGCGCCGCAAGCAGAACTGTTGCGATGACTATCGCGACTTTAAACTTCATAAATTCCCGGTTTTATTTGATATTCTTGTCTGAGCCACAGAATCGAAGAAGTGCAGCTTTTCGTGCTTCATTGAGAGTGATATTTTGTCTCCGATGTCGTATTTTCTGGCTGTTTCGTACTCGGTTTCAGCTGTGATTTTCACATTTTCGGAAACCGCCACGTGAATCAGCGACATTCTTCCGAGAGCCTCGACGATTTCGACTGTTCCGGTGATTTCAGACTCTTTTTCTCCGAAAACGAAATCCTGCGGACGAACTCCGACGATGATTTTTTCGGGATCGAAACCATCTTCAGCCTTGACTTTGATTTTTATGTTTTCGCCGCTTAAAAGCAGTTCGTTTCCTTCTTTTTTCGCGTTGAGTTCAAGCAGATTCATCGAAGGAGAGCCGATGAAACCGGCAACGAAAATATTCTGCGGAGTATCGAAAAGTTCAGCCGGAGTGCCGACTTGCTGGATCACGCCCTTGTTGAGAACGACAATCCTGTCGGCAAGCGTCATCGCCTCGACCTGATCGTGCGTGACATAGATTATCGTGGTTTTAAGCCTTTCGTGCAGCTTTTTGAGCTCGACTCTCATCTGCGTTCTAAGCGATGCGTCAAGGTTTGAAAGAGGTTCGTCGAAAAGAAAAACTTTCGGATCTCTGACTATCGCCCTGCCCATAGCGACTCTCTGACGCTGGCCGCCGCTCATCTGTTTCGGAAGTCTGTCTAAAAGATGCGTGATGTCGAGCATCGCAGCCGCTTCTTCAACTTTTTTATCGATCTCAGCTTTCGGCATCTTTCTCATTTTGAGGGCGAAAGCCATGTTTTCGCGCACCGTCATGTGGGGATAAAGGGCGTAACTCTGAAAAACCATCGCTATGTCGCGGTCTTTCGGAGCGACGTCGTTGACGACTCTGTCGCCGATCTTTATGTTTCCGCCGGTAATAGTCTCAAGACCTGCGAGAGTGCGGAGAAGCGTTGATTTACCGCAGCCCGACGGCCCTACGAGAACAAGAAACTCGCCGTCGCTCACCGTCAGATCGATCCCTTTGAGGATCGTTGTTTCCTCGTTGTATTTTTTGACGACTTTTTCAAAAGTAACCGATGCCATTTTTATACCTCCAACAAAAAACCGCCTATTATAGATAAAATTTAAATAATATCAAAAGTTTGAGAAAAATTTTTATTATTGTTGCCGTGACATGTTCTTGACTTCATTTCCGGAATCATTAAAATGCCGCAACTGATTGCTAATTAAAATTTTGGAGAAAGTTATGGAAATCGCTAACAAAATCGAGACAGCTTTAACTTTTGACGATGTCCTTCTTGTGCCGCATTATTCCGAGGTTCTTCCGAAGGATGTCAACATCACGTCCAGACTCACGAAAAACATCGTTCTCAACACGCCGTTTTTAAGTTCTGCAATGGATACGGTCACTGAAGTCGATACCGCAATCGCAATGGCGCGTCACGGCGGAATGGGTGTGATCCACAAAAATATGACGATCGAAGAACAGGCGAAACAGGTCAAAATGGTAAAGCGCTCCGAAGCGGGTGTCATAACGAATCCGATCACGATAACGCCGAATGAAAGCATCTCGGATGCCCTTGATCTCATGCAGTCGAACAGGATTTCGGGTGTTCCCGTTGTCGAAAACGAGAAACTTGTCGGCATCATTACGAACCGCGACCTCCGTTTCGAAACGAATATGGAAAAGAAAGTCGGCGAGCTTATGACCAAAAAACTCGTCACGGTAAAAGAGAATTTCCCGATGGACGAGGCGAAGGCTCTGATGCATGCCAACAGGATCGAAAAACTGCTTGTAGTTGACGATAACGGCGGTCTTGTCGGCCTCATCACGACGAGGGATATCGAGAATCAGGAGAAGTTCCCGAATTCGGCTAAAGACAAATATTCGCGTCTTCTGGTAGGTGCTGCCGTAACTCCGACCTCTGCCGGTTATGACCGCGCTGAAGAGCTCGTAAAAGCCGGTGTCGACGCACTTGTTCTCGATTCGGCGCACGCTCATTCGAAAAACGTCATCACAGTCGTCAAAGATTTCAGAAAATTCTATCCCGATATTGATATAATCGCAGGAAACATCGTCACGGCGGAAGCAGCCGAAGAGCTTTTCAAAGCGGGCGCGGACGTTGTAAAAGTCGGTATCGGACCCGGTTCCATCTGCACGACGCGAATCGTTGCCGGTGTAGGTTATCCGCAGCTTTCGGCGATCATGAACGTTGCTCCGGTTGCCAAAAAATACGGAAAAACGCTCATCGCAGACGGCGGAATCAAATATTCCGGCGACATCGTTAAAGCTATCGCAGCGGGCGCAGACGCAGTCATGATCGGCGGAATGTTCGCGGGAACGGCGGAAGCTCCGGGCGAAATCGTTCTTTATCAGGGGAGATCCTACAAAATGTACCGCGGCATGGGCTCGCTCGGTGCAATGAAAAAGGGCAGCAAGGACAGATATTTTCAGGACAATGTCACTGACGCGCAGAAATTCGTTCCCGAAGGGATCGAAGGCCGCGTTGCTTACAAAGGACCTATCGCAGACACGATTTATCAGCTTGCTGGCGGCTTGAAGTCCGGTTTCGGATACTTGGGAGCCGCAAATATCGAAATGCTCAGAGAGCACGCACAGTTTGTCCAGATCACGAATGCCGGATACCGCGAAAGCCACGTTCACGATGTCACCATCACGAAGGAAGCTCCGAACTACAGGACTGAAAACAATTAGCAGAATAAAGAGGTTGTATGAACGATCGAAGCAAGGAAACTTTTCTCGGACACCCGAAAGGGCTTTTTGTCCTCTTTTTCACTGAACTTTGGGAGCGTTTTTCGTTTTACGGAATGAAGGCGATTCTCGTTCTTTACATGGTCGCCTCGGTGCAGGACGGCGGGCTCGGCTGGAGCGACGCGAAAGGGCTCGCGATACTCGGCTACTACCAGCTTTTGGTCTACCTGATGTCGGTTCCTGGCGGATTTGTAGCCGATAAGATACTTGGACAGCGCAAAAGCGTTTATCTCGGCGGACTTCTTCTCTGCGCTGGACACTTTCTCATGGCTTACCCGCCGGTCTGGGCGTTTTACGGCGCTTTGGGACTTATAATTTTGGGTGTAGGACTTCTTAAACCAAACATTTCGACAATGGTCGGCGAGCTTTATCCTGACGGAGACCCGAGAAAAGACGCGGGTTTCACGATTTTCTACATGGGGATCAACGTCGGTGCATTTGCAGCCGGGATCGCTGTCGGCTGGCTTGCATACAAATACGGCTGGCACTGGGGATTTGGTCTTGCAGGTGTCGGAATGTTAGTTGGTCAGGCGGTTTACGCTTACGGTCAGAGATATCTCGGCACTGCCGGACAGCTTAAAACTAAGGCTGAAAGCGGAGCAGTCGCAGAAAAACAGCCCCTTACGGCACTTGAAAAGAGAAAGATCGGACTTGTTCTATTTTCATTTTTCATAGTCATCATTTTCTGGGCAGCATACGAGCAGGCGGGTGGTCTGCTCAACCTCTACACCGACCGATACACCGAGCGCAACGTTCTCGGTTTCGAGATCCCGACAGCGTGGTTCCAGTCGCTCAACCCGCTTTACATCATGATTTTCGCACCTGCTGTGGCTGCTTTCTGGGTTTTCCTCGCAAAACACAAAAAAGAGCCTTCCGCGATAATGAAAATGGGTCTCGGAACAGTGATTCTCGGCATAGGATTCATATTTATGGTCGGCGCTTCGCTTGAAAGAGGTGGAGACGAAACAGTAAAAAGCAGCGCACTCTGGCTCTGCATGGCCTATTTCTTCAACACGATAGGCGAGCTCGCTCTTTCGCCCGTTTCGCTTTCGTTCATCACGAACATGGCTCCGAAGCGGATGACTTCACAGATCATGGGCTGGTATTTCGCTGTTACCGGAGTCGCGGCATGGCTCGCTTCCAAAATAGGAACTCTCGCCGATGTTTTGGGTGAACTTTCTGTATTTACGCTCATCGCAGCATTCACGATCGTTCTCGGCGCGCTCCTCATGATCGTTGCACCCAAAATCAACAAAATCGCAAATATTTCTGAATAGTTAAAGTCTCTAAGACCTCACATCTGCCCACTCTCAGACCTCATTCCCAGCATTCTCCAGTGTGGCGAGGGGAACCTGCGAAGGGAGAAAATTCAGGCGAGGGGAACTCGCTCCGCTCAGAATGACGACTTAAATCAATATTCCCGCTATGTTTGCGGTAAGAAGGCACGCGAAGGTGCCGCCGATAAGAGCTTTTATGCCGAGTGACGCGATTTCGCTTCTTCTTTCGGGGATCATTGCGCCGATTCCGCCGAGAAGTATCGCTATCGAGCCGAAATTCGAAAATCCGCAGAGGGCGTAAATCGATATGACGGTGCTGCGTTCCGAAAGCATAGTTGCGGCATCGGCATTCATTTTTGCAAGAGAATCGTAGGCGATGAACTCGTTGAGGACTGTTTTCTGCCCGAGCAGAGTGCCTACCTGAGAGGTTTCTTCCCACGGAACGCCCATGAGAAATGCGAGAGGCTTGAAGATCCAGCCGAGAATTTCTTCCATTGATGTTCCGAAAAGGGAAAAAACGTAGTTGAACATCGCGACGAATGCGATGAATGAAACGAGCATCGCAACAACGTTTATTGCAAGGAATACGCCTTCGCTCGCTCCTCTTGCCGCAGCGTCGAGAACGTTTCTGTCTGTGACTTCTATCTTGATTCCGCTCTGTGAAACTGTCTGCGGCGTTCCGGTTTCGGGAACGAGGATCTTCGCCATGACTATTGCAGCGGGAGCACTCATAACGCTTGCAGCAATAAGGTGTCCTGCATCGATCCCCATCTGGATGTAAGCTGCGAGAACTCCGCCGGCAACAGTTGCAAGACCGCCTGTCATAAGGCACATGAGCTCGCTTCTCGTCATGTTTTTGATGTAAGGCTTGACGATAAGCGGTGCTTCGGTCTGGCCGATGAAGATATTCGCCGCGGCAGAAAGGCTTTCCGCGCCGCTTGTTTTAAGGACTTTTACGAAAATCCACGCGAAAATGCGGACGAAAAACTGCAGTATCCCGAAGTAGTAGAGAACTGCGAAAAGCGACGAGAAAAAGATGATCGTCGGAAGGACCGAAAGGGCAAACGAGAACTTGTCGAGCAGGCCTCCGAAGACGAATTCCGAGCCCGCCGTCGTAAAACTCGTGATTTTCGTAAAGCATTTGTTGAGAAAGTCGAAAATGATCTTTCCGGGCGAAGTCTTGAGGACGAAAAAAGCGAATACGAACTGAACGATCAGACCGTAGGCGACGATCTTGAAGTCCACTTTTCTGCGGTTTTCACTTATGAGCCACGCGATGAAAATGAAAACCACGATTCCGAGAAAACTGATGATGCGATACATTTTTTTCTCCTGATTTAATCAAAAAGCAGCTCTGCCGCGCCGACCGCACCCGAATCGGTGTGAAGGGCGGCACGAACTATTTTCACGTTTTTTGCAGCGATCGAAAAGGCGGATTCTGCGACTTTTTTCCGTATCGGCTCAAGAATGAGCTCGCCCAACTGCGAAACTCCGCCGCCGATAACTATTATCTGCGGGTTGAGAAGAGTCGTGACATTTGCCAAGAACGTTCCGATCCCGTCAGTCATATACTCAACCGCCTTTTTTGCGCCCGGATCATTTTTTTCAACAAGTTCAGTAAGTTGCGGAGTCGGAATCCCGAAAAGTCTCTCGATTGCAGGTCCTGCAAAACCGGTTTCGAATATCGAGCCGTCAATAAGCCTCATTCTGCCGAATTCACCCGCCGCGCCGTCTGCCCCGTGATAAATTTTTCCGTTTGTGATTATCGCCGCGCCGATTCCCGTGCTTACCGTTATATAAAAAACGTGGTCGAAACCTTTTGCCGCGCCGAGCCTTGTTTCGGCAAGACCTGCGACACGTGCGTCGTTTTCAACTTTTACCGGAACATTCCAGCGTTCGTTGAGCATTTTTCTAACTTCGATATTTTTCCAGCCGCTCAAATTCGGACAGTCGTAAACAAGCCCTTTTTCGTGATTTACAGGCCCCGGAACGCCGATTCCGATTCCGGAAAGTTCATTTGGTGAAATACCGATTTCTTTGCATGATATTTCCAGTGATTTAACGATATTATCCATTACAACGCTGACTCCGCGCGCTGCTTCTGTCGGGATTTTCGTCTTGGCTAAGACATTTCGTTCAGCATCTTCGATGACGGTCAGAATTTTCGTGCCGCCGAGATCGATCCCTGCGTAAAAATCTTTTTTTAAGCTCTTTTCCATTTCAATCTCCCCAAAAAACTGTTGAATTTACAACTGTTTCTAATTCTTTTCAATAAAAAATGCAGGAATTTCGCGGTTTATAGTTGCTCTGATCTTTACGGAATCTTCGGGATTAAGTTTTTTTGTGAAAATAGTGAGGTTCGCCTCAAGCAATCCGTCTGAAAAAAGAATTTGAAGTTCGTAATTTTCAGTTTTTGCAGTTACAGCCTCTTTTTTCTGTAACTCTGGGTAATATAAAGAGATTTTGTATGTTCCGTAATCGCTTTCCCTGTCGGTTATGTATTCCGTTTTCGGAATTCTGATTCCTTTAAGACTTTTTCCCTTAATTTTGCAGCTGCTCGGAGCAAAAAAAGGCGGTTCGGTGTTTTCCGCTTTGATGCCCAACAGCTCGAAAAGCTCTTTTTGTTCGTATGGAAGCTGATTTTCCGTTATGATTTTGACTTCAAAAGTATTGTCCTTGTTGATTTTGAGATAAAAAAGTTCGCGCAGAGGAAAAACTTTTTCCCAGTTTCCTTTTGAATAGATAAATTCGGGATGGATCACTTTTCCGAGATGGTTTGTGAAAATTCCTTCTTCGCTTTTTGTCAGAATCTGTCCTGTTGCATCGCTCATTTCTTCGAATTTGGCTGTAGAATCGTAAAAAAGCGTCGTTTCAGCAGTTTCGATGTGCCGCCAGTTTTCGGGAATAGTTGCCGCCGAAGCTCTCTTTTTCACTTTAAAAACTTTTTTTGAAGGATAAAAAGTGACCGAGCGCGAGCAGAGTTTTTTATTTCTGAAGAAAAACTCTATTCCTTCAAGCGGGTTTTCGCAGTCCAGCTCTTCAACGATAACGATATTCCTTTCTTCAATAATATTAATGCCTTCCTGCGTTATGCAGTGGCCATATTTTTTAAGATAATTTCTTCTGACGGAAATATCATCAGAGTGGAGTGCAACAGATCTATATAAATTTTCTTCGTTATCGAATCTTGACTGGCAAACAGGATTTTCTGCTGAAACTACGAGAAATAACGCGAATAAAAACGAAAACACTACCAGATGTTTTTCGGTTTGATTCTAGCTGCGTTGCCCTTACGAAGTCTCTGATAGTAAAGTTTGCTTCTGCGGACGAGACCTCTGTTTACGAGCTCTATCTTTTCGATCATCGGGGAGTGAAGCGGGAATATTTTCTCAACGCCGTAGCCGCCCGAGAACTTTCTGACTGTTATTGTCGTTCTGTTGTTGTCTCTGCCGTTTTTAATAGCGATGACATCGCCTTTGAAGATCTGGATACGAACTTTTTCACCTTCGATGATACGGGTGTGAACTTCGATTTTATCTCCCGGTTTTACATAGTAATGGTCAATTCTTCTCTGCTGATTTTCAAGTTTTTGAATAATGTTGGTTGTCATTTTTAACTCCTCCAAAAATAACGCGGCGGTATATTAGTCAGTTCTACTCAATCTGTCAATAAAAATCGACACCGCGCTTCTTACGCTTAAGTGGTTATAGCCTGTTCCAAGGTCTATTGGCTCAAGTAAAAAATCCAATGAATTCAAGAAGTTGTCTTCCATTCCGCCCGCAGTTCCGAATAGTATCAGAACGGGTTTGTTTTTTTCAACTTTCAGCTCTCTTATTGTAATAGATTTTTCTTTTTTTCTCGCAGTGGTTCCGATCGTGATCGGTTTTATTCCCCATTTTTCTTCGATCTCTTTTTTTGCTTTATCCAGGCTCGGAACTATCTTCATTACCTGCAGCGCTTTGAAGCGGTCGGGATTGTAGGTCTTTCCTTCGCCTTGAGTCCAGTGCGATGCGAGCAGAGAAGCGATCGAGCGCATTTTTTCATCTGGATGGATCACGAAGTATCCGCCGAGATCGTAAGTCGCGCAGACTCTCGCGATGTCGTGCAGGTCAAGGTTGGTGATCGATGAAGTTATAGCTGCGCCGTTTCTTAAAACGGGGCTGTGGATAAGTCCGATATAAAAATTTTTCATTTCATTTCTTCCCAGA
>CAMZDX010000003.1 GCA_947305505.1 uncultured bacterium | reverse complement strand
CGTATCCGAGTGCGAGAGCGTATGTGTCGCGGATCGAATCCTTGATCGTTCCGAGATTCTTCGCGTATTCCTTCCAGATGAAATCCCAGTGATTTTCGTCACCTTTTTTGTAGCCGGGAAGTTTTTCGAAAACTGCGGGATTGTAGACGTAACCCATCGTTCCCCACATGTAAACGGTCGCATAATCCTGCCAGCCGTATTTTTTGAAGAGATCGACGATGAATTTCGAAGCGTTGTCGTAGTAGCCGTTGACGTGGCCGAGTTTGCCTTCTTCGATGGTGTAGTCGTATTTTTCGACCATTCCTTCGATTATCATCTTCTGAAGCATGTAGTCGGACGGGCATACAAGGTCGTAAGCGTAGGTGTAGGATCCGTCTTCAGCTTTCGTTTTGGTGAGCTGGAGCTCGTTGTACATATTTTCAAGCGTTCCGAAAGTGGAGTATTTGACTTTGACGTTGAGATTGAACTTTTCTTTGCAGTGCTGTTCAAATTTCTTAATCAAATCAACGCTTTCGCCGCTGCCGTCATCGATAGAGATGTAATCTTCCCAGTTGTAGACCCTGAGTTCCACAACGTCGCCTTCGCCGAAAAGCGGGAGAAGGCTGAACAAAAGTGAAAAAGAAAGAAAAAGTGCAAAAAATTTCTTCATCTTGACCCCTCCAGTCTAGATTTTCTTGATTGTATAAAAGAATGAATGACCACATAAGCGATCATTACGACAAAAATTATCGCGAAAAGAGCCCTGAGCGCGGGAACGGACGAACTTTTTCCGCCCTTTGCGTAGGCGTCGTAAACGTAAGTTGAAATCGTTTTGAAAGTCGAAGGTTTCGTGAAACTCGTGATGATGTAGTCGTCAAGCGAAATGTTTATCGCGAGCAGGAAACCCGAAATGATTCCGGGGAGAATTTCCGGAATAACGATAAGGAAAATTGCCTTTGTCGGAGTTGCACCGAGGTCAAGTACTGCTTCGTAAAGGTTGTTGTCCATCTGTTTAAGCTTCGGGATGACCGAAAGAACGACGAACGGAACGGTGAGGACAACATGCCCGATAAGAAGCGACGCGTACGACCTTCCGAAACCGAACATCGTGCAGATGAGTGCGATCGATATGGCCGTGACGACTTCCGCATTTATTATCGGTATTTTGGTTAGCTCGTTCATCGTTCTGTTGACGCGACGGCTTGAATAGAACATTCCGATTGCGCCCATTGTGCCGAGAACTGTCGAAATGAAGCCCGCAGCAAGTGCGAGAACGATCGTGTTGACGACCGTTTCCATGAGATCGGTATTGCTCCAGAGTTTGTAGTAAAGGTCAAAACCCCATTCCGGAGACCAGATCCCTATTTCACGCGACATATTGAAACTGTAAACGAAAAGGAGAAGGATAGGGGCGTAGAGAAGGAAAAGAACCAGAGTTATGTAGCTTCCGCCGATTATTTTCTTTACCATAAGTTAGCCCTCCCTGCGCTTTCGTCCTCTGCTTCAGTGAATTTGCCGCTGAGGAACATCGAAAGGAAAATTATTACGAGAAGGACGAGTGCGATCGTGCTTCCTGCGTGCCAGTTGTCCATCGTGAGGAACTGGGTTTCGATTATTTTGCCGACGATCGTAACGTTTCCGTTACCGAGCGTATCGCTGATTACATAGCTTGTAGTCGTCGGGAGCAGAACCATCGAAATCGCGCTTACGATCCCCGGCATCGAAAGGGGAAGGGTGACCGAAAGGAATGTTGTCACAGGCTTCGCGCCGAGGTCAGCACTCGCTTCGGCATAGCTTTTGTCGATTTTGACCAGAACCGAATATAACGGCATGATGACAAACGGAAGATAGTCGTAAACCATGCCGATAAGGGTGTTTATGAAGCTGAAACTGTTCGATTTGTACATGCCGACGAAGTAAAGCAGCTCCTTCATCGCGGCAGTTCTGAGAACGAAATTTATCCAGAGCGGAAGGATGAAGAGAATAAGAAGAACGCCGCCTTTGTTGAACTTCGTCTTCGAAAGGATGTAAGCGACAGGATACGCGATGAAAAGGCTGACGATCGTAGTGATTATCGCGAGTCCGAAACTTACGAAAAGGACTCTGATATTCGCCGATTTAGAGAAAAAATCGGAGAAATTCGATAGTGCAAAGGAGACCGATTCGCCCGCAATAGTGAAGGTTGCCTTGTCGGCGGGAACTTTTTTAGTGAAAGCATACAAAGTTATAAGCAGAAGGGGAACTACGACGAACGCGATGAGAAAAACCGCGTATGGAATGCCCAGCTGCTTTCTTGAAAATTTCAGTCCGTTCATTTCTTTTCCACCGCCTTCAAAGTAAGTTTGATCTTATCCTTCGGGATCTTGACGCTGACACGGTCGTTTTCGTTCCAGAGGTATTCGGTGTCGCAGACGATCTCTTCTTCCTCTTCGTCTGTACAGATGATGATCTGATAGTGGTCGCCTTTGTAAACTATTGAAATTATTGAACCTCTTGCATCGCCGTCTTCATCGTTATCGATGATCTCGATATCTTTAAGGCCGACTTCAACTCGAACAGGAACATTGGTGAGATCGATTTTTTCGCCTGTTGTCGTGATGACATAACCTTCGGAATCGAGGTGAGAGCCGGGGTAGAGCTGCGTGACGTCGCACTCGAAAGCACCTTCGGCAAAGTGGACTTTGTTGATCTTGTCGATGTAACCGTCGTAAACGTTCGAAACGAAGTCGCGTTTCATAATGTGGATGTTGTCTGGGCTCACTCTGATACCGATCGTCTCGCCGACTTTGACCTCTTTGGTAGACTGGATCATCACTTCGCTTTTGCCGACCATCATGATCATTTCGTAGTGAACGCCTTTGAAAATAGAGGAGACGATCTGACCCGAAACTATTCCTTCTTCGGGTTTCACGATCTCGACATCTTCAGGTCTGACGACGACATCGACTTTCGCATTGATCTCGAAATCGTCAACGCAGTCGAAAACTTTGTTGATGAAGCGGACTTTTCTGTCGCCGACGATCGTGCCGTTATAGATGTTGCTCTCGCCGATAAAGTCGGCTACGAAAGCGTTCGTCGGTTCGTTGTAGATATCCTGCGGAGTGCCGATCTGCTGAACTTCGCCGTCTTTCATGACAACGATCCTGTCGCTCATCGTGAGGGCTTCTTCCTGGTCGTGCGTGACGTAGATGAAGGTTATTCCGAGCTTTCTCTGCATATCCTTGAGCTCAAGCTGCATGTCCTTTCTCATTTTGAGGTCGAGAGCGCCGAGCGGTTCGTCGAGAAGAAGGATCTCAGGCTCGTTGACGATAGCGCGAGCTATCGCGATCCTCTGCTGCTGGCCGCCCGAAAGGGTAGTGACTTTTCTTTTTTCGAAGTCTTCAAGGTCGACCATCTGCAAAGCTTTGCTCACTTTTTTGTTGATCTCTGCTTTCGTGAATGTTTTCTTAAGTTTAAGTCCGAACGCGATGTTGTCGTAAACGTTCAGATGTGGGAAAAGGGCGTAGCGCTGGAAAACGGTGTTTACCGGACGCAGATAGGGCGGAAGGTTGGTGATATCCTTGCCGTCAAGCAGGATCTTTCCAGCAGTCGGGATCTCAAAACCCGCGATCATACGCAGCGTAGTCGTCTTGCCGCAGCCCGACGGACCTAAAAACGTCACGAATTCTCCGCGGTTCACGTGAAGATTGAAGTCGGAGACAGCCAAAGTGCCGCCGTCGAATTCTTTCGAAATTCCGACGAGCTCAATAATTTTGTCACTCATAATTTTTCCTCCAAAAAAAATGTGAGCAAAGCAAAAATACCCCCATAAGTGCAGTTCAGCCTTACAAAAAAATAAAAATGTGAGCTATGGTATCAATGATTGGTGCCTAATCTCGATTTCTCGGCGGCGATAGTTTCGTCGTCGATCATCCCGAAAAGTATCTCAACTTCACCAAGCTTTATGCCATCTTTAATGGCGCGTTCAGAAAGTTTAGTAAAATCAAACACTTCAGGCAGATTAAGCATTCGTTTGACTTTTCTGCTTGAGGCCGGAGTTATCGGCTCCATGACCGTTGCGATAGTGTTGATAAGGTTAAGGCAGTTGACAAATACGCCGTTGCAGCGCGCCGGATCGCTCTTTCTGAGTGCCCACGGAGCCATTGCGTCGAAGTATTTGTTTGCGATCCTTCCTATTTCCATGATGTGGAAAGCTGCGTCTCTCACGCGGAAAGTTTCGTAGCAGTCGAGAACTTCCTTAAGTTCCTTGTTGACTTCTTCCCACATTTTGTCGTCTTCTTCCGAGAATTTGATCTCTCCCTCGATCTTTCCGCCGAAAAACTTGTTGATGAAGGCGAGGTTGCGGTTTACGAAGTTGCCGTAGATCGCGGCGAGCATTCCGTTGTTCGCATCCTGGAAGCCTTTGAATGAGAAGTCGGAGTCTTTTGTTTCGGGCGCGATCGTCGAAAGGTAGAACCTGACAGAGTCGGGGTTGAACCTTTCAAGGAAATCGTGGACCCAGATCGCCCAGTTTCTGCTTGTGGAGATCTTCTGACCTTCAAGGTTGAGGAATTCGTTTGCCGGGATCTCGTCGGGAAGTTTCCAGCCGTCTTCCTGACCCATGAGCATTGCGGGCCAGATTATCGAGTGGAAAACGATGTTGTCTTTTCCGATGAAGTGGATGAGCTTGACGTCGTCGCCGCCTTTCCACCATTTTTCCCATTCGTTTTCGTCGAGGCCTCTTTTGGCAAAAAGCTCTTTCGTGAATGCGATGTAACCGATAGGCGCATCGAACCAGACGTAAAGGACTTTTCCTTCGGCTCCTTCGACGGGAACGGGAACGCCCCAGGAGATATCGCGGGTGATACCTCTCGGCTCTAGACCTCTTTCAAACCACTGTTTGCAGAAAGCCTTGACGTTGCTTTTCCAGTTCGTCTTGGTTTCAAGCCACTCATCAAGCCTTTTTTCAAATTTATCGAGATCAAGGAACCAGTGTTTCGAGCTTTTCTTAACCGGAGTCTGACCACAGATCTTGCATTTCGGATTGATAAGATCAAGCGAATTGAGCGCGTTTCCGCACTTGTCGCACTGGTCTCCGCGTGCACCCGGATCCTTGCAGATAGGGCAGGTCCCTTCGACGTAGCGGTCGGGAAGGAACATCTTGTCGTGTTCGCAGTAGAACTGTTCGACGTCTCTTACCGAAATGAAGCCGTTTTTATCGAGTCTCTTGAAGAAATCCTGCGAAAGTTCCTTTTCGATATCGTTGTGCGTTCCTGAAAATATATCAAAAGACATTTCAGCCATCTCGAAACCGCGTGCGATAAGCTCGTGATTCTCTTTTACGACGTCTTCGGGGGTGATACCGCGCGATTCCGCGTTGATCGTGATCGGGACACCGTGTTCATCCGTTCCGCAGACATAGATGACGTCTCTCTTCATGTTGCGAAGATAACGTACGAAAACATCGGCGGGAAGGTAAGCCCCAGCAAGGTGACCGAGGTGGATCGGCCCGTTCGCATAAGGCAAAGCTGATGTTACCAAATACTTCAATTTTTTCTCCTTAAAAACAATTCAAATTTTAAAAGGCCGGCAAATTCCGGAAAAGTAGAGCGCACCTTAATTATTTTTTGTGAAAAATCAATAAATATTTTTAAGGGGTTTTACGAATGCGTGCGTGGGCGGCTTGTCCGCAAACCATAAATCAACATTTGTTTTCATTCTCCATATTAAAAAATCACAAAAACTAAAATATTATAGAAAGAAATTTTAGAAATAAAAGAATTTTTTTAGAAAAACAATTTTACTTTTAGAAATATTTAATTATAATTACACGTTTTTATTTGGAGGTTACACAATGGAAGAAGTAAAAAACACTCAAATCAAAATTTTTGAAGAAAAACAAGTCCGCACACTTTGGAACAAAGAAACAGAGGAATGGTATTTTTCAGTGGTTGATGTCATTGCGGTTCTGACCGATTCTGACAGGCCAAGGAAATACTGGAATGACTTAAAAAACAAACTTATTGCTGAAGGAAGTCAACTGTCCGAAAAAATCGGACAGTTCACAATCCAGTTGTCCGAAAAAATCGGACAACTCATCCAACTGTCGCAATTTTTGCGATAGTTCCCGATACTCGCGCTATGTTGGGATTTCACTATAAAATAAAAGCTGAAAAATCTTGGATTTCCATTGATTTTAGTTTGAAAAACGATATTGTTTCAGGCTTTTTTGGAGATTGCGATCTATGGAGGCAAAATGGATAAAATAGAACTACAAATCAAAGACAATAAAATATTTGCACCGTTAAAAAACAAATGGCTCGTCTATAAACCGGAAGAAGAAGTAAGGCAAAAATATATTTGCAGACTGGTAAACAACTATGGATTTACCCTTGAGCAAATGGAACAAGAGCTGCAAGTTACAAATTCACAGCGTGGACTGGGAGCAGCAAGAGCAGACATTGTCATTTGGCGTAATAAAAAAGACAAAGAAACGAAAAAATATCCTTTGATTGTTGTAGAGTGCAAGGCTGAATCTGTCACTATCCACAAAGAAGACTATTATCAGGGAATGAATTATGCATCATGGTCTCATGCAGACTTTTTTGTGACAACCAATTTGAAGGAGACTCGAATTTTCAAACTGGTAAAAGGTGAAATTCCTGACAAACTTGAAGAAGTCGTTGATATTCCAGATGCAACAAAAGCCAACAGCCAAAAAGAAATCGATAAATTGTTGACGCAGACCAAGGCTTTTACTCGTGATGAGTTTTCGAAACTGCTTTTCAAGTGCCACAACATCATTCGCAATAACGATAAACTCTCTCCGGAAGCAGCTTTTGACGAGATAAGCAAAATTCTGTTTATGAAAATACGCTATGAGCGGATGAATTCTAATTCTCAAATTTTTTCATTAGCAGCATTCAAACGACTTAAAGAAGCTTGGGACTTAACAAAAAGTGCAACTTCAAATGCTTTCTATCAGGAATTATTCAGCAATACAAAAAGAGATTTTGAAAAAGACCATTTATTCAATGACAATGCGAAAATCGAAATCCGTGAGAACAGTTTTGAACAGATAGTTAAAGAATTGGAAATATATAACCTTTCCACGACTTCTGACGATGTAAAAGGTATCGCTTTTGAAAAATTTTTAGGGAAAACATTCCGCGGAGAACTTGGTCAATTCTTTACACCAAGAACTATTGTTGACTTTATGGTTTCTGTTCTTGACCCGCAAGAAGGCGAATATATTTGTGACCCGTGCTGCGGCAGTGGCGGTTTCTTAATCAAAGCTTTTGAGTATGTGCGTGAAAATATTGAGAAAGATGTGGAAAAACAAAAAGAAGCCATCAAACAGGAGTATTACGGGGAAGATTTCGATAATCTTTCGGAAAAGAAGAAACAACAGATTGAAACGAAAGTGTCTGAAGCCTTTGCCCATCTGAATGAAGAGCTGGACATTAACAATAATAAAGGACGACTTCGCACTTTGTCGTTTGATTGCATTTACGGTACAGATGCCAATCCGCGGATGGCACGCACGGCAAAAATGAACATGATCATGCACGGTGACGGTCACGGCGGCGTTCATCATCATGACGGACTTTTGAATGTAAACGGAATTTTCGAGAATCGTTTTGATATAATTCTGACCAACCCACCATTTGGATCGAGAGTGGAAAAAGATTTAAAAATATCAGAAGCTGACAGATTTACAGATAAAGATAAAATTAATGAGTATATCAAGCGATATGGTGACGCATACAAAGAAGCCCTGAAACAAGTTAATGACAATGTCGGCAAATCCTTGTTGAGCCTATATAAAATCAACAACGGACTAACAGAAGTGTTGTTTATCGAACGCTGTCTAAATCTTCTGAAACCTGGCGGCAGAATGGGAATTGTTCTTCCTGAAGGAGTTCTGAACACCTCAAATCTCCAAAAAGTCCGTGAATTTGTCGAGAGTAGAGCAAAAATTTTACTTATTGTTTCCATTCCCCAAGATGTTTTCATTGCATCCGGAGCAACTGTAAAGCCGAGTTTGGTATTTTTGAAGAAATTTACGGGGAAAGAAGCTGAAGAGTATGCCGAAATAAAGAAAAATGCAGAAGCCACTGTTGATGCTAAATACGCAGAAGAATTATCTTCCATCGAATCAAAACTTGCAAAACGCGGCAAAGAAGCTGTTTCTAAAGAGGAAAAGAAAGAACTTACTGAGAATAAAAAACAGATTTTAGACCAAAAAATTGATGAAATCAGAACTATAATTAAAGAAAAATTTGATTACGAAATCCCTATTGCAGAAGTGAAGAAGGCAGGCATTAGCACAACAGGCACCCCCATTGAAAACGAACTTATTCCATTGGCAGAGGAATTTACTCCATACAGAAAAGAGATGAACTTGTGGGAAGTGCCAGAAAAAGAAAACAAATATGAATTGTCGGGGGAAGGAATCATATATCGCACAAAAATAGTTAATGGAATTGTTGCCGAGCCGGAAGTTTTTTACGGAGAAAACAATTAAGATATGCAGAAAAAAGAATATACATATTTGAGATTCGTAAGATTCAAGAAACTTATCCAGTGGGATCTGAAAAGGTATCTGAATAGTTCCATCCAATCTAAATATGAAACTGTAGGATTAAAAGACCTGATTAATGAAGAAAATAAAAAGTACGATATCAGTGATAAAAATTCTCAATACGGCATTTTAGGTGTTAATAACCAAACAGGAATTTTTGATGCATACATCGAAAGTGGAGCTAACATAAAACAGAAATACAAAAAAATGAATGCCGGTTGGATAGCCTACAATCCATACCGTATTAATGTCGGCTCTATAGGCATAAAAACAAATGAGCACAAATTTGATTATATCAGTCCTGCATATGTTGTGTTTAGCTGTAAACGCTCCATCTTTCCAGAATATTTGTTCTTAACTATGAAAACTCCAACATTCAGTAAAATAATCAGAGATAATACAACAGGATCTGTTCGTCAGAATTTGTCTTATGAAGTGTTGAAAGAACTATCTGTTCCGTTGCCAACCATTGAAAAACAACAAGCTCTGACAAAAGCATATCATAACAAAATTCAAAAAGCCGCGGAAATGGAACGACACGCCGAACAGATAGAACAAGATATCGAAGATTATTTGCTGACAGAATTGGGGATTAAGCAAAATCTAGGTACGGCGAATATTGGTAAAGACGAACTCAAAAAGGATTATAAGTATTTGAAATTTGTAAAGTTCAAGAATTCAGAAAGATGGGATGCTGATTTTTTATTTGGAACAGCCTCAATAGATTATATTTATTCATCTAAGTTTAGCATCGTACATGCAAGAGACTTTATTTTAAACTGTCAGTATGGTTCTTCTAATAAGGCTGATAAGAATTCTAGCAATATACCTGTACTGCGTATGAACAATATCCAAAATGGAGAATTTAATACTGCGGATTTAAAATATTTAGCTTTGTCTAAGAAGGAATTGTCAAGTTACAGATTAAACAAAGGTGATTTGGTGTTCAATCGTACTAATAGTAAAGAGCTCGTCGGCAAAACTGCTGTTTTTGATATGGATGGAGACTATGTATTCGCGTCATATTTAATCAGAATAGTTTTGGATCCGTCAAAAGCGAATGTTTACTATGTAAATTATTTGTTTGGCTCCAAAATTGTTCGAGATCAAATAAATTTAATAAGTCGTCAAATTCTTGGACAAGCAAATATCAATGTTGATGAGATGAAGGCTTTTCTTATTCCTCTCCCGCCTCTTTCTGTTCAGGAAGAGATAGTTATTAATATCAATAAAATAAAGTCACAAATCAAAGAATTGCGGCAACAAGCCAGCGAATTGCGAGAAAAAGCAAAATCAGATTTTGAGAAAAGCGTTTTTGAATAAATTGTACAAACAGGAGAAATTGAAATGCAATTAAAATCATTGAGGATAAAAGATTATAAAAATCTCAAAAATTTTGAGATCGATTTTAAAAGAGGTAACGGATTTTCCATTTTAATAGGCAATAACGGTAGTGGCAAAAGTAATGTGCTTGAAGCAATAAGCGGAATATTTCATGACTTGTTTCTCTGGAAATCAAAGCGCAAGATCACTTGTGATTATACTTTGGAATATCTTTTGGATAATGGAACGTATAAATTACAACAAAAAAATGGAACTCTTCGATGCTACCGCGAATCTAAACAAGAACAAGATAGATATAAACAGGTCAATAGAAGCGAATTTATCAAAAATTGTGCTCCCAATAATGTTATAGGACTGTATAGTGGTGAAGAAGATCGACTTTGGACCCAATTCTACGAACAATATTACAAAACATATATTCAAAAAATCGAATCCAATCAATATCAAGATCACATGCGTTTGATACTTATAGACAAACGTTATTGGAATATAGCTCTGCTCACCTTGATTGTTTCTGAGAACAGCACATTAAAACCATTTATCAAAGATGAACTGGGAATAAATTCAATAGATGAAATTCATCTGCATTTTGATTTTCGTCAATATTCTAGAGCGAATGAATTGCTAAAATCATTTGTTGATAGAATTAATCCTGATCATGATTCAGACAAAAATTATAAAAGCGATGAGTTAAGTCAAGAAATTTATTATGATATGATTGGGGATGGAGAAGGTAACATTCTTGAAGATGAAAAAGGAGATCTTATTGTTAGTAATTCTGGAAGAACTGATGGAGAGGTCTTTCGTTATTTAACTCAAGCGTGTCTTCCATCTAAAGGTAAGATTATTGACAAGATAGATATTACTTTTAACCAAAATTTAACAGTTCAACAGATGAGTGAAGGCGAGAAAAAATTAATTCTTGTTAAAACAGTTTTAGAAATTCTTTCTGATGAGAAAACTTTGGTACTAATGGATGAGCCAGATGCACATTTGCACGAAGTGAGAAAGAAGAATCTTTATTCAATAATGAGCGAATATAATAACCGTCAGATTGTTATAGCGTCACACTCTCCGATTATTGCAAAAATAGCTAGTGAAAATGAATTGATATATTTGGAATCAAAAAATGGAATGGTTTCAGAAATTTCCACTGATAGATTGAATTTAGTTAAAAAGTTGGCTTCAGATGAATGGAATATTATGGAAGCTTATGTTCTTCTGAGTTCTGAAAAGCCTCTTATTATTACAGAAGGAAAAACAGATTGGAAACACTTGAAAAAAGCATTGTCGTTATTTCAATCTAAAGACGAATACTTAAATGTTGATGTTAATATTTTTGAATATGGTTCAGATATGGGTGATTCCACATTATATAACTTATTGAAGAATATATCGAAATTGCCTGCCGCCAACAAAATAATTGGTATTTTTGACAGCGATGAAGACCATGGCAAGAAAATTTCGGAAAAAACAGATGGGATTGAAGAATTTGGCAACAATGTTTTTGCTATGAGCATTGCCAAACCGTCATATAGAGAAAACATGAATGGAATTTCTATTGAGTTTTTATATGAGAACTCAGATTTGAAAACACCTGATTCAAACGGACGACGAATTTATATTTCGGATGAATTCAATATAAATGGCAGATTAAAAGCAGATCCCACTATTGGTCTAAAAAATGTAGATAAATTCAAAAAATGTATAGAAAGTGATTTTTCTAAAATTATCGATTCAGACGTTATTTCATATACTGGAGAATCAAAGGCTTTGTCTAAGGAAGACTTTGCCAATAATATATTGAATGGAATTTTTAATTCTGTTTCTTTTGACGGTTTCAGACCAACTTTTGAAAGATTGAGAATAATATTGTCAAAGGAATAATGACAATCTATGGTGCCAAGAACCCATGAGCCCACATTGAAATCAAATCCGGCGAAAGCTGAACCCCTGAATTTTTGTGAATGCTTTAAAATAAAAAAACTCGGTTTAGACTTGAATCCGATTCAAAAAAAATTGCGTTATTTGCCAGTTATTGTGGGTATTTTTGCAATTTTTCGAAAAATATATGCAATAACTGCCGTTTAACTGTTGTCGGGAATGACGGTTGCCGGTAATTATAAAGATTCGCCGTTTTTTAAAAAATCAATGATGTTCTTATGGATTATCCCGTTGCGTTTCTGCAAAAGATAATCTGTCGTAAGGACATATTTCGGGTAATTGTCGCGTATGTTTTCAAGCGAGCGGTATTCCCTGTCTTCCGTCTCTCTGCTGGACATTATCGTGTAGGAAATCTGGATATACGAATACGACATCGGAGCTGTTCGGACTATGAAATCGCACTCCAAATTGCCGATTCTTCCGATGCTTACGGCATAATGTCTGCTTTTTGCGTAAACAAAGAAGATGTTTTCCAGAACCGGACCGTAATTGATGCTGTTGTCGGTATTCAGCGCGTAGTAAAAACTCAGATCGGAAAGATAATATTTTTTTTCGCCGCCTAAAGAGCGTCTCGATTTTATGTCGAAACGCTGGCATTCGTAAACGATTTTCGCATCTTCAAGTATTTTCAGATATTTTGAAACAGTCGCCTCGCTGATTGCCGTTCCGCTTTTTGAAAGGGCTTTCTGAATGCTGTGCACGCTCATCACGGCACCGAAATTGTTTATCAAAAACTGTCTTAAAGTTTCGAATGCAGCGACATTTTTGATTTTCACTCGTTTTCTGATGTCTTTTTCAAATATTTCCCTGACGATCTCTTCAGTATATTTTCTTTTCTGTTCTAAATCGTCAAAAAAGAGTGCTCTCGGAAATCCGCCGCCTAAAATGTAATCGTTCAGCTCGATCAGATGGTTTGTGTCGATCTCCTTTTTGTAAAAGGCTTTCATCTGCTCATATTCCATGAAATTAAGCGGAAAAATTTCAAATTCGAGATACCTTCCGGTCAGTTTTGTCACAAGTTCACCGCTCAGCAGATAAGAATTGGATCCCGTGATGAATATCGAACAGTCTCCGTCTTCACGGAAGCCGTTGACGACTTCTTCAAATCCGGCCACATTCTGTATTTCATCAATAAAAAGATACTTGACTCCCTTGACGGAACTTGTTTTGTCCTCAATAAGTTTTTCCAGCTGATCCGGTGTCTTTATCTCTTTAAATCCTCTTTTATCCAGATTTATGAAAATCAGATTTTCTGGAGCAACACCGCGTTCTGCAAGTTCTTCGGAAATAGTTTCCATCAAACTCGATTTACCGGAACGCCTGACACCGACAATAACCTTGATAAGATCTGTCTCATCGTAAAATCCTCTGATTTTGCTTAAATACAACTCTCGTCTGAATAATTTCATAGCTCGTCACCTCCGACGAGTATTTTGCAAAAAATTGCGTTATTTGCAAGTTATCGTGGGTATTTTTTCAATTTTTCAAAAAATATATGCGATAACTGCCGTTTAACGATGAAAATTTCAGATAGTTTCCAGAAACGCTTCGATCCTCGTGGCGACACGTGCATCGATCTTGTTTGCCGGTTTGTCGAATTCAAGGGTGAGAAGCGGGATGTTCAGCCCGTGATTTTTCAGGAGCTGCCGCAGGATTATGTCTTCGAGCTGGCGGTGGCAGAAGGACTGGACATAGTGGATGATCCCGTCGGGTCTGCGTTTTTCGATCTCCGCGATCGCCTTTTCAAAGCGGAAGGCGGCAGAGTAGGGGTAGGTGTAGTTTATATACTGTTCTTCTATTGATTCAGATTCGCCGAGCATCGCGAATTCGCGCTGGATCTCGTTGAAAATCACGGTCGCGTGTCTCGATTCCAGAAATGAGTGGATCGGAACGATCGGCGGAACTCCGAGGTATGCTATTTTTTTGCGTGAGGGGTCGGCAAAATGCTTTCTGTGTTCGAGTTCCTTAATAAAATCATCGGCTTTTTTTTCATATTCGGCGGGATCTCCGCAGAAATCGGAGGAGGAAACCAAGAAAAGATGGTTTTCTTCGCCGGTCACGCTGCCGGGATAAAGATATGAAGTTTCATCAATGATTTTCAGCTTTTTCCGCAGATTTTTGAGATCTTCCCAAACTTTGGCGCAAGTTTTATAATCAGTTCCCATAAATTCGGCAAACCTTTCGATTTCACTGCGCATTTTGTCGATCTCGCGCAGATAGGGGAAGTTGAAGATAAAAGTTCTGATCCCGGTTTCCATGGCGACGATCTGCTCCAAAACCTTGGCGTTCGAGCAGTCTCCTTCGGTCACTGCTATAAAAACACCGAAATCTTTGTTGAATTCTGGCGAGGCGAGGACTGAGTAGAGACCTTTTATCCAGGCGCAGGAACTTCCTGCAAAACCTGAGAATTCAGCCTTTTCGACAAACGCCGAAGGGTTTTCAGCCGAAACGAAAATGTTGTTTAAGTCAAGCGGAATGTATCCTGAAGCAAGAATGACTTCGACCGGAACCGTTGTTGTAAAAGCTGCTTTTTTCTGCATCAAATGTTTAAATTAAAAAATTCGTTGAAGTTCTTTCTTATTTGAACGGCAAGATCGTCCTGTTTCATATTTAAAAGGTCGGCCGCAAAGTTGTAAACGTGTCTGACTTTCCCTGGAGTGTTCGGTTTTCCGCGAAAAGGAACCGGAGCTAGGAAAGGGGAGTCAGTTTCAAAAAACATATTGTTTATATTTGTATGGTTGAATATGTTTAAGACATCGGCAGATTTCTTGAATGTCAGAATTCCCGAAAACGAGATGTTCCATCCTTTTTGAAGTATTTTTTCAGCCGTTTCAAGGTCCCCTGTGTAGCAGTGAAAAAGGACCTTTTTCTTGTCAAAACCGTACTCGTTGAGCATGTCGAAAATCAGGGTTTCTCCGCATCTTCCATGAATTAAAATGGGTTTTTCAAGTTCTATAGTTTGCTCGATCATCTTTCGAAGCATTTTCAGCTGGATTTCTTTCGGAGAAAAGTCGTAGAAAAAATCTAATCCCACTTCTCCAACCGCAATTATATTTTCCTTATTTTTTGCAATCCATGAAACATCTGAATCAATAAAATTAGAGGATTCTTGAGGGTGAATTCCGGCAGCAGCGTAGAAATTAATGTTGTTCTTTAAAAACGTTTCCTTCACACTTTGATGATACTCAAGTTCATGTTCGCTTCCGCAGATATCAACGACCGTATCAACCTGATTTTCGTGAAGTTCATCAATGATGCTCTCGAGAGAGATGTTTCTCTCGGTAACAGTCATGAAAATATGTGCGTGAGTATCAATAAACATTTTGTTTATTATTCCTTATTTGTTTCCTGATTTTCCTTATTCTCTTTTCTTGGCGGGAATTTTCTGAAATTTTTCTTGTTCCCGTGCCAGTTCGGATTTCTTTTATTATTCGGATTGTTGGGATTGCCGGAATCTTTCGAAGCAGGTCTTCTGTTGTTCTGGAACTGCGGTTTTTCCGGTTTCTCGGAGTTCTCGTCAGGATTTACGGACTCTCTCAGGACCTCTTTTTCCTTCGCGACTATCGGCGTGATATTGTCAAGATCATGTTTATCCGGCTCGCTTTGCGGCAGATTTATGAACCAGCGTTCGTTAAATTCAAGAGCCGATCTCGGGAATATTTTTTCTTCCGCTTTTTCCTTTTTCTCAGGATTTTCCGGGAAGAAAACAGTGATGTTTTTGCCGATGGCGTTCACTTTTTTAACAAAACCCTTGCGGTTTGAAGTTCTGTCGAAAATAGCCGTTTCCTCTTCCGGATAATCCTTCCTGAGCTCTTCGTAAGTCGCGTTTTCGTAGCCCAGACAGCAGAAAAGACGGCCGCAGATACCCGAAATTTTGTTCGGATTGAGGCTGAAATTCTGGTCTTTCGCCATTTTTATCGAAACTGGCAGGAAATTGTGCATGTGCTTTCTGCAGCAGAGAGTCCTTCCGCAGGGGCCTAAACCGCCCATGATTTTCGTGGTGTCGCGGACGCCGATCTGGCGCATCTCAATGCGGCGTTTGAGCTCATAGGCAAGGCGTTTGATGAGCTCACGGAAATCGACTCTGCCGTTAGCTGAGAAGTAAAAAATCGCCTTCGTGTCGTCGAGAGTGTACTTGACTTTGATGATTTTCATCTTTATCCCGAGTTCTTTGTTGATGCGGAGAATGACTTCTTTTGCCGACTGTGCCTTGATCTCAAGCTGTTTTTCGCGCTCGAAATCGGCCGCCTCCGCCTTCCTGACAAAGCCGTTTTTGATGAAATTTATCTTGTTCTGGTGCTTGTAATCGTCCATGCTTTTGTTGAGGACTTTCGCAAGTTCCATGCCGCGCTCGCTGTATGCCACGATGATATCGCCCTGTTTAAGCTCGTTTCCCGGATTTTTCTGTTCGGGATAAAAGTACCAGTAAACTTTGCCCGCAGGCTGGAATTGTATTGCGATAACGTCTTCGAAAGCGGGATATTCGTCGGTATAATCAAAGTAAAGCGCGTCACCGCCGCCGAGCGGTGCGATTGGACTTCCTGCTTTTTTGTATTTTGAGTTTTCCTCGTCCTTGAAACCATCGTCGTTGCGCTCAAGTTCCTGCAACGTCTTGAGCTCTTCCTCGGAAACGTCGAGATTGCGGTCGAGTTTCGTGAATTTTCTATTGTTATCCATAAGTTATCCTCCGGTTTATATAGTAAAAAATATGGAAGCGTCGGGTGAAAAATACTGCTGGTTCGATAAAAAAACCGTTATTTTCTGCGCGATTTCTGGATTTTTTTCCCTTACGCAGAAAGCAAGAATCGCTAGTCTCATCCGTATCAGCATCTTTTTGAGATAATCGGCTTTTTCGGCAGAAACCGAACCGAGGAGTTCTTTTGAGAAAATATCGCCGTCTGTAATTTCGGCGTAAATCTTATTTATATTGGTTATCGAATTGAAATCGAGATTGGAACAGAAATAGGAAAGTTTGTTTTTTTCAGCCGAAAAAATCTCGTCTCCCAGTTCGGATGCCAGATCAGCCAGAAAAGGAAAGAATTCGAAGATCTCCGAAAAACCGGCTTCCAAATTTGCGTTAGGAACGAAAATCGGGACCGAACGCGATAGAACAGTCGGGAGGATCGAATTTCGCTTGTTTACAGCCAAAAAGAAGAAAGTGCGCTGCGGCGGTTCCTCAATTTTTTTAAGGAGAGCGTTCTGCGACTGGATCGTCATTGCGGCGGCATCCCTGAAATAGACAATGCGGTTTTCGGATTCAAAAGGCGCATACTGAAGCGCGTCTTCAACAGTATGGACATCTTCGATTTTTATTGATCCGGAGGGTCCTTTGACGACATTTATGAAATCGGGAAACTGCCCGGTGGAACAAAGCGAGACGAACTTTTCGTCATCGATTTCGCGGCGCGGTTTTATAAGTTTCTTCGCAAACGAAAAAATCAGAGTGTCGATATTCGAGAGAGCAGGAGAATGAAAAAGGATCGTCTGAGGCAGAGAATCTTTTTCCATGCAGGAAATCAATTTTTCAGATATTGCCGAGATCTGCGGAGAAACCACTGCTTTTCACCCCTTTTAGTTTACATAATATATGTTATGCGAAGTTGTCAGTGTAAAAAGAAAAGTCATTTCAGGTAGTTACCTATTCGCTTCATTGTGGTAAGTTTTTGCGAACCGTCAGGATTATTTTCCTTTCCGGTTTGTCTGAGCAACGATCTGGTTTTAAAAAATTCCGAAGTCAGTCCGAAAGAAAAAATGATTTTTTTATATTCCGGAGAGCGGCTTCCAAAAATCGCGTCAGATAAATTTTCTCCGACAATTGGAGTCAGGTATCGGTCAAGGTCCATTTTTCGTCCCTTGATGAAAAATACGCTGTCGAACCTTTTTTTCGCTTTTTCGTTTTTCAGATGGACATCGATTAGCACATTTTCCTTTTCGGCGTAATATGTCAGATTTTTGAAATCGGTCCACATTCCGCGGGCTGTCGTTCTTTTCGGAACCCACAGAATCCTGCCGGCCGGTTTTTCGGGAATTCCGCCCAAGTCAATTACAAGTTTTTCCTCTTTTTCGACTTCTTCTTCGCTCTGCTCGGTAAATTCAGCCGGAATATCGGCATAACTTGTCGTTCTATAGACGAAACGGCCGTTCTCTTTTTCAGGATCGTTAAAAAAACACGGAGCGGTCTTTTTCAGGCTTCCGAAAGCCTCTTTTTTGTAGCCTGCTTCGGCAAAAAACAGCGAAAAAAGGCTTTTTCCGCATATCGCGCATCCCGCATGAGAAAAGAAAACTATGGTCTTTGAATGTGCGTTGTTGCAGAAGTCAATTATGCACGAAGGCTTTGCCTTCTGGATGAAGCGAAGAAGCTCGAAAAACGAATATTCGTCTTCGAACATAGCGGTTTCCCCGTTTTCAAGAGAAAACATTCTGGCTCTGTTTCTGTCACAGTCTGCCAGATAGACCTTGCCCTGAGGATTGAACGAATCGCTTTCGCACCACTCTTTTATCTGAGCCGTTAAATCTTCATACTTATCTATTCTTGCAAGTATGACCGTGCAGAACGGAACAAGTCTTTCAGTGTTGAGTTTCATAATTTTTTGTTTTTGATGTCGATAATATCCGCAACTTTGTTGATGATGCCGTTGACAAACGAACTTGATTCCTTGCTGCCGAATTTCTTGGCAATATCGATCGCTTCGTTTATCGTAGCCTTGAACGGAACACCGTTGTTTTCGTCGATAAGTTCCGCCACAGACATTCTGAGAATATTGCGCTCTATGAGTGCGATGCGCTCTATTCTCCAGTTTATCGCAGCCTCTTCAATAAGTCTTTCGATCTCTTTGAGGTTGGTTTTCACTGTAGTCAGAAGATACGTTATAAAAACGCTTTCTTCTTCAGACGATTCATTATTGTTGTTTGCCTGACCTTCATTTTTGTCGCTCCACTTCATCGAGGCGATATTGAAATAAGTCAGATAAGATTCAACAGCTTCCTGTATCGTCTGATTTTTGTTGAACTCCATGCTATAGAGAATCTGGAGCGTTTTTTCTCTTGAACGTCTTCTAAGTCCCATAACTTTTCCCGCTTATTTCAATTTATCTGATAAATTAAGCATCTCTATTGCTGCAAGCGCCGCGTCGAACCCTTTGTTGCCCGCTTTTGTTCCAGCTCTCTCGATCCCCTGCTCGATTGAATCGACCGTGAGAACGCCGAAAGACATGTAAACGCCTGTTTCAAGCGAAGCCTGAGCGATTCCCTTGCTCGTTTCGGCCGCGATAAAGTCAAAATGCGGTGTGCTGCCGCGGATGATGACGCCGAGACAAACTATCGCGTCGTATTTTTTGGAAAGAGCCGCTTTTTTTGCCGCGAAAGGAATTTCAAAAGCGCCGGGAACCTTAATGATTTCAGCACTTTCCGCATAGTGACGCTCAAGACAGTCGATCGCGCCTTTCAGAAGTGATTCGGAAAGGAGACTGTTGAATCTTGAAACGATGATAGCGAACTTTTTCCCTTTGGCACTGAGATCGCCGGCGAAAGTTTTTACTTCCATCTTAATTCTCCATTAATTCTTTTTATCTGACGTAAAAATCGTGTGTCCCATCTTTTTCTGCTTGGTCTCGAGGTATCTTCTGTTTTCCTTCTGCACTCCGCAGACATTCGGAACGTGTTCCGTTATCTCAAGACCATAACCAGTCAAACCTTTGATTTTCTTAGGATTATTTGTGAGAAGTCTGATCTTTTTGACTCCTATTTCTGATAAAATCTGTGCTCCGATGCCGTAATCTCTGAGGTCAGCCGGGAATCCGAGCGCGATATTTGCTTCGACTGTATCCATTCCTTCGTCCTGAAGGTGGTAAGCCTTTATCTTGTTTCCGAGACCTATGCCCCTGCCCTCCTGGCGCAGATAAAGGATGACTCCCCTGCCCTCGGCTTTTATGAGTTCCATAGCGTTCTGGAGCTGATATCCGCAGTCGCAGCGGATGCTTCCCAAAGCGTCTCCCGTAAGACATTCCGAGTGTACGCGGGTAAGGACCGGTCTTCCGTCGGTAATGTCGCCTTTGATCAGGGCAACGTGCTCCAGACCGTCGAGCTTGTTGCGGAAGACTTTGATCTTGAACTCACCGCCCCAGCGAGTCGGAAGAACTGCGTCTGCGACCTGCTCAATCAGAGATTCGGTCATGAGCCTGTATGCGATGATATTTTCTATCGTAAGGATCGGGAAATCGTATTTCTCGGCGATCTTTTCAAGCTGAGGCATTCTTGCCATCGTGCCGTCGTCGTTGATTATCTCGATGAGTGCGCCTGCCGGTTTGAGCCCTGCGAGTTTCGCAAGGTCTATCGTTGCTTCGGTGTGCCCTGCTCTCACAAGAACTCCGCCGTTTCTTGCGCGAAGCGGATTGATGTGACCGGGTCTTCCCAGATCTTCGGGACGGGTCGATTCGTCTGCAAGAGCGCGGATAGTCGAAGCCCTGTCAAACATCGAAACACCTGTCGTGCAGCCGTGACCGAGCAGATCAACTGTTACCGTAAAAGGAGTTCCGAGGAGCGAAGTATTGTTATTCACCTGCATTTCAAGACCTAAAGCCTTGCAGCGTTCCTCGGTTATCGTCGTGCAGAGAACTCCGCGGCCGTTCTTTATCATAAAATTGACAGTTTCAGGGGTTATTTTTTCTGCCGCGACAACAAAATCGCCTTCATTCTCGCGGTTTTCATCATCGACAACTATTACGATCCCGCCGTTTCTGAACTGCTCGACGGCTCTTTCAACATTCTTTTTTACATTTTCGGAATCAACACTCACTTGAGATCTCCTTATACAATACTAATACGCGGGATAAATCCCGTTTAGTGCGCTTTCCTACACCAACTCCGCGATATTGTCCAGTTTTAACAGCATTTTTCGCGATATTTTTCTTAAAAAAATCAGATAAACAGCTTTGCTTTTTATTTCAGAGCATTGGTATTGACTATAACAAAATCAAAAATGCCGTAATTCGGATCAGGCATTTCTGTTTCCTCTCTGTGATAAAGCTTGTGATCCGGATCGTCAGGACTTATGGTTTCGCTGCCGTAAACATAATATTCGTAACCTTCAGAATCCACGACCTGACCGTTGCTTACGAGCACAGGCGCATTTTCTCCGATCGTAAATTCAACAGGAGGATAGTAGACATAATCGTAATAAGGTTCATCCATCCACGATTCGTTCGTTTCAATACAAACATTTTCACAAGTCGGTATTATTTTCAGATCGGCTTTAATTTCCGGGGCCAGTTCGCTTATCCATGTCCCGTTTCTCACAGCAGCTAACAGTGTGCCGTCTTTGAGTCTTGCAACAGTACAGACACCTGTCGGTTCGTTTCTGAATTTTGTAAAGATTTCTCTTTCCAAAGGAAAAGCATCAAAAAGTTCTTTGTCATAATCACGAAATTCAATAGAGCATCTGCCTTCACCGCATTCTCCGGAAAGAACACACTTGTTCTCATCGTCACAGGCGACGTTATCGACTTTGAAAGAGTCGCATCCGCAATAGATTTCGACATGTCTTGTCGGGTCGTCTTTTACACGGTAGCGGCATCCTTCTCCGCCGAGAGTTTCCTTCGATTCCTGAGTGCAGATCAGATTATCCTGATTAACCTCTTCATCAGATACATCCTGATTTTCAATATTTTCAGAGTCGCCGTCGGTCTGCTCAGTATCATCGGTCGGCTCGCTATTTGCACTGTCTTCATCCGCGTTTTCCTGATTTTCTGCTATGTCGCCATCAGTTTTTTCCGGTTCCTGCTCTGTTTCATTCTCATTCTTGTCGCCGCAGGCAACAAAAAGAAAAAGTGCTGCAATAAGTGCCAATAACAACGATTTTTTCATAATAACCTCCGAAAGTTAAAAAGCCGAACAAACATATATTTAGTTACACAAAGTGCCAATTTTTCTGACCCAAAACAAAAATTTTTTCGGCAGGTCCGCACGATCTGGGACAAAGAGAAAGAGGAATGGTATTTTTCAGTGGTTGATGTCATTGCCGTTTTGACTGATTCAGACAGACCGAGAAAATACTGGAATGACTTGAAAAACAAACTAATTGCTGAAGGAAGTGAGTTGTCCGAAAAAATCGGACAACTGAAAATGTTGTCATCTGACGGTAAATTTTACAAAACAGACTGCATGACAACGGAGCAGCCGTCGGATTTTTACCCAAAAGCCATGCCTAATCTTTCTAATTGTTTTTTGAGAATACAATTTCCAGCATTTCCCGCGGCGTTACCACAAAACACTGTTCAGGAAAATGCTTTATGTTGCCTGTCACGAGATAAGTCTCATCAGATTTTCTGCTTTCCATCGTTATTTCGTAAAAAACACGGTCTTTCGGATCGGGAAAATCCAAATCAAGTGTTGCTGCTTTTATTGACAAGCCTAATTCTTCAATATTGCCAACAAAATCCTCAATTATCTGATTGCTCAGATTGAATTTAGGCCGACTTAAAACTTCACGGTATTCACTAAGGATTTCGTCGTTAAAAACAGGTGTGATTATGCCGTCGAACACAAGTTCCAGAATGTTTCCAGGCAGAGAATGCCATTTCAGCATTGCCGAAACAACGACATTAGTATCTATCACGGCGTAGTAACGCATCTAATTCCGCGCCTCTGCGATTTCTGCATTGATCTCGTCAAGAGTCATTTCGCTGTTTCCGTTCTGCTCGGCGATCCTGCTTGCAGCTTTCATTGCGGCAAGACCGCGGCTTTCTTCAAGTTTCATCGAAAAAGGGATCCCGTTTTCGCGCACCAGTCTGGTTACGCACATTCTCAAATAAGTCGGAAGATCAATTCCCAGCTGCTCGCATACGACAAGTGCCTGCGCTTTCGTGGAATCTTCCATTCTGAACTGAACAAACGATGTTGACATTTTTACCTCCATAAAAATTCGCTTGCTCATTATACTCAAAACGCAATCAAATACAATCAATAAATTTTAAATAATTGTAAAACGCATCTTTCCGCTTTCAATTTTGAAGCAAAAAGCAAATCTTCACAAACATAGAATAATTATTATGATAAAAAATCAAGTTTTATTTTTAATGACTAGAAAAAGTTTTATAGAATGTCGTAAAGAACCGGATTCAGACAAACAGCATCGAACAGCCGTCGGATTTGCTTTCTTCTTTTTCAGCAGGAGCTTCTGAATCGGTTGCGGGTGCAGAATCACCGTCAGCGGTGTCTTCCGGTGTTGTACCGGTTGTCGGAGCTTCGGTATTTGCAGCGTCGCCTTTGCCGTCTTCGCCCTCGTCAAAAGGCATATCAACGCATGTGTTGCATGTTCCGGATGCTTCAAGACATTCGAATTCGGTTTTGTATTCGTTTCTATACTCCTCATACTGACAGCAACTTGCAATTTCATGCGCTGTCAAATCTGAATAATCGAGCGGAGCATCAAGAATGTCGTCGATGTCGTTAATAGGCTCAAAACAAGTGTTTTTGATTTTCTCAAAATAAGAAACACATGCATTGCGAATTTCTTCTTCTTTGCAGACTTTTCTTGCAGTCATAGTTTCGTTTTCACAGACTTCTGCAAGAATTTCATTGCATCCTTCCTCGCTGAAAATGCCGTTTCCGGCAGGATGAAACTGAAAGTTTGTGCAGACGCACTCATATTCGCCGTTCGGTTTAACTGTGCATTTTCCTTTTTCATTTTCACATTTGATACCGGCATCTTTGCAGACTTTTTTAAGTTCTGCATCACATTCATCGTCTGTCGGCAGAGTCGATTCGACAATTCCGTCTTCGTAATCGTTAAATTCCGTTTCATCACGGCAAATACAGTTCTTACTGAATGAGTCATCAGAAAGCGTGTAGGTGCATTTTCCAAGATCCGATTCGCATGAAACCATTTCAGTTTCAGCAAAAAGTGTTGTCGCAAGCGCAAGCATTGCAACTAAAAAAAGTGATTTTTTCATAACAACCTCCATAAAGTTAAAAAACATACGGCACTCGCCAAAAAACACATATATTTAGTACCACAAAATCCGATTTTTATTGAAAAAAATTACCCCCCCCTAAAAACTTTATAACTAATTGATTTTATTGATGAATTTTTTGCGATTTTTTATTGGCAGGAGGTGGTAAAAATGCCTACGACAACACAAGTTCTTTATTCAAAATTTCCCGTCCTTCCTGTATAGCAGAAAATATGCTCCGCAGAATGTGAACACAGCCGTTGCACCGATGATCCCCTCAAGGGCAATGTCGGAGAGAGTGAAAACCTTGAACACAGCCAGAGCGGCAATAAAATCCATCACCGTATGCAGCAGTATCGCAAGCGGATATAACAAAAGTTTATTCTTCTCCCGGCAGGCATAGAAGACAATTATCGAAGCTCCGATATGGAACATTACGGCAAAAACACGTTCCGCTACACTCATTCCGAGATTCGCGATGGAAAATGCCGCAAGCTGTTCAGCCAGTTTATAGAGCGCATCAACCTTCTCCGGTGCCTTTGACATGACCTGACTGACCACTGTTCCGAATGTTCCGCTATTGATCATAAAGGCATAAACAAGATATGTAACGGAGGTCGCTCCGACGATAAGCATGACTTCAAAACAGCCGTGACCTATTCCGTAAGAAACGGCCGTTTCCTTATTCTTTCTGTTTTTGAGTACCGTTTTGAATGCAATAAGCCGCCCGGTCTCTTCAAAAAGTCCGGGGAAAAGTCCAGCCATAAAAGCCAGCAATACCGGATGCGCGTTTATAAAGCGGCTTGCGGCATGCTGCGTGAGTCCCATTGCGTCAGGAAAGAGCAGCAGATTCTGGATCGGTTTTTCCAGAACAAGCGCGAACAGAAGGAAAGTCGCCGCACCGACAATAACTGTCGAGAATTTTTCCTTTTTTCTTATTGTCCAGGCAGTCGCGATCACAAGCGGCAAAAGTATCATAAGAGCCGTTTGCAATGTAAGGAGAATTATCTGTTCTGTCCCTATTTTAGCGAATTCCATGATCCGACCTCTCGATTATTTGTTTTCAGCGATTATTCCGGCGAAAGCTATATCTTCGGGGTAAGTTATTTTGATGTTTGTCCGCTCTCCTTCGACGATGCAGATGTCGGCAAGGCCGTATTTGAAGACGATCCCGCAGTCGTCGGTCGCCCCTGCGAAGCCGTCTTTTTTGGCGTTTGCGTGGGCTTTTTTTATGACACTTGCCATGAATCCCTGCGGAGTCTGGACCTGCATCATTCTGCTTCTTTCGGTAGTTGCCGCCATTTTGCCGTTTTCCGCTTCGATAATCGTATCGGTCGCTTTGATTGCGGTGTGGACGGCATCGGATGAATCAAGTGCCGAAATGCAATCGTCAATGATTCGCTGGCTTACGAAAGGTCTCGCCGCATCGTGAATGAGGACTTTCGCGTCATCTTCCGCGATTTCGTTTACTCCGTGTGACGAACTTTCAAATCTTGTTGCTCCGCCGGGAACGATCTTCGTCACCTTTTTGAAGCCTGAGTTCTCAACGATTTCAGTGATTTTTTTGATGTGTGACGGCTCTGAAACAACGATTATCTTATCAATTCCGCTGTTTTTTTCAAACGCTTCGATGCTTCGCTCGATTATGGTTTTTCCGGCAATTTCAATGAATTGTTTCGGGAAGCCGCAGTTCATCCGCTCCCCTTTTCCCGAAGCTAAAATCACGGCGTAAACCAATCTATTCATCCTCTGTCTCCTCGAAATTTATGTTTTCACGCGGATGTTTCTTCTCGAATTCCTTCTGTATCGCCTTGTGCTCAACATGAGTATATATCTCTGTCGTGTTGATACTGGCGTGCCCCAAAAGTGTCTGAACGCTTCTGAGATCGGCGCCGCCTTCCAAAAGATGAGTTGCAAAAGTGTGGCGCAGTTTGTGAGGCGAAATATCTTTTGTGATCCCTGCCAACGCTGCGAATTCCTTGAGCTTTTTCCAAATGCCCTGCCGCGTGAGCCTGCCGCCGCGGTTGTTTATGAAAACATATTCGTTGAAATCCCCTTTTTTCATCAGCGTGTGCCGTATTCTGTCAAGGTATTCGTGCAGGTAGCGTGCAGCGTCGTCGCTGTAAGGAACGACACGTTCTTTGCTTCCTTTGCCGAAAACAAGGAGAAGCTGTTTTGACCGGTATACATTTCCGATTTTGAGATCTGTCAGTTCCGAGACGCGCAGCCCCGAAGAGTAGAACATTTCAAGCATAGTTCTGTCGCGGAAACCCGACGCGGTCGAAGTGTCGACAACCGAAAAAAGTTTCTGCAACTCTTCGTAAGTAAGAAAAACAGGGAGTGATTCCTTGAGTTTTACAGGCTCCAAAATCTCAAGCATTTCAGGAATTATATAGTCATCTTCAAGCAGGAATTTGAGAAATCCGCGGAGACTCGAAATCGAACGTGCCAAAGATCTGTCGCTGAAATTTTTGTCTTTCGAAAGGTGAATCACATATTCGCTGATGTTTACCGAGTCGGCCTGAGTGATGCAGCTTCCGTGCGAATCCAGATATTCAAGAAAATCGGTAAGATCGCGCTCGTAAGATTCGACACTGTTTGCAGCGAGCCTTTTTTCAAGCTTGATGTGGTTCATATATTTTTTAAGAAGTCTTGCGTCGCTTTTGTTCATATTGCCTAATAAAAAAGAAAATCATCCAAGGTTTCAACAGCGTTTTGGTACGACTCGGCATTTTTGTCGATATTTCCGTGAGTTATCTGCTTCAGGAACATCGCCTTCAGTACCTCGTCGCATTTTTCATGCCTGTAAATGAAAAGCATTATTTCGTACATATCCTTGTCAGCTTCAGTTTCAGGTTTTATCGAAAAAATCGCTGCAGCAAGCCCTTTTTTAAGAATTTTGACTGCTTCATCTTCGCTCATATCCTGCTCTGTCACCGTTTTCAAGGCATAAGCGGCATAGCGCGCCCACTCCGGATAAGGTTTTTTCTCGTCTTTTTCCGCACTCTTTTCAAGCCCGATATAATCCAGATCACCGCACTGCTCGATCATTCCTGCAAGTTTTAGAGCGTGAACTGCATCTTTTTTGCTTTCGTTGCTTAAATGTTTCATCCCGAAAATCCAGTCTGTTTTTTCGGCGATATATTTGCAGGTATCTTCGTTTTTGACAAAATATGAAGAAAAAGGTTCAACATTTTCAATGGTTTTTACAAAATCGATCCAAGTGACTGCAGCTTTCACGTCTTTGAAATCGAGCCAGCTTCCGGCGGCGTTTTCGATCATTCCGAACTGACGCAGAAGAATATAGCGGTAAAGCCCTGTATCTTTGTTCAAGCCGTAGATCTTTTCAACGAAATTATAGACAAAAGAACTCAGAATTTCTTTGTCATCCCTGTTCATCGCTACAAAACGGTTGAAGAGCTCCCTGAAAAAAGGATCATTTTCAAGATCCACACCGTTTTCAATACTTGAGAGAATGGTTTTAAACGATGATGCAAGGATGAAAAACACTGCTTTCTGCGTAATTTTGTTCTCTCTTCCGAGCCGCTTGTTTCTCATGTTGACCGCAGCGAAATTGAGCACTATTTCAGCCGTCATTTTTCCGGAAAGATCGGCAGTGGTCATAGGTTCATTTGCTGAGTCGTTTGAAAGAAGCGAGCGGATGTATTTTTCGTTTTCTCCTGAAATATCTGGGTTTTCGAAAGAAAAAATGTCGCTTCCTGAAGCATGTTCGTTTATATCGTTTGCCGCGATCTGCAGCAGATTGAAAAATTCATCGTAAGGATTGGGAAAATATGACGGATAGGCGTTGAGACTCACCATCGTCATCATAAGCATCAGCGCCGGCATGAACTGCCTCGTCCGCAGGTAGTAGATATAGCGTACCGGAAGCTGCTCCTGCGAAAAATCGACTGAATTCAAGTAGTTGAAAAGAGCATCACTCTCTTTGTAAAAAGCATACGCTAAGGTGTAGGAAAAAGTATGCGCCGATTCTATGAGAAAAATTTCGGGAAATATGAGCGAAGGTTCGCAGAAAACCTCTTTTTCAAATGCTGAAAGCGATGAAAAAAGAAGTATGAAAACTGCAAAAAGCAGAAGTTTAATTTTTCTCATCCTTTATTTCCGAAAAAAGCCTTTCCTTAATGGTATCAAACTCTTTCCTATCAATCATGCCGCTATCCAGGAGGTTTACGGCACGCTCTATTTTTGCTAACAGCGGGTCCTGCCCGATCACCACTTTTATCTGGCTGTTGAGCATCGTGAAAAGAGCGAATTCCTCCGGCGGCATATCGAGCTCATCAGCTTTTTTCACTATTTTATCGTACTGCTCTTCCGTGCAGTTGACTTCAATTCTGTGTTTCATCGCTAATTTCCTCTTCAAGATCCTGAATCCAGCCGTCAAAACCGTACTTATCGGCAAGTTCCGCAACCTTACCGTATTCATCTTTGTGAAGCTGACGGTTTAATTTCGGGTTATCAAGCGCTTTGTAAGCCGGAAAATACTGGCTCATTAGCGCTATTTTAAAGTTAAGGCCCCGCTTTTTATATTCATTTAAAACTTCCAATGTTTTCAGTGAGTTGTCAATATAATTCGGAAGGACGAGATGCCTGATTATGAGCCCTTTCTGCAAAATTCCGAGATCATTTTCGACCCACGGGATATTTTTTTCAAGAAGCATATCAAGACATTTTAAGACTACATCGGCATAATGTTTTATCGCACAGAGCTCTTTAGCTGGTTCGTTCGTGACGTATTTGACATCGAAAAGGAAGATGTCGCTTACCTCAAGAATGATCTTAAAAAGTTCTTCAGTCTGTGCGCCGTTGCAGTTGTAAACTATCGGAACTTTGATTCCGCTCCTGATTTTTTTGAAGGCTCGAAGCACTTTCCCGAGATAGTGGTCGCTCGTTACAAGATTTATATTATGAACCTTTTTATTCAACAATTTCAATATGTTTTCAGCAAATTCATCAATTGAATAAACGCGCCCGTTATTTTCCTGACTTATAGGCCAGTTCTGGCAGAAGACGCACTTTGCGCTGCAACCCGAAAAGAAGACATTTCCGGCTCCGTTCCAACCGCTTACCGGAGGTTCTTCACCATCGTGAACCGCATAACTCGCAACTTTTATTCCGTCTTCAACTGCTCCGCAGAAACGCGGCATTTTAGCTCCGCACTTTATAGGGCAGCACTTTCCTGTTCTAAAAAGTTCATCGGCTTTTTCTATAAGAGAATCGAGCTTTTCTTCCGACATTTCAGTAAGTAAAGTCATATCACACCTATTCAAAAATATATTCCAGTTTGATATCGAATCCGATACCGCCGTAATTAGATTCGAGCATATCCTTGTTTTTCCAGCCTAAAATTCCTTCCAGAAGTTTTGTTCTATACTTCAGTTCTACTATCTGGTCAGTAGTATCTGCAGGATTAGATTCCAACATAAGGAAAAGATTGCGGTAAATCTCCTTTTCGGCAATAAGTTTAAGTACCGTCTTTTCATCGAGTTCGGAATATTTCGGCACGAGTTCAAACTTGGAAAGTTTAAAGTTTTTGCGTACTTCCGTCGTTATTCCCATTATGTCGGTCGCCGCTGCAATAGCCAGATCGCCTGAAAATTCGTCTCCGATATTTCCCCAAAGCAGAAGTGAGCGCAACTGTTCCTGGTCGAGCTGAGGCGTGCTGTCGAAAGTTATGTTGAGTTCGCCGTCTATCGGATAACCTGTAGCCGTCATCGTTATGCGGAAATCCTTGTTCGTGTCCTGAATTTTCGTCGTAACGCTGCGTGTCGACTCGAGATCAAGATACGGATTTATCCCGCTGCCGTCAAAAACGATGTTTCCTCTGGTCACGCTGAAATCGTTCTGTTTGTACTCAAGTTTTCCGTTTTTAAGAACAATCGTTCCGTCTATATCAGGTTTTTGCGAAGTTCCGCTGAGAACCAGATCCAGAAAGATATCCGACTGTATGAGGTTTGTCCTTATTTTTATGTTGTTTTTGCCGGTTATTTTCAGACTGAGATCTATAGGATTACTCTTGTCGAGCTGGGAACTTGCCTTCTTTTTGCCGAGTTTCGAAATCATTTTTATAAAATCACTGTCCAGAGAAAGAGGCTGATTGTAAATTATATTTTTCAGTTCAACGTCTCCGCTGATGGAAAACTGATCTTCCGAAAATGCAATCAGGTCAATATCAGCAGAAACAGCAAAGTCACCTACTGCGGCATATTTTCCGGTAAGATTTACTGCCGAAACATTCAGTGAAGCGTTTTCGATCGGATTTATACCCTTCCCCTGCCCTTTGAGAGTAAGTTTGCCGTCTCCGGCGCTGCCCGAAAGATTCTCCAGTGTCCACTTGTTGTTTTCGACAAATAGTGTCCCGCTGAAATTTTTAAGAACGACCCTCGGATCAGGCAGAATGTAAGAAAAATCAACCACGTTCAGCTTGCCGTTAAAAATCGAATTTTTATAAGAAACATCGAAATAAAGTTTTCCGTCAATATTGTTCGCGCGATAAGTCTCCGTTATTCCTAAATTTTTCATGAAAAAGATGCCGTTGGCGTGTATGTACGGATCAAATTTTTCGAGATCAAGTCCTCCTTCAAGGTAGAAATTGTTTGTTTCTCCTTCGAAATATGCCTTGTCGGTGAAAGAAAGTTTCGTGAAATCCCCGGCAATTTCAAACGGTTTTACATTCTGAGAGGAAATCTCGCCTTTTTTCGCCTTAAGATTTTTGAAATTGATGCTTACTTTATCTCCCCGAATTTCGGCAAGAAGCGAAAGTTTGACCAATAAGTCATCATTTTTGTAGACAAAATTGTTGATTGACGCATCGGCTTTGAGTTTTTCTTTATCAAAATCTGGAACTTCTACAGTGAATTCTACATTTTTACCGAATCCGCCGTTCACGGCAAACATTTTATCTTCAGCAGTATATTTCGCTTCGACAAAGAAGTCGCCTGTCTTTACACCGTAAACTTCGAGTTTGGGAATATCGAGACGACCGCTTGCATCTGGCGAAGCAAGAATTCCGTTAAGTCTGACATCCAAAGTCGGCTTGTCGAATTTTATATCTTCATAAAAATCGAAATCTTCGGGATAAAACGAGTCGAAATATGCTGTGATTTTGCTGTTCAGATCGGCTTTTGCCAGTTCCGCATCGACTTTTATGGAATTCCTTCCGTAAACGATTTCACCTTTTCCGCCCAGATTTTCCGCATCTTTTTCAAAAAGATCGACTTCAACTGAATCGGCAATTTTTATTCCGCCGTTTTCCCCTTTTTTCCTGAAATCCTTGATTTTGGCCTGTGCGCTCAGTTTCGAAAGACCGTTTTTGAAAAGACCTTCCGCCTGAAGAAAAGCTGTTCCCGAAAAATCTTCAGTATCTACTCCGAAAAGTGCCGAGGCATCCGACAATCTGCCTTCAGCCTTGTTGATTTTGAAATAAACGGGAAAGTCGTCATCGTTGAAATCTATCGTAACTATTGAATCTTTTGAAGAAATTGTCTTCTGTTTTATCTCGTTGATAACGATATCGAAAACAAAATCTTTAAGGTTGATGTCTATATCGCACATTTCGGAATTGAAACCCGCCATGTGGCACGCCTTGCCTTTGAAATTGCTCGTGATGAGCGGATTGGTGTAAAAACTCGTGACGAGAACTTCGATCGGACCTTTGCCGCGGACATTGAATCCCGCGATCTTCTTGATGTCTTTTCCCAGATCAATATAAGAGCCTTTGACTATCGGGATATGGAACTTCATTGTGTCGGCGAAACCGTAGTAAGAACCTTTCAGAATGACGTGCGAAGACTCGTCTATGGTCCTTGCGACAGCGTCTTTCAGGTCGACTCCGTCTGCTCCTATCGCCAGATGCCCGTTGACATAGACATCGCGCGGAAGGTCAAGAAGCTCTTTGTTCATAACGTCGAATTCGGTTACGACAAGGTTCGCCTCCATGTCCTCGGCGCGCAGTTTGTCGATATCGAAGCGGTATGAAACCGTGCCGGAAGCGATCATGTTGACAAGACCTGTCTGCGTCATTCGGCGGAGACAGTTGTCAAAGTCGAAATCGTAAAGGCGGACAACACCTTTGACGTTCCTTGCGGCATACGGAAATTCGCCGTCAACAGAGATATTGACTTTGTTTTTGTGGAAGAAGTTGAGCCTTTCGATGAATGTTTTCGTCGGGGTCATCTTTATTTTTCCGTGAATATCCCACGGTTTGAAACCTTCGATATCGAGGTCCGAAATCGAAATCAGAAGGTCTGTTTCAGGCAGCGCGTTCAGAACGTCAAGGTTGAGTTTGCCTGCATTCTGCGGCTCCGGCGGCAGCCCTTTGTAAGTCTTGCTTTTCATCAGTCTCGGGATGTATGTGGCGAGATTTTCCATAGTGAAATCAAGGAAAAACTCACCCGAAAGATTTATGTCGAACATCTCGCCCAGCTCATTGAGTTTAACAGCAAGCGTTCCTCCGAAAAGTTCCTGATTTTCCTGCGGCTGTTCCGCACTTATCGAAAAAAGTTCCGAATTGACTTCAAGCGAATTAAGGGCGTAGTTTTTATCTTCCGCTGTAAAATCGAAAGTCACTCCTAGTGAAAGATCCTTTTTCATCACCGAATTTGATGCAATGAAAATGTCTGGCATATCGAGACGGTAAAGCTCGTTGCCTGCAAGAGAGACTTTTTTTGTGCTGAAAACGGTTTTTTCACCGTCTTGAACCGTGAAATCGAGATTTTTTATATTTATTTCTTCAAGCGGAAAAAACGGGATTTTGTCAGGAAGTTCAAAATCTTCCGTATTTTCAGGATCCTGAGCGAAAAGTTTCGTGTCGATTGAAATTTTTGTATCAATCATCTCAAACGATCTGACCGTTATATGGTTCTTGAACAAACCCGAGAACTTTTTGCCTATGCTGAAAGACACAGTTCCGCTTTTAGCATTCAGCATATCCTGATACGAAAAAACGAGGTTTTTAACAGAAAATGTGCCGTCAAGAGCGAGATGCGGGGATTCAAAATCATAAAAAATGCCGAACTGCTGCTGCAGAATTGACGATGACACCGGGTAAAAGACAAATTTTATCAAAAAGATAAAACATATAAAAAGGAAAAATAAGGAAGCGAGAATATTCTTTATCTTCACGGCTACACCATCTTAAAAAATGGAGCGGGCGACGGGACTCGGACCCGCGACATCCGGCTTGGGAAGCCGACACTCTACCAACTGAGTTACGCCCGCAAAAGCCGCAGAAGTATATTGTTTAAAGGGTCAAAGTCAAGAAATGCCTAAACTGATATGCTTTTTAAGAACACAAAACACTTTTTGAGAAATTTTTTGTCCAGTTTTTTTGTACCATTATACTTCAACTGCGATGTGTCTGTCTGTGCCTGAATCAAAGGTTTCGGATTTGATATTGCCGAAGGGATCTTTTGAAAAACTTATACTCATTGAGTGTTTTCCATATTTTTACATCAAAAACATTTCCGAAATACAGACATCGTCAGATTTTTCACCTTTGACAGTTGACTTTATTATGATTTTTATTTTGCAGCCACCTGTCTCAATATAGCATTCCTCCAGTATCGGAGTATTGGTTTCGCCGAAAACATCCGTTTTAAAACGTTCATTCCAAACGGGAATTTTAGGCTCTAGATTTTTTGACAGATCTTTTTTCAGTCTGTCAGCACTTTTTTTGCAGGCCTCACAGGCATACGGCTTGTCGCAGACAGTCGTGATATCGAATTCTTTTACTTTGCCGTTGGAGTTATAAGTCGTTTTATCTTTAAGATAGCCGTTCATTACCGAAATATAAAATATCGCCGGTTTGTGATATGGATCATCAAATGTAATCTCGACAAATTCCTCTTTTTCACTTCTTTTAAAACACCACGCTGTCGCAGGATTGTTATCAAAAAGATTCTTTGCTTCGTAACCTGGAACAGATGAAGAAGCTTCAAGCTTGACGGCATGATATTTAGTTTGTTTATGTTCTTGAAAATATTCAAACATTTCAAAATTTTTAATGTCATATTCAACTGAAAGCGACGGATTCTTTCTGAAATCGAAATTCTTCCCGGCATATCTATAGATTTTGTCCTTTTCTTTGAAAATCAAAGGAGAAATTTTAACAATCTTTCCTCCCACAGAAGCAACTTTCTGAGTATCAATCACTATTTCCATTTCGTCTGCTTTTCCCATTCCGAAATACTGCGCAGGTGAAAAATCATACTGCAGTTTTCGGTTTTCCAGCCTTGGAATAGGGCTGCTGCTGTAGATATAGTGATGAGCAAACGCATTAACACTGTATTTAATCAAAACTTTGGTTTCGCGATTTTGTGGAAATTGAATTTTGGTGACATACCATCTTTTCACAAACGCACCCTGCAAACCGTATTCGTTTTCAAATTTGATACGGCAGGATTTCCCGTCAGCGTCGTCACAGCTGTAAATCTTTTCTATTGTATGTTCAGGATCGGTGTTTTCGCCGTTCACAGATATCGAGAAGTGCGGTATGTCTATCAATAAGGGATCCTGTCTGTCATCGAAACCATGCACTTCATAATCAATCGGAAATGCCAAATCTATGATTTCGTTTTTTCCTTTGTTGAAATATGTGTAATTGACTTCGATATCAGCAGAAACACCGTTTATTTCGATAAAAAGGCTCTCCTTTTTGATTTCGATATCTGTTTTTTCCAATGCAACCAAATTGCCAGTTGACTTCAGAGAAGAAACGATGTCAATCGGCTCGGCATTGCCGAAAACGCAGAAAGAAAAAAGAAAAATTGTTGAAAATATTATGTTGTTCATTTTAACCTCCTACTAATACCAATAAGGATCTACATTCGTTTGCGGGAATCCTGATTGTTGCCACTTTTCGTAGGTGGTTGAATCGTAGCCATATTCTGCATTTGCTGGAACATGAGGATTTCGATAAATCATGGGTTTGCCCGCCCCGTCATTGCCATCAAAAAAGATGGTTTTCAACGGGTCTTTGTTCACATAATATGGGTTTCGATAAATCATTATTGCTCCGTTTGGACCAGTGCTGGTATCAACGAAAACTGGCGGTTGCTTGCTTTCACCTCGTTTAAGTATTTTTGCCAAAATGTTGGTCATAAACCATCCTTTCCCTTAATCCATTTCACACACTTACAATTCCCAGTTCAATCATCCCAACCAGAATAAGTGCAAATAACAAGTAGAGACCGAAAGCAATAAAAATATGGACAACTGCTTTTTTAGCGATTTCCCATCTGTATTCTTCCAGCTCATCTACAAACAGCGTTGGAACAAAAAAGAGTTCAATAACAAAGAAAAATATCCAGACAGCGACATACTCCATAACAAACCATGACAGAAATGGGAAAAGAACAGCACAAATCCTGATAATTTTTAAATAGATTTTAAAATAATTGTCTTTGTCAATCCTCATCATCGTGTACCTATTGCAGGAATAAAAAGCATTGAAATTACCAACAAAGCTATGTGAAAGCTTATGAACAGATAGAAGTCCACTACAAATCTTTTAAGGTTTTCAACAAAAAACGACATAATAAACAAAATTGTAAAGCCACCGATCAAGATCAATTGTGGAAAAAGAAGCAATTCCCAAAAGTTGTCCTTTATTGCACGATAATAGGATGAACTGCTTCCCATTACTGCATTCAACCATATCAGAGCAAAAGAAAACAGATAAACTATTTCACCCAAAATATAAAAAGGGCAAGCTATCCATTTTTTTATAGTATTTATTCCCATGGATCCACCTCCGGTTGAACAAACCCGCTTTGCTGCCACTTTTCGTAAGTATTGGACCATGTTCTAGATGTAGGAAGAGCTAATGGATTTCTAACAAAAATCGGTTTTGAACCGTCATGCCCGAGAATCAAAATATTTTTTAAAGGATCTTTGTTAATATAATAAGGATTACGGTAAATCATTATTGCTCCGTTTGGACCTGTGCTATTATCAATAAAAACTGGAGGCTGTTCACTTTCCCCGCGCTTCAGCATTTTTATCAAAATATTATTCATTAAAACTTTTTGGATAGCATCTGAAGTGTCTTCATAAGGATCAGAAGGATATTTTTCTTTAAAGGTGGCACCTTCAGGAGTTTGCTTGCAATCCCCTTGGCAGTTTATTATTTTACCGTCAGCTCCAACAGTTACTTTATCGCCATTCGCAAGAGTATATGTTCGAGAACCATCAGAATTTTGAACCACGTGAATCCAATTAACAACCCTTAAAAAATCAGTAGTGGCACTATCTTCGGGATCTGCACTGGCTTGAGTTCCTGTTTGAGGGGCAGTTGCTTTCTGCTCATCTTTTTTTGTCGGAGCTACAGGATAAGATGATTGTTTTGTATACCATTTCTCCCCTCGATTTAATGGACTGTCAAACACTTCTCTCATAACCGCTTTAGGCAATGTTGTATCTTTAAATTGATAACCAGTTGCTTTGCTGACTTCTCTAAGAGCAACCTGACCACAATTGTTAGTAAACAAACCATATCCTCCCTGTATTCGCGAAATATTTTGTGGAAGTTTTTCCAAGTTTGCTCTTAGGATATTTTCTTTTTCTTTGGAAATATTTAAAACAACAGCAAATCCCAATCTATAGCCAACATTCTCTTCTCTATATTCTTCGAAATTCGTGATATTCATTTCATTAAGTTCCCAAGAATAGGATGTGTCATCAATACGAATAGAAATATGACCAAAAGTCCCTGTTAACGATACAGTTGGTAACCAATATATAAATTCTGTATCCAACCCGCTCGGATCACTCGCTTCAATGACCATTCCGGCGACATAGGCAAAGCCGTTGCCCAAATTGTTTGCATCGCCCCAGATTCCTATTGGGTCCTGGTTGATGAAGCGGTGCATATCGATGTGGTAATAACGGTTTCGCATCCAATAGAGACCGGTTTCTGGCTCATAGAGTGAGCCGCCCCAGAGGAACGGCGAGATTGCAGCCGTTGATTTCGTGGTGAAGTCGGCGTTCAGAACTTCATGTTCTCCGTAGACGCGGTAACGGTAACGCTCGTATATGCTGCCGTTGCCGTCTGATACTGCTATGACGTTGCCTCGCTCGTCCTTGTGGAACCAGATCCTTTGAAGGGTCGATTCATTCGGCGAGCAGTTGCCGTTGCCGTCGTCGCTGCATGAAACGGTGTCCATGATTATGTGGTTATCGGTGCCCTGATCGACATATCTGCGAAGTTGCCAACTGGTAACGGTATTCGGTATGTCGGATGTGCGAACTGTCTTGATTTCTTCACTGATGATATCCCAGCCGTCGTAGGCGTATTTATGCGTTCTCTCGAATGTATCGCTGTTTTCAGTGTAGTAAACAGTTTTTTCAGTGCGCCTGTTGAACGGATCATAGCTGTATTCGACGAAATAATCTGCATTTGTGACGCTTGTCAGGCGGTTAAGTTTGTCGTAAGTATAGACAATGTCTGCATTCTGATCACCGTCAAGGTCTTCACCGGTCATATTGTTGTTTGAATCGTAGGTATAAGTGATACTGTCGTTATTCCACGATTTCTGAGTGAGCCTGTTGAATCCGTCAACTGTCCAGCTGAAATCGGTCTGATTTTCGCGGCTTGCTCTGATGTTGTGGACTCCGTCAAGCTGGAAGTCCTCACAATCGGTTTCAGACGAGTCGCATTTGAAAACATTGTTCCTGCTTTCTATGCAGGTTAGATCGTCTGCATCGTATGCGCAGTTGTAATCGACCCTTCTCAAGCGGTAATATGAATCATACTGATAAGCAGTTCTGCGGTTTTCCTCGTTTTCCTGCTTCCCGATGAGGTGAAGCCCTTTGGAATAGGTATATTCATAATCTGCGACAGTAGGAGTATTCAGCGATGTGAAATCTTCTTTTCTGCGGCTCACTTTGCGCCAGTCGTTGTAGGTGTAGGAAAGCTCGGCTGCATGGTTATTGTTTGAATCAAAATTCTTGCGGATACTGGTGAGAACATTGCCCGTACCGTAATTGTATTGCAGCAGCTTCGTTCCGTCGTATTCAAGAGCTTCCGGGAGTCCGCTGAAAGCTGTTTCAACGATGTTTTTACCGGTCGGAAGCGTGGTTGTTTCTGTCATAACTTTGGTTGAAGAATTCCACGAAATAGCGCTTGATACCGTGCCTGAATCAAAGGTTTCTGATTTTATGTTGCCGAAGGAATCATAAGTTCTGGTTACTTTTTGCATTGTTTCTCTTAAAATATCATCACTTTTTTTCCGCAGAATTCGTTGCATTCGAATCGATTTTCTGTTTTTAAAATTTTTTCAGTTTCCGAAATCAATTCCTCAAGAAGCAAATTACCGTTTTTTCCTGAGACTTTTCGCAGATTTTCTTTTGCAGCTTCATATTCTGACCTTTTTCCGCAGCAGTTTACAATCAAAGCAAGATCAAGTGCCGCTGATTTCATAAAAAATGACGGTTTTTCCTTTAATTTCTTAAAAAATTTTTCTGGATCACCAAAAAATCCATAAATGAAGGCCCGATATTCTGTCTTTTTTTCGCTTTCTATACCGCCGAGTTTTGCCAAATTTTTGTTTACAACTGTCATATAGCTTTTTGCAGGCTGCTCAATTATCGGTATTTTTTGAGAAATCAGATCAAACATATACTCGTGATAAAGCAAATAGGAATTATTACTTCCATACATTATTTCACAATTGCTTATCGGATCGAAAATACGTTCCTTGAGCTCCGAGACATTCCGCGTTACGAAATTAGTAAACTCAGCGAAATTACTTCCGTATTTTTCGCAAAATTTATTGGCTAAAACTTCTGATTTTTGAAGATTCTTTACTTTGGTCATAAATTCATCATTCAATTCGTTCCTGATTATCTCATCTATTTTAACAGCATTTTTGGTAAGCTCCTTTTTTTCTATATGCTTGACCTTGTTTAAGATAGCAGAATAAAATTTGTAGTTCTTCAGGGTCTTGTTTTGCGCCAAGTGGCCTCCCACAAACAGTTTTTTTACTTCTTTTTCGTTCAACTCATTGATATTATTCAAAAAGAACTCAAAATCTTTTAACATTAAATTTCTTACGTTTTCTTTAAAGTCCATGAAAATATAGTTCTGCAAAATATTCTTGGAAACTATTTTTTTTAAAATATTAAACGCAAAAACATTTGAATTTTCTATGAGTTTTCTAAATCTCTCAGAAAAACCATCAGGAATATCTTTTGCAGAAAAATCTCTGCTTTCAAGCAGCAAAAGAACCTCTGCACAGTTTGTTTTGTTTGGATCGCATACAAATTTAAGCAGAGCATTTGTTGAAGTTACGATATTACTGCATAAATCTCCTGTAGAAAGCGAGGCTTTATGAAAAGACTCTATATTGAATTTCAAAGTCTCATTATTTAGCCGTTCATTTATTATCTGTTTGATTTTGTCGGCATTTTTTGCGACGTCAACTGACTTAATCCCTTCGATTTTGTTGAGAATTTCCGAATAAAATTCATAAATTTCCATAGGATTATCGACTTCCATAAATTCATCTATGATCAGTTTCCCTATTGTTTTGCAGTCCAAATCATCAATATTGTTTAAGAAAAAGTCGAAATCCTTCAACATGAGATTTCGCACGATTTCTAATGTTGATGAGTAAAGTTCTGTCTTTTTTGCAATTTTCTTCAGAAGATTGAACGCCAGAACATCGGAATTTTCGATAAGTTCCTCGAATATCGGAAAGAAATCGTAAGGAACATTTTGAAGATTGAAATTTTCTCTCTCAACAATCTTTGCCGCGGCTTCATAATTTGTCTGTGTCGGCAGATAAACAAATCTGAGCAATGCTTTTTCACTGTTTTCTTTCCCAAAAACAAAGAGTGGAATCAAAACAGCAGTTATAAAAACAAGAATTTTTCTCATCGTTCTCTCCTACTGCCAATAAGGATCGATATTCCCACGGTTAAAGTCAGAATTAAACCAAAAATCAGCTGTTGAAACAAAAGGATTATATTCTGGCGGAGCTGCGAAAGGATTCCTGACGAACATGAACCCTCTTCCGTTGTGACCTTCTTTGATAATAGTCTTTAAAGGGTCTTTTTGTTTATAGAAAGGATTTCGAACAAACATGATGTATCCGTCAGATTCATATTTCTCGAAAGGTTTCTCGTTAGAATCATCTTCCAATCTGAGCATTTTTTTCAATATGTTAGCAGCAAGATGTTGTTGAACCAAATCTAAATCTTCGTCTGGATTTGAAGGCATATCGCCACTCATAGCTCCAGCACAATTGCCAGATACGCACCAACAGCTACCGAATTCGCAATCTACAACAGCCCCATTGGGATATACTGTTCTTACTTTATTGGTATAACCTAAATCCAGTTCTTCTTCTTTTTCCTTTTTTAATTCAGGATTTTCATCGTTAAAAGCATCTTTGGCTGGAGCGTCTGCGAACTTTTCATCACTATCTATTATTATCACTAGAACTTTTCCCGAACCATCATTTTCATACACATTTTTTATTAAATTTATGGCGGGTTCCGATTGAAGACTGGATTTATTATAAGTCTCTCCTTTATGTATTTTTCCGTCACTTCTGGGGTCATCCCTTATTTCCCGACGAGCAAATCCTCTTCCAATTCCAGGTAGAATGCAACCCTGAGAATCCCACGGATAATTGCCTTTATGTATTTGATGCAGCCTTTCAGTATACTGTATCCTAAAACCTAGCGGCTTATTGGTTTTAATAAGAGTATATGGATAAACATACGGCAACATAGCTTCTGCGTTTCCATTATTTCTTTCCAAACCATACAGCGAAATTGACTCTCCAGTGTTTGTGCTGAAAACTGTAATTTCAGATAGCAATACACCATCATCTTCATCGGTTCTTTTTACCGTGATAATAACCTCCAGCCCCGTCGGATCACTCGCCTCTATGACCATTCCGGCAACATAAGCGAAGCCGTTGCCTAAGTTGTTGGCATCTCCCCAGATTCCTATTGGGTCTTGGTTGATGAAGCGGTGCATGTCAATGTGATAGTAACGGTTTCGCATCCAGTAGAGACCGGTTTCTGGCTCGTAGAGCGAACCGCCCCAGAGGAAAGGAGATACTGCCGCTGTTGTTTTGGGTGTGAAATCGGCGTTCAGGACTTCATGTTCTCCATAGACGCGGTAACGGTAACGCTCGTATATCGTGCCGTTGCCGTCTGATATTGCGATAATGTTGCCTCGCTCGTCTTTGTGGAACCATATCCTTTGAAGGGTCGATTCGTTCGGCGAGCAGTTGCCGTTGCCGTCGTCGCTGCATGAAACGGTGTCCATGATTATGTGGTTGTCGGTGCCCTGATCAACATATCTGCGCAGCTGCCATGCAACGGTAGCTGCTGGTGTGTCAGAAGTGCGGACAGTTTTGATTTCTTCGCTGATAATATCCCAGCCGTCGTAAGCGTATTTGTGCGTTCTCTCGAATGTATCGCTGTTTTCCGTGTAGTAAACGGTTTTCTCAGTGCGCCTGTTGAACGGATCATAGCTGTATTCTACGAGATAGTCAGAGTTCGTGACGCTTGTCAGACGGTTCAGCTTGTCGTAGGTGTAAACGATGTCTGCATTCTGGTCCCCGTCAAGGTCTTCACCGGTCATGTTGTTGTTTGAATCGTATGTGTAAGTGACGCTGTCGTTATTCCACGATTTCTGAGTGAGTCTGTTGAAACCGTCAACTGTCCAGCTGAAATCGGTCTGATTTTCTCGGCTCGCCCTGATGTTGTGCACACCGTCAAGCTGGAAGTCCTCACAATCGGTTTCAGACGAGTTGCATTTGAAGACATTGGTTCTGTTTTCTATGCAGGTAGGATCGCTTGAACTGTAGGCACAGTCGTAATCGACTCTTCTCAAGCGGTAGTATGAGTCATACTGATAAGCCGTCCTGCGGTTTTCCTCGTTTTCCTGCTTTCCGATAAGGTGAAGCCCTTTCGAATAGGTGTATTCGTAATCCGCAACGGTCGGCGCGTTCTGTGCCGTGAATTCCTCTGTTCTGTGGCTAACTTTGCGCCAGTTGTTGTAAGTGTAGGAAAGTTCTGCTGAATAATTGTCCTGCGAATCAAAATTCTTGCGGATGCTGCTTAAAACGTTGCCTGTGCCGTAGTTATACTGCAGAAGCTTTGATCCGTCGTATTCAAGAGTTTTCGGAAGTCCTTTGAGAGTCGTTTCGACAATGTTCCTGCCGCTCGGAAGCGTGATAGTTTCGCTCATTACTTTTGTGGTGGGATTCCACGCTATCGCGCTTGAAACCGTGCCTGAATCAAAGGTTTCGGATTTTATGCTGCCGAAGGAATCGTAGGTTCTGGTTACTTCCGAAAGTGTGGATGACGTATTTGTCGGATCAACGCTTTTCGCCGTTTCAAGAAGGTTTCTGTTGTTGTAGGTGAAGGTCTGTGTCACCGGAACTGAACCGTTTGATGTTTTGCCGGTGATCCTGCCGAAAGCGTCGCGGGTGAAAGCGACTTCCATTGAGTAGTCACTTTTTATTTCTCTCCAATGTATTTCCATCATCTTTTCCGCTCCAGAAAGCCTTGTAATCCTCATTCAGGTAATAAATTTTGTCTTGCCATTTCAAAATCCTAATGTTTCCGTTTGCCGTTTTGAATAAATTAAAATGTCCTGTCGGCTCGAGATTTAGTAAAACTTTTTTGTTTACTGCATTGATGAGTTCCGTTTTCCAAACATGCTCTGTAAAGGTTTCAACTAAAACATTGTTGTCAAAAATAAAGATTTGATTATATATTTTCTTATCTTGACTTCTCTGCACAATATCAAAAACAACTTTTTGCTTTTTCAAGTCATAAACATATTCCCTTTCTTTTTCTCGATAAATCATAAGATTTCCTTTCGGGCACCACGCCGTTATGTCACCGCTCCGGATAATTTTGTTGTTTTTGTCATATATTGTGGTTGTTTCTCTGAAGCCGTCTGCCGTAAGTGTTTCTTTTATTGTGATTCCGTCGTCGCACTTTTGAATATTTGTTTTAGTCAGTTTTTTTACCTCTTCTTCGGCATCCATTTTTTTCCATCTATCTATCTCATCCCAAACAGAAGGAATTTTGGCTTCTTCTGACTCGGGGAAAAGAGTTTCAATGATTGACGGTTGAAATTTCTGACCCGAATAATCATAAAACAGAAAAAAAGTTTTTCCACGGCAAAGCAAATGATTGGAATATTCACACGGTTTTTCACGTGGTGCCTCTCCTTTGTATTTCTTAAAATAGAAATTCATGGTTTTGAAACCGCTATATTTTCCGGGTGAAATATTGAGTGTTTTGCCTGATTTATCGATATATGAAACTTTTCCGTCCGTCTCTACTTGCGCAGCTCCTTCACTAAATTCAAATGCTGAGTCATAAATTGGTTCAATGACAACTCTACCGCAACCGTCAATAAAACCGGTTTTGCCGTTTTGTCTGATTAAAAAACGCTGCTCTGTTTTATCCTTGTTTTTGTAGCACTCCTCGAACTCGGCTTTTGTCATCATAAAATCAGCTTCTTTTGTGGTGCCAGCGTGGAGAAAAAGTGACATGAATAAAATTATTAAAATCAAATATTTCATTACAATCTCCTATTGCCAATACGGATCTACATTTGTTTGAGGAAATCCTGACTGCTGAAATTTTTCATAGGTCGTAGAGTCATATCCATATTCAGCACCAGGTGTAAACGGATTCTTGACAAATCCATTTGTTCCATCGGCATTTTTGGTCTTCCAAAATATTTGTTTCATAGGATCCTTGCTTCTGTAATAAGGATTTAAAATAAATACCTTTCGCCCGTTGTCGTCATATTTGATAACGACTCCTTCTTCACTCATCATTTCAAGAAAATTCTTCTTTTCTCTCATTTCAAGGATTTTCTTAATGAACTGATTTGCAAAATATGACTGACTTTTGTCTTCTGAAGAATCTGGGTCTCCAGGATATTGTTCTCCTCCTTTTTTCTTCTTTTCCTCTTCTTCTTTTGCCTTGTTTTGGTTCTTTATAGCATTATCTTCTGCTTCTTTGCCTGCTTTCTCAAGTTCTTCTATCAGTTTTTTCAGCTCATCTATCACTTCTTTTAGTATTTCAATTTTGTTTGCATCTTTTTCCTTTTTTAAATTTTGTTGTATTTGCTTCAAAAAATCTTTTAAATCTTCAATATTTGGAGCGTTAATTATAAATTTATCATAGAGAAAATGAGTCAGTTCGTGAGTCAACTTCATAGCCAACGAAAGGTTCTCTTCACCACCGATAACCATAATGTAATCTTGAGACATTTCTTTTTTATCATATTTCTCCGTAAAACTACCCACATCTTTATCATCATCACAGGCGATATATAGATTGTATGAACTAATTACTGCGATATACCATAATTCTGCGACTACAGAGTTGTTTTCTGTCTCATATGTGATAGCATTTACATCACAGGAAGTGGAATAGCTAGCAATAAACAACCCGCTTGGATCACTTGCTTCAATAACCATTCCGGCGACATAAGCGAAGCCGTTGCCTAAGTTGTTGGCATCTCCCCAGATTCCTATTGGGTCTTGGTTGATGAAGCGGTGCATGTCAATGTGATAGTAACGGTTTCGCATCCAGTAGAGACCGGTTTCTGGCTCGTAGAGCGAACCGCCCCAGAGGAAATTGTGCAGGTTTGTCGCATAGCAGGTCTGGTTGCTGCAGTCTTTCGGCGCGAACTGAGTATCAAGGATCTCAAAATCGCCGTAAACACGGTATCTGTAGCGTTCAAGGATATTGCCGTTTGCATCGGTGAGGGCTGTTACATTTCCGCGCTCGTCGGTGAGGAAATAATAGAGTGTTGACGTGTTGTTTGAGGTGACTTCGATCGCGATGTGTTTGTCCGTGCCGGAATCAATGATATTGGTGTAATTATTTGAATTCGTTGAGATTTCAACAATATTCCAGTCGTCGTAGGTATATCTTTCTATCGTATTTCCGACGGTTTTGGTTATGCGGCGGTTGAATGCGTCATAAGTGTATTCCGCAATCGTGTTTTGGCTTCCGTCTTTGACTTCTATGAGGCGGTTCAGATCGTCGTAGATATAGGTTTTGTCGTTGGTTGTTCCGCTTCTGTCTTCGGAAATCATGTTGTTTCGTTCGTCATATCCGTAGGCAACTTCAGTGTTATTGCCGACTTTCTTTTCACGCAGTCTGTTGAGTTTATCCACGCCCCATGCGAAGGTCGTGCCGTTTTCGGTGCTCTGCTCGATGTTGTGAACGCCGTCAGCAAAGAAGCTGTCGGTTCGTGCAGCTGTGTTGTTCGCAAAATCGTATTTGACTTCTTTCAGGCGGTAGTATGAGTCGTAGCTGTATTTGTCCGATGTGTTCCTGATGCCGTCAGCTTTTTCGACCAAGTGCCAGCCGCGTGAATAGCCGTAAGTCATGTCGTAAATATCTGCATTTGCGTTGTTTATCGTGTGATTTGCAAGCTGGTTCCAAGTGTTGTAGCTGAATGTTTCAGTCAGGTTCTGTCCTTTCGTGATGGCAGTCAGGACACCGTCTGCGCGGCTGTAGGATGCGATTTCGGAATTGTTGTATTCTATTGAATCGAGGTCGTTTCCGGTCGCCGTTTTGCGGAGAGTCTTGCCGTCAGGATAGGTGAACTGATACGTTTTTGCATCGGTCATCCTGCGCGAAACGGTCTTCGTGATGTTGTTGGATGAAACTGTTTCGGAATAAGGATTGCCGAAAGAATCATAATACCTTGTCACGCTTGTTGCTACGGCATTTCCGACGGTATCTGTCGCTGTTTCAAGCAGGTTTCTGTTGTTGTAGGTGAATGTCTGTGTCACCGGAACAGAACCGTTTGATGTTTTGCCGGTGATCCTGC
>CAMZDX010000002.1 GCA_947305505.1 uncultured bacterium | reverse complement strand
CAGCAACCGGAAATGAGCGCTCAGGTTTTACCCGGCTGTTGAAGAAGGGAGTCTAAGGAATCTAGGGAGTCTAAGGTGTCTAGGGAATCTAGGGAATTTAGGGAATTTAATTTGGTTTTAGTAGAATTGTGAGCCTGTAAGGGGGGGTTAATAAAAAGTTGATTTTTCCTAAAGTCTTATTAAATAAAACGTGGATTTTTTGATTCTCAAAAACGAGGCTGCTAATGGAAAATGAAAAGTTGATTCGACAAAAGGGCGATTATAAGAATTTGATTTCATACCGGAAAGCAGATGTTATTTTCTGTCTCACATACTATTTTGTGGAACATTTTCTGCAGAAAGGAGACCGCACCTGCGACCAGATGATACAGGCTGCACGTTCTGGAAAGCAGAACATAATTGAAGGTTGTGCTGCCGGAATCACAAGTTCCAAAACCGAAATAAAACTCGTGAATGTCGCCAAAGCAAGTCTTCAGGAACTGCTTGAGGACTACGAAGACTATCTTAAAACCCGCAACCACAGGCAATGGGAGGAAAAATCCCCTGAACTTCTGAAAATGCGTGAACTCGGCCGGACGCACAGCGATCCTGATTTTTTTATGGAAATCGCTCAGACCAGACCGCCTGAAACAATAGCAAACATGTGTATTGTCCTGATAAAACAGGCTGATTATCTGCTATTCAGACAGTTGCAGCGACTCGCCGACAATTTCGAGAAAAACGGCGGTTTCACCGAACAAATGTACCGGCTGCGGTCACAACAACGAAAAGAAAAGCAGGAAAAGGGAATCTAGGGAAACTAGGGAAAAAATCCCTAAACTCCCTAAATTCCCTAGTTTCCCTACTATCCCAAGAACCTTTCTTTCCGCTGCGTCCGCTCGGAATAACAATTTGGAGCGTATGATGAATAAAATTTGAATTGTCAGGTTTCACCTCTATAATCCGCTGCTTTTTATGATGACGGAGGAAAAATGCAGCTGAAATCGGTTATTTTCGATATGGACGGAACGCTTCTCGACACACTCGACATCATTTCAAGGACAAACAACAGGATTTTGCAGAAACACGGTTTTCCGGAGCATACGATCGATGAATACAAGGGTTTCGTCGGTGACGGAATGCGGATGCTGCTTCGGCGCGCGCTTCCGAAAGAGGCTCCTGACGATGTGATCCCGGTCCTTCTGCCTGAAGTTTTAGACCTTTACCATGAAGAAGGAGTAGGCACGATCCCGCCTTTTGAAGGGATCTGGGAAACCCTTTCGGGGCTTGTCGAAAGAGGTGTCAAGATCTCGATTCTCACAAACAAAGAACACAAATATGCACTGCTAAACGCCGAAACCATTCTCGGAGAATTCCATTTCGACGCGATCCTGGGCGAACGTCCTGGAATTCCGCTCAAACCCGCTCCCGACGGGATATTCGAAATATCTGAAATCACTAAAGTTCCGCTTTCCCAAACCGTTTATGTCGGCGACATGAAAGCCGACATCCTGACTGCAAAAAATGCAGGGATAACTTCGGTAGGTTGTCTCTGGGGCTTCGGCAGAAAAGAGGATCTGATCGCTCTGGGGGCAGACATTCTTATTTCTGAACCGCGCGAACTTCTTGATCTGGCGGATAAAAATCGGCTGTAAAGTATGAAAAATTTTTAAAGCCGCTATAATCGGTCGTTTTTTTTTGTGTTTTGTAATTATTTTTAGGAGAGAAAAATGAAAAAAATCATCAGTTCACCGAACGCTCCGGCTGCTATTGGTCCTTACAGCCAGGCAGTTGAGGCAAACGGCACGGTTTATGTTTCGGGTCAGCTTCCGGTTGACGTTAAAACGGGCAAATTCGTTGAAGGCGGCATCAAAGAACAGACTGAACAGTCGCTTAAAAATATCGGTGAAATACTCAAAGCTGCGGGCTGCGGCTATGAAAATGTCGTAAAAACCACGGTATTCTTAAGCGATATGAACAATTTCAAGGATATGAACGAAGTTTATGCGAAATTCTTCACTTCCGAGTGCCCGGCAAGAGCCGCTTTTCAGGTCGTGAAACTTCCGCTCGGCGCAATGGTCGAAATAGAGTGCATTGCCGTCAAATAGCGTGATGTGCATGAAAAAATTATTTTTATTCTTTTTCGCATTTTTTCTTCTTATTTCCTGTTCGACTCTGCCGCAGAAAACGGTAGATGAGAAGGGAAGTTACGCATGGAAGCCTGAAAAATTCGAGCTTAATCCGCAGAACGCCGCATTTTCAGCCGAAGGTGCCGTCACGATGTGGATAGATGTCGAGCAGTTCAAGGGCAAATTCACAGGCGATTACCAGATTCTTTCGTCTGATCCCGAAAAATGGCGGATGATAATTACCGGTCCTTTCAATATTTCGGTCGCAACGGTGATAATAAACGGCGAAACGGCGAATATTTTTCACGAAGGAATCTGGGACAGCGGCCCGTGGAGCGAAATTTCAAAGCAGCTTTTCAATGCATCGGTCGACGGTGACCTTTTTTCGGTGATGCTGGGCGGCAGATTCCGCTTTGAAGGAGAGTGCGCCGAGCTTGGAAACGGCGATAAACTGTGCAGAAAAAACGGGATTTACTATAAAATCGCAAAAGGAAAAGTTGTCGAGATCGTGAGCGGTGACCTTTACATTGTCTCTGAAAAGAAAACTTCGGGCTATGGAAAAGGGAGAAGCAAAAAGAATAAAACCGGAAACAGAAACGCCGTTAAAAAACCGAAACGCTGGATCGGAGTGAGCCGCGGAAAACCTGCTTTCATCTTTGAAAACAAATACCTGGATGCTTCGGTCGAACTTCCGGAATCGCTTTTCGAGATGCCGAAACCGGACGAACCTGACATCTTCGACGAGCTGTAATTCTTTTCTGTAATCATTGACTTATAATCACGAAAATATATTATACCGCGTTTTGGTTGATTCGAGGTTCTATGGCATCGAAAGTTTTCGATAAAATAGTCAGTTTTTTAAAGAAAGATGTCGGTGAGATTTTTTCGGCTGAGACGCTGAAAAATATCGGCAAACTGGCAAATACCGACATTTCGGATATCGTTGGTGACGCCAAGGCTTCAAAACTTCTTTCCGAAATAGAAAAAAATCCCGATAAAGTTGAAAATTATATTCAGCTTGCCGAACTTTACCGCTATAAAAACAAAATCGACAAGGCTGTAGATGTCTATCTGGGTATGGCGCAGCGAGAACTTGATGCAAAACACCTCGATCTTGCGGCAAGTTACGTCAAAATGGGACTCAATGTGGCACCTGACAACGGTATTTTGAACAAGTTCAGTGCCGATATCGATATCAGAAAAGGCAAATTTTCGGATGCTGCCGAAAAATACCGCGCAGCCGTCAATTATTACATCAAAAAGAACGACAGAATGACGGCAATCTATCTTCTCCACACGATAAAGGAGATGAACAAGGCGACGGTACGGGATCTTCTCAACCTTTCGAGTATTCTGATCCGTGAAAACATGACTGACGAGGCAGAAAAAATATTGATATCGATCAGAGAAAGCCACAAAAAAGGGGAAATAAGCAACGTCAGAGATTTGGAAGCCTGTCTTCTGATGCTCTATTCAATGAAAAAGGACGACGACATCATCCTGGGCGAGCTGATCGAGGCCAGGATCGAGATGGGGCAGTATGAAAGCGTTATGGTTCTGCTGAAAAAACTTATCGCTAAAGATCCCGACAACATCAATTTCCTCAAGCGTCAGGCTTTTGTCTACAAACAGATGAACGACATAAACAACTGTGTGAAAATATTCAAGATTATCGCGAATATATATGCCAAGGAAAATAACCTTATCTACAGAAACATCTACTATCACAAAGTTTTGAAATATGCTCCGGACGATGTTGAGGCGCTTGCCGTTCTGAAAATGGACGATCAGATCCGCGAAAAGCTGGACAGCAAGATCGAAAACACCGATTCGAAGATCAAAATTTTCGACCGTTTGTAAAAAAATCGTTTTTTTTTAATTTTTTTTGGTTTTGAGTCAGAAAAATCGGCTCTTTGCGGAACTAAATAGTTGTTATTAACTTTTTTTGTTGAGGTCTTTTTATGAAAAGGTCAGTGATTTCATTGGTTTTGATGGTTTTTCTTCTTTTCTTTGCTGCTTGCGGCGGTGCTGACAATGCAGCCGGAGAAGGCGGAAAAGACAACGGTTCTTCTGAAGTCGGTCACGACACCGGCGACACGTCAGATTCCGGTTATTACGAAAACAGTGACAGCGAGAATTACGACCCGGGTTATGACGAGGAATACGACAATACTGATACAGGAGCTCCTTATGAGCCGGGTGATCCTACTAACTCTGCTGATCCTACTGATTACGAAGACTGGGAATCACCTGACGATGGAGCGTGGGACACGGAAGATCCGCAGGAACAGCCTGAACCGGGCGACCTTGTAGAAAACGAATGGGTAGAAACTTCAAAGGAAAGCACCTCAACTTTCTCGATTGACGTCGATACAGCAAGTTATGCGCAGGTCAGAAACTATATAATGAACTATCACCAGATGCCGCCGAAAAACATCGTCAGAATCGAAGAAATGGTAAACTATTTCGACTATGACTATCCGCAGCCCGAAGAAGGAAAACCCTTCTCGGTAACGATGGAAATGGCTGATTCACCATGGAACAAGGATACCAAACTCGTTATGTTCGGTCTTCAGGGCAGAATGATCGATGTAAACGAGAGAGTTTCCAACAATCTGGTTTTCCTCATTGACGTTTCAGGTTCCATGTCATCGACCAACAAGCTTCCGCTTCTTAAAAAATCGTTCAAAAAACTTGTAGAAAAGCTTGAAGAAGAGGACAAAATTTCGATCGTAACTTATGCAAGCGGTGTAAAAGTCGTTCTCGATTCAGTAAGCGGCGACAACAAAGATGAAATAAATGCCGCGATAGATTCTCTGGTAGCTTCCGGCGCGACATCCGGCGGCGACGGTCTGCAGAAGGCTTATGCAATTGCTGAAAAGAACTACAGTTCAGATGCAAACAACAGAATAATTCTTGCTACGGACGGTGATTTCAATGTCGGAATGACAAGTACGTCAGAACTCGTTGCATATATCGAAACCGAGAGAAACAAAGGAATTTTCCTCACGATCCTCGGTTTTGGCATGGGCAACTATCAGGACGACAAAATGGAACAGCTTTCCAACGCCGGCAACGGAAACTACTACTATGTCGACGGTGAAAGAGAGGCCGAAAAAATATTCACGTTCGACCTCATGGGAACGATGTTTGTAATTGCAAAAGACGTAAAACTTCAGGTCGTTTTCAACTCTGCAAAAATTGCGAAATACCGCCTTGTCGGCTATGAAAACCGCGTTATGAACAATCAGGATTTCAACGACGACACCAAAGATGCAGGTGAGATCGGAGCGGGACACAGAGTCACGGCGTTCTATGAAGTTGTTCTTACTGAAAAACCTGCCGAAACAGAGAGTGATACTGAAGAAGGCGGAGATTCAGGTGAGAGTGAAGGCGGCGAACAGCCTGATGCAGAGCCTGAGGTCGAATTCGGCGCAGACGATTTTCTCCTTCTCAAAATGCGTTACAAAGAGCCTGAGGAAGATATCAGCAAGTATATGGACACTTTCATGACTTCGGCTGATGTTAAATCTGAAATGAGTCAGAATATGGGCTTTGCTTCGGCAGTTGCAGAGTTCGGAATGTTGCTCAGAGATTCCAAATTCAAGGCAGATGCAAGCTATGACGCTGTTTTGGAGCGTGCTGCTGCGAATATCGGTGAAGACAAATTCGGATATCGCGGTGAATTCACCGAAATAGTCGATATAGCAAAGTCCCTGGCTCACTAATATTTTTCATTTTCAATTCTAAAACTTCCTTTTACCGACGATCTGTATTGTTGTTCCTCCTTTTTTAACAAAATTTTTTTGATTTTTATAAATTTGATGGTAAATAGCCGCGTGAGGTTCTTTTGTCTCATTTCTCTGCATACGTTTTCGCAGGTTTTAATCCAAAGAGTGAGGTTGTTAAGATGTGGAGTGGCAGAGCTAAGGATATTTTTTTAAAATTGGAGCCGTTGGCAAACAAAATGGGCTTCAAAATCGTGGAGCTGGATCTCCCGACCGGGCAGAACGGCGTTTTCAGAGTTTATTTGGACACGCTTTCGCCTGAGACGCGCATTTCGCTTGATGAGTGCGGCAGATTCAGTCCTATTGTGAGCGATTTTCTCGATGCGGAGGATCCTTTTCCTTTCCGCTATTACCTCGAAGTGAGCTCGCCGGGTCTCGACAGACCGGTAAGAAGGTGGGATGATCTCCGCGACGAGATCGGAAAAACGCTTAAAATCAAGCTTTCGGAACTTGTAGAGGGAAGAAAACGCTTTACGGGTGAGCTTGTTTCGGTCGATGACGACAAAGAAGAATTCGTCGTCCGCGCCGAAGACGGAACGGAACTTAAGATAGCAAAAGGATTCGTCAGAAAAATAAATGAAGTTTGGAATGGAGAAAAGTAATGGATTTTAATTTGAAGGAATTGATCGACCAGCTGGTCAAAATGAAGGGTATCAAAAGGGAACTTATCATCGACATCGTGAAAGAGGCTCTTTACCGCGCCGTTCAGAAAAAGCTCGGAACGGAAGCCGACATCGACATCATGTACGACGATGAAACGGGAAACCTCGAGGCTTACTATTTCAGGCTTGTAACCGACAGAGTTGAAGATCCTCTGCTCGACATTTCACTTGCTGAAGCGCACAAGATCGACCCTGAGGCACAGTTGGGCGATACGCTCGGCATCAAAATGGAAGCCGACGAACTCGGAAGAATCGCGGCTCAGGTCGCAAAGCAGGTTATTCTGCAGAAGATAAAAACTCTTGAAGGCGACATAATTTATGACGAGTTCAAGAACAGACAGTCCGAAATCATCACCGGAACGGTCAGACGTTTCGAAAAGGCTGGCATCATCGTCGACATCGGCAAAACCGAGGCTTATCTGCCCTACACGCAGCAGATCCCGTCCGACAGATTCAAAACCGGCGACAGAATCAAAGCTCTCATTCTCGAAGTCAAAAAACCGGCATCAGGACAGAGCTGCAACATTCTTCTAAGCCGTGTTAACACAATGTTCTTGATCAAACTTTTTGAACTTGAAGTTCCAGAAATTGCTGAGAAAATCGTTAAAATCGAAGGCGTTGCGCGTGATCCGGGTCACCGTTCCAAAATCAGCGTCAGATCGATCGACCACGACGTCGATCCTGTCGGTGCATGTGTCGGTATGAAAGGCTCCAGGATCCAGAACGTCGTTCACGAACTCAGCGGCGAAAAAATCGACATCATTCCGTGGGATGAGGATTCCGTAAAATACATCTGCAATACTCTTTCTCCTGTCGAAGTTTCGCAGATCATCATTGACGACGACGAGCACAGCATGGATGTCATCGTTCCCGACGACCAGCTTTCGGTTGCAATAGGCCGCGGCGGTGAAAACGTAAGACTTGCAAGTCAGCTTACAGGCTGGAGCATCGATATTCAGAGCGAAAGCCAGATGCAGATGATGCTTGAAGAGGCGAAGAGAAGACTTCTTTTCATCGACGGCATCGACGAAAGCATTGCAGATTCGCTTATTAAACTCGGCTACACGACTTTGGAAGACCTTACTACCGTTTCTCCAGAAGTCCTTGCAGAGCTTCCCGATATTACTGTCGAAAAAGCTGAATCAATCATTGAACAGGCAAATATGATGCTTGAAAAAGGCATGGGCGTCATCAACATCGACGACGAACTTGAAAAGAAACTCGATGTTCCGACCACGGCTCTCAAGTGCATAAACGAAGAACTTGCACAGTTCCTTGCAGAAAGAGGATACCTCACCCTTGCCGACATCCAGAGCGAGCCTGATACCGAATCTTTCGCCAAGAATGCTGAACTCAGCATAAGAAGGGCGCGTCAGATCCGTTACAGCCTTCAGATCCACATCGACGAGCTCAACGGCAAAAAACGCGATAAAGTCGGCAGAATAACGCCTGATTCGTTCTTCGACTTCTCAAAACTTGAAGAAGACGGCGAAAAAGAAGAAAAGGAGTAGTATGTCTGAAAGAAGCTGTGTTTTCTGCGGCGGCAGAGACGAAAAGGAAAATCTTCTGCGCTGGGTAGCAGCCGGCGGGACTCTTGTTCCGGACTGGACTCAGAAGCTCGAGGGACGCTCGGTCTACACCCATTTTGACAGAAAGTGCCTCTGCGGAATTTACGGTCTTAAAAAAGTTTTTTCCTCTTTCGACAACTGCACTTCTTTCGGTGTTCCGCAGGATAAAATCATCGATTTCGTCCGCTCTCAGGCTGAAAAATCGTTTGATTATTATTTTGCTATATGCCGCAGAAGCGGAGTTTTGCTCAAAGGGCAGAACCTTATTGCCGAAGAAGCAGGTAAAGGAACGGTTTTCGCCGCGATTTTGTTTGCTTCCGACGCATCGGGGAAAACAGTTGCGGAACTCGAAAAAAAGACTGGACTTAATGGGATTAAGAGCATGTTTACAAAAGAGCTGCTCGGAAAAAAATTTGACGGAAGAGGTGTTTCGGTACTCGCGCTGAAACCTTCAAAACAATCGGAAAAACTTATGTTTTATATGAATTTACTGAATAATTTCACTTCGGGGGATATTTAATGCGTATCAGTGAATTGGCAAAAGAACTCGGTATCGAAAGCAAAGTTGTCATCGCTTATCTCGATTCAGAGGGGCACGGCGGTTACAAAGCTGCAAACAAAATCGAAGGATATCTTGAAGAGATGGTGAGAGACCATTTTCCTGCGGCCAAAAAGGAGGAGCCTGAAACTGCAAAACCCAAGGCGATACTCCGCAGAGGAAACAGAGAGAGGAGTTTCATTCCTTCGGACGAAAGGCCGGCAGAGCAGCCGGAAGAGGCTAAACAGCCCGAAAGTCCTGCTGAGGAAGCAGCGGAAGAAAAAGTTGAAGAGACTCCGGTCGAGAGTGCGGAAGAGGTGACCCCCGAAACTTCTCCGGAACAGGCAGCGGAACCCGAGACCGAGGAAGTTCCTGAAGAGCAGGAAGCTCCGGAAGATAAGATCGTCAGCGTTGAAGATGAAATCAGAAAGATTGCTGCGGCAAATCAGGAGGAAGAGCTTCCTGAAGAGGATAGAAAACCACAGCATGTCCACAAAAAAGAGGAAGAAAAGGCTGAAGACGAAGATGACGATTATTCAGGCGATTTCAGGAACAAAAACAAAAAGAGAAAAATCGTCATTCCCGAATCGGATGCTCCGGTCAGCCAGAATCTCAATATGCAGCAGCGCCACGGCGGCAAAAAGAAAAACAACAATCGCGGCGGCGGAGACGATTCCGTTCATCTTGTTGTTACCGGCAAGCTCAGAGGTGCCGACATTTCGCAGTTTATGGGCGATGACCAGGGCGGCGGCTACGGCGGCGGTTACTCCGAAATAAGAAAGAAAAAGAAAGATAAGAAAAAGGCGAAACAGCAGCCGGTCGTTGCACCGAATCCGACAAAAGCTATAAAGAAAATACTCAAACTCGAAGATTTCGTTCAGGTCGCAGAACTTGCACGCAGAATGGGTGTGAAGGCGGCTCAGCTTCTTTCAAAGCTCATGGCTATGGGTGAAATGTTCGGAATCAACGACAGAATTCCTTACGACACTGCGCAGTTCCTTGCCGAAGAGTTCGGATTTACTGCTGAAAACGTCGCTCTCAGCGAAGAATCGTTCATCGAAGTCACCGAGAGCAAACCTGAAAATATGGTTCCGCGTCCGCCGGTAGTCACTGTCATGGGTCACGTCGACCACGGCAAAACGAAACTTCTCGACGCAATCAGGCACACGAATGTCGTTGACCGCGAAGCCGGCGGTATCACGCAGCACATCGGTGCTTACTCGGTCGAGATCGAAGGCGGAAAAATCACGTTCCTCGATACTCCGGGTCACGAAGCTTTCACGGCGATGAGAAGCAGAGGAGCACAGGCGACAGACGTAGTTATCCTTATAGTTGCAGCCGATGACGGCGTTATGCCTCAGACAGTCGAAGCTATCAACCATGCAAAGGCTGCGAATGTTCCTATAATCGTTGCGATCAACAAAATCGACAAACCGACGGCAAATCCGGCAAAGGTCAAAAACGAACTTCTCAAATACGAGATCGTTGCGGAAGAACTGGGCGGAGAAAACCTGTTCGTCGAAATTTCGGCAAAACAGAGAATCAACATCGAAGGTCTTCTCGAAGCTGTTCTTCTTCAGGTCGAAATGATGGATCTCAAGGCTGATCCGACAAAACCTGCCGAAGGTATCGTCATCGAATCGAGAATGGATCCTGGCAAAGGCCCCGTTGCGACAGTTCTTGTCAAAGACGGAACGCTTAAAATCGGAGATCTGGTTGTTACAGGCACATCGATCGGTTATGTCAGAAGCATGATGGACTGGACAGGAAAGCGTGTAAAAGAGGCGACTCCTTCAATGGCAGTCGAGATTACGGGTCTTGACCTCGTTCCGCCGGCAGGCGAAAAACTTTACGTCTTCAAAGATGAAAGAAAGGCGAAGGGTCTGGTCGAACTCAGAATCAACAAACAGCGCGAGAAAAAGAACGTCGAAAAAGCAACTCCTTCGATCGAAGAGTTCTTTGCCGCGGAACAGGAAGAGGTCAAGGATCTCAACGTTATCGTAAAAGGCGACGTCGACGGTTCAGTCGAAGCTATCATCGCGTCTCTCAACAAGATAGAGCATAAAAAGATGAAGATAAAAGTCATTCACTCGGGCGTCGGCGGCATCAACGAAAACGACGTTCTGCTTGCAAGCGCGTCCCAGGGAATGATCATCGGCTTCAACGTCCGTGTCGACAACAAAGCTAAACAGCTTGCTGCGGCTGAAGGTGTCAACATTGAGATATTCTCGATCATTTACGAACTTATCGACGCGATCAAAGCGGCAATGTCGGGTATGCTTGCTCCGATCATCAAAGAGGAATACATCGGAAAACTCGAAGTCCGCGAAATTTTCAAAGTCGGCAAAGTTGGCACGATCGCAGGCTGCATGGTTATCGAAGGAAGAGTCGTCAGAATGTCCAAAATCAAGCTCGTCCGCGACAACGTCGTTATTTACAGCGGCAAACTCGGCACGCTCAAACGCTTCAAAGACGATGTCAAAGAGGTTAAGAGCGGTTACGAATGCGGTGCGACGATCGACAGCTACAACGACATCAAAGTCGGCGACATAATCGAATGTTACATTGACAAAGAATTCAGAGACGAGGTTCTTTAATGGCTGGCGCAATAAGGCAGGACAGAGTTGCCGAATCGATAAAAAGGTTCATCAGCACTATGGTTTACAGTGATTTCGGCGGTACGCCGGCAGACATGATAACGATAACTCACGTTTCTGTTCTGCAGGATCTTAGGGCGGCGAAAATCTACTATTCGACTTTCAAGCCCGAAAACGTCGAAAAAATCCAGGAATACCTTGATTCAAACCTTAAAAATATCCGCTTCAAACTCGCGTCGCACTTAAGCAGACTCAAATTCGTACCCGAAATAAAGTTCGTTTACGACGATTCTGTCGACCGCGAGATCAGACTTGAAAAGATTTTTGAAGCGATAAAAAAGGATTAGCTGTTTGGAGGATAAATGGCTCAAAAGAAGTTCGATTTCAAATCAGCAAAGTTCCGTAAGATACTTAAAATAGTGCTCATTGCAACTGCGGCTCTTTTTGTTTTAGCCGTTATCGTGAGCATTGCGCTTTTCTCCAAATTCAAATCGGAGATCCCGGCTCTCAACACCGTTAGCGACTACAAGCCCGATGCAGGTACTAAAGTTTATTCCTACGACGGTGAACTTATTGCCGAGTTTTATCACGAAAACCGAAGGATTATCGTGCCTTACGATAAAATTCCCGAAAAACTGCGTTTTGCTTTCGTTGCCGGCGAAGATTCTTCGTTCTACACTCATCACGGCATCGATCCGCTCGGTATAATCCGTGCCGCGTTCAAGTACATGACCACAGGCATCAAGCAGGGCGGAAGTACGATAACGCAGCAGCTTTCCAAATCGTTTGTCGGTACTGAAAGAACTTTCAGCCGTAAAATAAAGGATATGATTCTTGCGATGGAGCTTGAAAAACATCTTTCGAAAGAGGAAATTCTTTATCTTTACCTTAATGAAGTCTACCTCGGAAGCGGTGCCTACGGTGTCGAAGCTGCTTCCCGCAAATATTTCAGCAAGCACATCTGGGAACTTGAAATCGACGAAATGGCGATTCTTGCCGGACTTCCGAAATTCCCGTCGGCGGCTTCTCCGATTCTCAATCCAGACAAGGCTCTGCGCCGCAGAAACTATGTCCTCAAAAGAATGCTGGAAGACAAATACATCACAAAGGCAGAGTATGACACGGCACTTGCCAAGCCGATAAAAACGAATGTCCAGAAGGAGCTCTTCCTCGACAAAGCACCTTATTTCAGCGAAAAAGTGCGCAGATATCTGCTTGACAAATACGGTTTCGACAAACTTTACAAAGAGGGTCTTACCGTTCAGACAACGGTAGATATGCGTGCCACGAAATTCGCCCACGAGGCTGTTTTTTACGGCGTTAGAGAGCTTTCGAAGCGTCAGGGTTACGCGAGAGGCGAAGCTGACAGCTACAAAAAAGGAGATAAATTCAGCGGTGAAGTCACAAATCCGCTTTATTCGATAAACATCAAAAAAGATCTCGACACATATTTGGCACGGCACGAGAAAGTCTTCGGAAAAATAACCGAAGAAACGATACAAAGCGGCATCTACTATCAGGGCGTCGTTCTGGAAACTGCCGAAAAAAGCGCACTTGTTCAAGTCGGCGAAGTTAAACGCAATATCTATCTTGAAGATTTGCAATGGGCGCGTCCGTGGAGTCCGACAGGTTCTTACTCGGTTGTAAAATCGGTAAAAGAAGTTTTCAAACCAGGGGATGTCATTCTCGTGAGAGCGACCGACAAGGCCGGAACGCGCGACCAGTACGATTTCCGCAACTATTCGAAAGAACTGGGAAAAGACTTCTATTTCGTTCTCGAACAGATTCCTTCGTCTCAGGCTGCTATAATCGTAAAAGACCCGTATTCGGGTTATGTCAAGGCGCTCATGGGCGGTTACGATTTCGAAATAAGCGAATTCGACCGCACGACTCAGGCCTGCCGCCAGCCCGGAAGCTCGATAAAACCGATTTTCTATACTCTGGCGCTCGAAAAACGGGGCGGCAGATCTCCGCTTCTCACTCCGGCAACGATGGTGCTTGACGCGCCCGTAACGGTTACCGACACGAATTTCAAGCCGGCTAACTTCGAGAACACTTTCAAAGGTGAAGTTACGGTTTGGGAAGCGCTCATTCATTCGATGAACACTCCTGCAATCAGAGTTCTGCAGAAACTCGGGCTTCGCGATGCCATTGACGGCGCAAAGGCTTTAGGCATCAAAAGCGAGATCAAGCCTGAATTCGGCAGTATGCTCGGTTCGAGCTGTCTTACTATAGACGAACTCACCGACGCTTATGCCCACTTCCCGAATATGGGAAAGGCGCCACACACGACTTACATCAGAAAAATTTACGACAAAAACGGAAACGTCCTCGAAGACAACACCGTTTTTTACGATCCGTACATCTCTGCACCTGCAAAAATGGAAAGGCTTCTCTATTTTGCAAAAAGAGAGGAAAATCAGGCGCTTACACCGCAGACGGCATACATAACCAACAAAATTCTTGAAGATGTCGTCAACCGCGGAACTGCGGCGAGCGTCAGAGGCTTCAACCACTACAAATGCAAAAAGGGCAATATCGAGAGCGAAGAAAGCGAAGAAGGGACTTGCAGCCGTCACGTCGCCGGAAAAACCGGAACGACGAACGATTATTTCGATGCATGGTTCATCGGCTATTCGCCCAATTTTGTTGCCGGTGTCTGGGTTGGAAACGACCAGCACGGCCGTCCGCTCGGCAGAGTTGAAACAGGTTCGAAAACAGCTCTTCCGATCTGGCGCGATTTCATGGAAAGATATCTCAAAAATTTCCCGCCGACGGCTGATTATGAACTCCCAGCAGGCGTTGTCGGCAGAAATATCGACCCGAAAACAGGTCTTGTTTCCGATAAAGACGGCGTCAGAATGTACTTCCATGCCGGAAGCGAACCGAACAAAACCGTTGAAGAAAAAGACGTCCTTGATCCGACTCAAGGCGCCGAGGATCTTTTCTAAACTACTCTCTTTTTACCGATAGAAATCCGATATTTTTAGTTTTTTTGCTCAAAAAAATTGCTTTTTCATTAAAAATGTCTATAATGCCTGCGTTTTTTTTGTTGTTGTTTTAATTTTATGGAGAAAATCATGTCACGCAAATGTGAAATATGCGGCAAAAAACCGATGTTCGGTCACAATGTAAGCCACTCGAACAACAGAACTCAGAAGATCCAGAATCCCAATATCCAGAAAGTCAAAATCGTTGAGAACGGCACGGTAAAAACGGTCACCGTATGCTCGCGCTGCCTTCGTTCCGGCAAGGTTCAGAAAGCTGTCTAACCACTTTCTTCACTGATCCCATCGAATTTCTTTCAAGTCAAATTTAAACCATAGGATTTTTGTATATTTTTCTATAGACCAGAGTATAGAAAAATTCATTTTTGAAGCGTTTCGGCTATAATTCCCAGTCTTTTTAGGGGAATAAATAGTTTACGCTGAGGTGCGGAAATGAGCAGATATGGAAAGGATAGTTCAATTAAAGGTAAAACCCATATTCGCAATAATGGTCGGACTTATTTTTTAGGGGAGATTTTCTGGACTGCCAGAAGACCATGGATGGACACCCCGTTCGGGCAAAATGAGATGAAACCTTACAGACCAGGAATGGTTATTGTGAAAAGTTTTGATCCGGATCCTGTTCTTATGATTCCTGGAACATCTAAGTGCCTTGATGATAACGGCATCTTTATTCCTAAAGTAATAACACACAATATTGCTACAGAGGATCTTATCGGAACATACCATTACCTTTACCCGAGAAAAGTGGACAGGTGTCTTGTAGAGAACGGTTCTCCGATAGGAACGATAAGCAACCAGGACAAAATGGAGCTTGTCAGAATACTGAATAAGAACAAAATACTTAAATAAGGAGGGGTAAATGATCTGGGACAGTCTTGTGAAGTTCAGAGGCGGAGACAAATCCAAACAGGTCTGGGATGATCTTTTCGATTTTTTTGCAGAAAGGATCAGACTCAACAGAAAGTTGTGGGAATCTTTTCTCGGCGGGGCAGAGTGGATGAAGGATGAACTTGAAATGAACGCGGTTGTTTTGTGTATGGAGAAAATACGCAAAGGCGCCCTGAATAAATTTATCGAAGACCATGAAAATCTGACAGATGAAGATGTCCGCGAAAAAGAGACTAAAGCCTACATATATTTCATAATAGTCAGAGACTGTGTAAAAGAAAAGCAGAAGAAAGATCAGATCGACAGGAAATCGCAGAGCGTGGATGCGGCAGACGGAGAAAACGGGCCTGTTATTCAGATTTCCTCTTCCGACGACAATGACTTTTTTATTGACAAGGAAAGGGTTATGGAAATCGCATTTGATAAAGTCGTCGATTTTATTGAGAAAAAAGATGCAAGGGGAACAGGAACGGAAAGAAAACCTATTTATTTCAACGATCCGAGATTTGTAGATATAAACAATTCTTCCGATTTTGAAAACCTGGTCTGGTCGAAGAGTGTTGTCGCCAACAACATGCTGAATGATGAAGGAAAAAATGCGCGAGTCTTCATTCTGTTTATGCCGTGGGAAAAATGCAAACTTGCCGGCTTCGGCAAATATACGCTGGAAAAGTATATCGCTTACATTAAATCCAAAGGGTTGTCGGAAAAGTTGAGCGACTCAACCGAAAGCGGACGAAAAGTCGGGATCGAGAGTCGTTTCCACGAAATTCTTACCGAAGAAAAAGTTATGGAAACAGCAATCGACTACTGGGACGAGCTCTTTAAAGACCTCCTTCGGGACAAGTTCGAAACGCGTAAACCGAAAAAATCTGAAAAAAATTCGGAAAATTAGCGGGAGAAACGCTTTATGTTAATGGTGCATTCTGATTTTTTTTAATAATGGAGATTAAAATGCTCAGTGAAAAACAGAGACAACTGATTGAAAATTATTCAAGGGAAATGTATCTTTGGGATGATCCGTCGGAAGCTCCGAGTGTTCCGTCGGAAGATACTTTGGTAAAATTCATAAAAGAACCGGAAAAGCTTGATTCCGATTTGGTACACCAGATAGAAACAGATATAAACTGCAGAGCGGCTTTGAGAAAACTCGAACGCAAATCGTCCGGAGTCGAGAAAGGTTTTTCTCTTTCGGATGAAGAAATGCGCAAAATTATGGATTCGCTTCCTGCGCCTTCTGAAAAACTCAATATCGGAAAGAAGGCGGGAAAATCTGTTTATGTTCCGCAGAAAGGCGATATTTTCTATACCAAAAGCAAACTCAAAGTCTTTGACAACGGCAGAAACTATTGTGTTTATACTTTCCTTCCGCAGGCGGTACTTCTTCTTGACAACGGAAACAAAATGCCGTGGGGCAGGATTTTCAGATGTGTTGTTGTAACACCGGATTACGCCGGCGATGCTGTCGCAGGTCAGGATATGGAGCTGGAAAATGGCTGGATCCTTCATAAGTGGCTCTGTTATCCGTTAAGTTTTTCCCAGATCGACTGCACGCGCAAAGTTGCTTCGGTTGACAATATAGATGAGATCGCGCCAGTTGTGAATGATTACTTCTTTTCCGAAAACAAAATGACGCGTTACGGCAGAGAGGAAAGAAGACTTATGGCAAAGGCCGACTATGTTCCGGCAATGGCTGATGCTGAAATGGCGAGAGCTGAGTGGCAAAATGAACATTTGGTCTCTGTTGATGAGTTGAAAAAATATGAATCGGTTCCTTTCCGCAAATCCGCTGCAGGCGATGAAGAGGTAAGCAGGATCGTGGTCAGAAAAGGGGATCTTGCAGTCGGACATTTCGCAGCAGCGCTTGATTCTGCAATCAGACTCGATGCTGGCAGCTGCGAAAAACTTGAGCAGGAGCACGAACTTCCGACATGGAGCGTAGATAAAGATGCGGCTGTTCCTGACGGCATGGTTTTTGTACTCAGGGATTTAAGAAACGGGAATAACATCGGTTTCGGCGAGATCCGCAAAGGAGTCGCAAATCTAGAACATCTCATTCCTGAGGCTTTGTTCCTGCCTGTAACAGCGGCTTCACAGGTCGTTCTCGAGGTTTATGTTCCATGGTAGTTAATATCTTCGATCCCGGTCACATTGAAATTATGTCAAAAAAACGTCTGCTCGGATGGTTTTTTGACAATTTTCCGTACAAGACAGAAGATTTTAACGGAATAACATTCGAAAAGTTTCCTGAAAATGATGATGTTGCCGGTTTGTTCGTTGATTTGGCATCGCTTGCGCTGATGATGATAGATAAAAATGAGGAAAACGAAGAAATCCGGAAGATAAAGAGCCGTTTCAAAGACATGATCCCTTTCAAGTCTTCTGATAATGAAGCGTCTTTCGCCGAACTCGACAAATATGATTATTCCGCGATGTTTTTCCCTATAGAAACCGGAGCAAATCCGGAGTGGGGATTGTGTGTCAGAAGCAGTAACGGCGGAACATTTTTCTTCGATTCCAAAGACTGCGTTTGGAAACGAGGATGGAGCGGAACCGATGGTTCGTACAGACTTGCCGAGGCGCTTGCAGCGAGGCTTCTCGAGCCTGAAATGAGAGAGCATGTCTATGAGGCGGCAAAAAATTGGATCGTTACAGGCGATGCTGGTAAAAACGGTAATATAAAAAAAGTCGGGCTCGGCAGAAAGCTGACACTGAAAACAAAAAAGAAATTCGTTATTCCGCAGGAAAACATCGGTTCTCTTTCTGATGAAGAAAAGATGCTTGACATGTTTTCTGTGGATACTGTCGAAACGGCAGTGAATCTTATCTCGAAAAAAGGTGTAAAGCCGATCGTCGACCGCGAATTTCCTGAAGAAGTAGACGAACTCCACATACTTGTCGGTGCCGCGCTTTCTCCGCAGATCGCCTCCATCGTGCTTGTAAATGCAAAGAAGATTGTCCTCTGGCATTCAGAAACTTCTGAAGTGAATGCCGATGAAATTTGCGAGATCGCGGAAAAATACAGAGGCATAACTCCGGAAAAGCAGAAATTGTCATCATCGTCGCTGCTTGAAGCCGAAGCAAGTCTCAAAAGATACTTTAATTCCCGCGACATTTCGTCGGGGACGAGAATCATCTTCAATTTTACTAGCGGAAACCGGCTTATGGCTACAGCAGTCCAGTCAATAGCGAGGCTCTATCACAATGTCGAGATGATCTACCGTGATATAAACGGTGATGACAAAGGACGCGAAAAAGAGGATGCGAGCCTCATAATATTCAATCTTCTGCAATACAGCGAGTTCCCGCCTCTGTACGGCAAAATATACGGCAGAGTAAAGGAAGGTTTGGATGTCGATTTTCTGCGCAACGGTATCAGAATAGGATCGAAGGGAAACGACGGACCGAAAAAAACATATCAGGACGGACAGGATTTTTACGATAAATTGATAAAAAGGGAGGAGTGAATGAGTGAAACGATTATTTGCAAGTGCCGCGTTGTGACACCGATGTTTTCAAGCGGTGCGGATCAGACAAAATGTGAGATCCGCGTGCCTGAGATCAAGGCTTCGATGCGTTTCTGGTGGAGAGCGGCAAATTCAAATTTAAAGTTGGATGAGCTCAAAAGAAAAGAAACACTGATTTTCGGCGGCAGCGGAGACAAAGAGGCGAGAAAAAGTGCCTTTACGATGAGAGTAGAGAGTTACAGGTAGGCAGAACCCGGGCTCTGGTTGAAACAGTGATCCCTTTATCGAAACGTGACCAGTTCTTTGTTTAATGTAGGCAGAACCCGGGCTCTGGTTGAAACCTTTGTCACCAAGATCCTTTATAGATTCAACAGTTTAATGTAGGCAGAACCCGGGCTCTGGTTGAAATGTTCACCTCCAAATAAAATATTATTAAACACTTAGTTTAATGTAGGCAGAACCCGGGCTCCAATTTGAGACGTATCAGGTTACGTCTCTACTGTTAAGGCTTTGATTTCGTTGGTGTTTTGCAGAGACGTTTCCTGAAACGTCTGCCTGGCTCTGGTTGGATGGAGATGTATGCGGCGGCAAATATTTTCGTGATATCGATATTACGTTATTACGACTGCCGTCGCCGATTCCTTATGCGGGCGAGCGGACCTAAGCTCCGACAGATCCCATCTCCTGAATTTGCTCCCTTCGTCACACTGGAGAAGGGTGGGGATGAGGTTAGAGAGGGGAACAAAAGTGGTGAGGTCAGCGGAAAAATTCTGTTTTTCAACAATAAAAGAAGCGTTGATAAAACCTTGAAATTCAGTATAAAAACGGTGCTCTTTGGCATAAATGTTTTATATTTTGGCTTTTTTGGGAGTAAAAAATGGCTTACACATTGATCACATCTGTCGGAACGGGCATGTATAAGAAAGAAGGATATGTCGAAACTGATTACTTTTTGAGCGAAACGCAGCATTTTAAAACAAGACTCTTTATGGAAGCTCTGCTGAAGGGAAAATACAGAAATATTGACCAACTTATTGTTATCGGAACTGAAACTTCGTCATGGGATGCTCTGGTGAAGGCTGAAGATGAGGAGCTTACGGAAAAAGATGCAGAACTATGGGAAGAACTGAAGGAGGCCTCTACAGAAAAAGACGGAATTAAAAAAGGTATAACGGAATCGTTGAGAACAGAGCTGGAAACCTATCTCGAAAGGCGTTTCGGCATTCCGGTGACTATCAAAGTGCACACTCCGCTGGTTGATCAGGATCATGTTCGGGAACTTTTTGAATGCTACAGTTCCATTTATCCTATTATCAAGGAAAACAACGATGTCCTTTTCGATATGACCCACGGATTCAGATCGATGCCGATGCTTTTTTATCAGGCAATGCAATACCATTTTTCAGATGATGCCGAAAGAAAAATTGAGCTTGTATATGGCGAGTTTACCAGCAAGGATAAACCGGCGTATGCAAGAAATTTGAGCGAATACTGGCGTTATTCGCAGATTTCGGCAGCATTACAGGTTTTTATCAAAAAATTGGACGGTTTTACTTTGGCCAGGTTGATAAAACCTGAATGGCCTCAGGGGGCTGGTGCAGTAGAATTCATGTCTGATATAGTTCAGGCTAATTTTGCCCTTCAGCTGCCGGATGTAATCAGAAAGATTCAATCTGCATTAGAATGTGTTCCTGAAGGCTCGCCGGTATGGATCGAAAAAATCAAAGTTCCTTTGCAAGAGGTGATAAAACTGGAAGATCAGCGCTCATTGTCACGAACGCTTTATAATTATTCAGCCTATTTGTATGAACACGATCTCAAGACCCAGGCCGTAATCACTCTTCAGAATACGGTCGAAACTGCGATTGCGGAAAAGTTCGGTGAAGCAGGCGGAAAGAGTATCGGAGACTATGTATGGTGGCAGGATCATGGAAAAACGTGTTTAAATAGAGCCGTAAGAAAGGCGAAAATATATCCGGAATTAGAAAATCTTGGACATCGCAGGAACAATGTCGCCCACGGAGGTGCAAAAGATATAACAGGCAAACTTCCGTCAGTGGCTGACATTCCGAAAGTCTATGAAGAAGGGAAAAAAGCTGTAGAAACCCTTTTGAATAAGTTGGAGTTATGATTTTTTAGATTGTCCTTACCGCAAACTTATTCACAGGCGGCCACTATCTGTAATTAAACGGTAAAATCTCCAGAATATTTTCAATTCCGCAATTTTCCTTTATTTTTTCGCTAAGCATTGCCGCAGCACTTCCCGCAACACGCATACTTTCTGCTTTTTCCGCAAATTCGGTTGCTTTTTTCTGAAGGAATTCTTTTTTTGCTCCGGTGAATTTTGTTGCTCCTGCTGTCGCGATTACTGTTCCGATAAGATAAATATTTTCCTTTATTTTTTCGCTAAGCATTGCTGTTTTTTTCCCGGCTACGCGCATATTTTCTGCTTTTTCAACAAATTCGAGAGCTTTTTGCTGAAGATCTTCTTTTTTGTCTCCGGTGAATTTTGTTGCTCCTGCTGCCGCGATCACTGCTCCGATCAGATAAATTACTCCGCCGTGCTCTTCATTTTCACAGATTGCCAAAGCATTTTTCATGTGAACGTAAGATTTTTCAGAGTCGTTTTCCAGCATCGCTCTGTAAAATTCTATGAGTTGCCACGGATGCTGCGGGAGGAAATTCCAGTTTTTCTTTTCTGCAAGATAGGCTGTTTTGAATTCGCCGAGATCATTGCGTGAGAAGAGAGAACGGACAAGAAGATGGTGCTTGTACTGGTCGGCTACAGAATTTTCATTAGCGAATTTGGCGGCAATTTCAGGTGAAGTACCGAAAAATCCGGTGAACATTTTTGGATATTCAGGATCGTTGCCTTCCAATGCGTTGAAAAGGCGGTAAACCGAAGTCTGCTCGATTTCCAGGGCTTTGTTGCGGTCTTCCGATTTGTTGAACTCTTCCAGAGCCTTGTCGAACCAGCGTTTCGCCTCGCCAAAATTCTTATTTATAGACTTGTTCTGCCCCAAACTGCTGTAAAATTTGGCGACAGTCGGAAGTTTGAAATAGTCGAAATATTTTTCGTTTCTTTTCAATGTTTCAAAAGCTTTGTCAAACTGGAACATATCGTTGTAGTGGACTGCAAGATGAAGTTCACAGTCGGCTGCAATCTCAAATTCTCTCAACTGAATCGCTTTTGCCCATTTTTCATCATAATCCGCGAGATATTTTTCTATTTTAGCGGGATTTCCCTCGTGGTTCGCATCCTGAAGCCTTACCGATGTAAACATAAGTTTTGTTACTGTGTCTGCGGTTTCTTCAAGAGACTCTATAAAGGGCATGATTTCCTTGAAATACCAGCGGAGCTTCCTCAAGTCTCGGTTTTTAGCCAAGTATTTAGCTTCTATTGACTCTAGGATCTTCGTTTTCAATTCGACATTGTTTTCCAAGCGTTTTTTCAGATCCGACATAATAAAATTGTAAATTTTTGTGCCGTAAATGCTGTCGATAAGATTGTAGATATCATCAACATTTTTGGTTTCCTCTATGATATCAAGTCTTGAAAGCAGTTCGAACAGTCCGATGGAAATCGGCAGATAACCTGCAAGCTCTTCACATCGAGCCATTTTTTTAAAAACAAGACTATTGTATATCGGCAATGTCATATAGCCGAGCAGATCTCCGTAAGGAATATATCCGAATTCTTTGTCCTGCCATTCGACTTTTTTAATATTAAATCGGGAAAAACGCCCGGTATTTTTCATGGCCTGACTAAGAACTCCTCTGAAATATTCCGACTTACTTCTTCCATCAACGAATTTGCCTATATGTTCAGGATATATGCAGACATTGCATTTTTTACCGTTTTGAGGAAGAACCCAGCCGAGAAGGATTTTAATCGCAGCTTCAAAAATAGGGAAGTAGTCATTTTGCCAATCTATTTCTGATTCAATATTTAACGGAAAAATAAAAGGCATAGCTTTTTTACAGTTCAGCAGGTTTTGGATAGGTGGCATTAAAATTTTTTCAATTTGTTCCGGAATAGGTTTGCCTGTATCACTATATGGTTTTATTTCTTCCCGCAAATGAGTCCCTATTTTAGGCAGGATTTCGGGATCTGTTTCGCTTCCGAGCCAAACTATTCCGGCAATAACGCCTGTCTTTTTATCATCAGGATTCTGAGGAACAAAAGTGTTATAATCTTTACCAGGCCAAGGCCATGCCTCATCAATGTATATGTTCAATTCTGCGGAATCAGCGGAAAAATCAGTAAAATCGTTGAATTTTATATTTGCTATCTTTTTAACAGGTTTAAGTTTCTTATCCAAGTCAATCGGTTTCATTTTTTTTACCGAATTTCCACTTGAGTTCTTGGGAACTTCCGTCTTGACTTTTGACGATAAGTCTCTGTTTTCCGAATGTTTCTCAGGAACGATCGGATTTGTTTTTTCTTTGGTATGTTCTTGGGTGCTTGTGATTGCATTTTCTTGAGGTGTTTTAACAACTGCAGGTTTGGGAACTGCTTGATTACCGGTTGTGCAGTAAAAACCTAATTTGTTCAATTTTAAATTTTTTGTTTTAACTTCATAATAAGCTTCGGCGTAAGGCTTTAATTCCTGAAAAAAGTTATTTGCATTCGCAAAAAAGTCTTGATATCTCTCAGAATTTATTTCTTTTTTTGCTATGCAACTATCTAATATGGAAACAAGTGTCTTAAAATCATCAATATTTTGCTGCACATTCTGCAATTTATTAATATGGTTGAAATAAATTCCGAATTGTCCGCATAGGTTCAAATATCCATTGAAACTTCCGAATTTCTTTAATCTTTTAGATTCATCTTGCAAAACTAAAATTGTAAAACCTGCATAAACTGCCGCTTTTATAAGCAGAAGTTCGTTTTCGTTTTTTTCCGTCATGATTTCACCTCACTATTTCTGGTTTTCTAAAAATGCTCTTATACTGTTGTAAAGAGCTTCGCAGTATTCTTTTGTCTTCTTTTTGTAATCATCGTTAAGCAATTCTTCGTTGTTATGCTGATAGGGATTTCTTGCCTTGCTTAGATGGATGGACTTTTCAACGAATTTATCCTTATCTCCGAATATTTTATCCAATTGAAGTTTAGAATACTCAAAATCATAGAGCAGAAATAGACCTTTGGTATACAAGGCTTCAACAATTGTGATGTCTTTGTTGCTGTCATAACAAATTTTATTATTCAGCATTCTGTTTTTCTGCTTTATCGCCTCATCCAAATCGTACGAAAGATAATAATCTTTCTTGGAATACGGTCTCTTAGAATCTTGTGATTGTAAAATGTAATCGTTTTCCATGTGATTTTTAAAAAAATGTATCTCGAGCAGTTTCATTAGTTCTTTTGGGTCATTAAGAAGATAGCTTTCTATAAGATGTCTTTCCCAATCAGGCTTGTACTCTTCTTTTATTTTCAGTTTATTCTTGAGTATTTTTCTTAACCCCGTCTCGGTCTCGTGCCAGAGAGGATAGAAATCAACTTCACGCTCTTTCGATTTCAGATAGTCATAAAATTTGTCTGAGATAACAGTTGATTTATCTTTATCAACAATGATTCCGTAATTATATAAAGTCTGGATATCGCTTCTGGTGCAGTCAGGTTCCATCGGTCCGAATACTATCTGATAAAGCTTGTTCAGAAGCCCCTGTTCTTCCAACAAATCAAGTGTGTGCTGGAATCCTCCATATTTGCCGTGAAATTTATCAATGTTTTTATGAAAAACAGTTTCAAGATCTGTATTTTCATTGTTCTCTTTTTCTTCTTTATAAGCTTTAAGCATAATGTCAGACCAATAGGGCTGACCACCGGTAATGGATTTGAGAGTTTCTCGTTCTTTATCGTCAAGAGTGACACCTGATTTTTCGCAGCATTTGAAATATTCTTCCAACTCCTCATCGGAAAATCCTTTCACATATACGTAATCAAGAATATTGTGAAAAGGCGATATACCTTCACATTTACGTTCCAAATACTCTGCCCGCCTTCTTGAAACAAAAATAAAAGCAACATGGGTTTCAGGTTCATAAGCCAACTGTCTCAAAATATTAAAACCCTCAGGAAAATCGGAGAAAATTTTTGCAGAATAATCAAACTCATCAATAATCATGACAACGCGTTTATCTGATTTTTTTATCCTTTTAAAGAACTTTCTCAAAGAAAAACTGCCTTCTTTAACAATGTCGTCATTTTTAAATTCTTCATAACGTTTCTGCAGAATTTCATCAACATCGTTGTGTTCTTTCATAACTTCAAAAACTTCTTGAACCATATCTTTAAAAAATTTGTCAGCAGGATTAGGCTTAGGCTCAGTAGTCGGTATTTCATTAGTCGGTATTTCATTAGCCGATATTTTCGCAATAACAACATTCTTTTCGTAAAATTCATCAGCTTTTGCCTCTAAAGCATTATAAACCAAAGAAGATTTTCCCATTCTCTGTAAACCGACCACGTTCACTGAACCATAATCGTCATAATTTACCGTTCTATCAAGCAACTGTTTTTCCAGTTTGTTCCTGTGAACATAGGAATCTCCTTTCATTGTATTGCCGTAATTTGCGAACCTGTTTTTCATGTTTTTCTCCGTTATTTATATTCTCTTATCCATTCTCTAAAAAAAGGTATCTTGATTTGGTATCTGTCCTGCTTTTTAGTAATAACATCCCTGTCTGTTAACTTGGCCAAAGCATATTTTTCCGCATCATTTAAAGTCGAAAGATCAAGCGGAACATCCTCGACATCGGAAGAAGCTATCTTTTTAAGTACATTCCAAAAATCTTCACTTTCTTCTTGATAAACTAAATTATCGAAATCAGAGTCCATAAATTCTGAAAGCAGTTCGTTTTTAACATTTTCTGCAACGGCTAAAGTTATATAACTTTCATGTTCCAGGTCTAAATACTTAACCAGTTTTTTACAGTATTTTTGGATAAAAAACGGCTGGCCATTGAACCAGTCAGCGATCTTTTCTTCTGCGCCCTCCAAATATCTGTTTTTGCCGCCACTCAAAAGTATCGGCTTGGTTATCAGATCAATGGCATATCTTTTTTCAAGATAGGAAACACGTATCAGTTCTGTAACCTGGAACTGATTTGGATAAGCCCTTATAAATTCAGGCATATTGTCCTGACCGATCAATGCAGACTTAAAAAGATTCCGTTCAGACATGGCTTTCCACTTATCCATAAAATTTTCAGTGAAAACATGGTCGTTTTTAATGTAATCATATATTTTAGTAAACTCGTCAATCATAAGCAAAAGCTCTTTATTAGCAGGTTTGCAGATCTCTCGATTGACTTTACGTAGAAATTGTTCGAAATCCAAGTACTCTGAAATATCAAAATGCTTAAATTCTTCAATAATTCTGCTGTCGAAATCGTTGTCTTCCAGATATTCTGACAATATATTTCTGACCTGGGTATAAAAATTTTGTTCACTTGTAATGCCTGAACCGGCAGTAAAATCAAGAATAATAAACTTGTCTTCAAGTTTTCGTTTGAGATGATAGAATATCGATGATTTGCCTGAACGCTTCTGCCCGTAAATAACAACACAGCGTGTCGTGTCGTTTTTCAGCGATCTTGCCAATCTTCCAATCAATTCATCTCTTCCAAAGAACATCTTGTCTTTTTCGACAACACTTCCTGCAATATAGGGGTCTCTAATCTCCTCAAAATCATCCGAATCAATCGTCAGTTGTTTCAACATTTCAACGAAACCGCCTTTGTAGGAAACTTTTATTCTTACACCAACAGCCGCTTTATCTTTAATAATGTCTTTAATATTGAATTTTATAAGTTCCGATATTGAAGCGCCTGCCGTCAGATTTTTTTCTGAAAAATCTTTTTTAAAAATTTCTTTTCCGGACAAATCTTCAATAAGCAGTTTCATTTCTTGGGCAGGTGCTCTGTTGGCAGTATTACTGATATTTACTGAGAATATTACGTCGTTGTTTTCATCCAGGCTAAGTTTGTTTTCAGGCACATCTATTATGATTTTTGTTGCAAAATCATTCCGGGTCCTTTCAGTGATTTTCTCTAAATTGTCTATCGTTGCAGAAAGGATTTTTGCAAGATAATTTTCAGTAAATATTGTCATATTGAAATCTTTCGCATTAGATTTCAATCTTTTCAATTCATTTAAAACCTGAGATACGATGTGGTTGCGGTTGTCGAAATCATCATATTTATAAAACTCATCCATTTTAGAGATTTTTGCGATATATAAATCCATAAATTCTTTATCAGAATCGAATGTTAGAACAGAGTTTTTCACTTCATCAGCTGCATTTTTTAAATCTTCCTTAAAATCGGCATTTTTTCTGACTGCGTCAAGCCAATCTTTAAATTTTCTCTCTGCATCGTCAAATCTTTTGTCTATATTCTCACAACTTATCTTTTTGCTTTCATAATATTTTCTGCATATACGGCTGTACTTAATTATTTGAATTATCTGAGATTCACTGTAAACGCCGTGCGGTGCATTGTTATCCATTACATAAGCTTCTAATTTCCTCAACGCATATTTAGGCACATTTAAAAAATAACTCCGCAGCGCCTGTTCCTCTATTTGATCGTCTTTGATCATAGTGGAGGCTTTGATGGCACTTAAACAATAACTTGAACTTTTATATTTTTGTGAACAGTAGAACAAACCTTTGGAAATATACTCATAATATTTCTCGGTTTTACCGTAAAGATGTTTTGTTATATAGGCTGCAGTAAGCATTCTTTCACAAATTTTATCTAGATCTTTTTGATTTGTCTCTATCTTTTTCAGAATGAACTTGAGCGTATATTCATCCACGGGAGTCATGGTTTTGATAATAATATTCCGGTGCTGAGCCATAACGCTCTCTACAAACTCATCGTCTGAATAAAAAACAGATCTGTTTTCCGCATTATAGCTGTTTTTTTCAGCGATTCTGATTCTATCTGTTAATATGGAATATATTTTATCAAATAAAAATTTCTTATCTATGCTTTTTTTGGCTTCATCATATTTTCCAATGGCTATGTATGAATCAACGATCTGTTTCGCATATCCGACTTTCCAACACTTAGCATCGTAAGCTTTTTTGGCAGTCTCAATTGATTTTTCAAAATAACCGAGTCTGTATTCACAGTCAGCCCGTCTTAAAAGCCATCTTCCAAGATTTTGTTCTCTGTTTGGATCCGATTTGTCGTTTATCAAACGATTCAGACTTGCTTGTAATTTCTCTAAATTATTTGTTTGAGAGTATAAAGTTACAGCTTTTTCAAAGAATTCGGTCTTTTGCCCATATAATTTTATATATTCTTCCAATTTTCTGACGGCTTGTTCTTCTCCTTCCGTTTGAGATATGAAATTTACATAGTCACATATCACAAGTTTACGACAGCTTTCCTCTTTTTCTATGGAATTTTGAAAAAATTCGTTTGCAAGATCATAATTTTGAAAAATAAACCAGTTTTTTAAAGCCTTATCATATTCAGAGTTTTCAGCAGGAACCTGTTTTGATGAATATTTGTAAAATTCGGCAAATTTTTTTGCTCTATCCAAGCATATCCGATCCAGATATTCCTCTCTGCGCTGCTTACCATCACGGGATTTTTTGATTGCAATAATGGCTCTGTCAATTTTACCTATTTTACTTGTATATATCGGACTTAACATGCGTTCTATAGAATCAAAGAACTCTTCCTTTTTTTCAGGGATATCATCATCAGGTTGAAGTTGCTCCAAAGAATGAATATGAAGAACATGGCCCACAAACACTAATAATGGTATTATAAACAAGGCTAAAAAGGCTCCCAACGGTGCAAGTACAGCAAACACAATAAATCCAATTATAAAAGCAACTATAAAACCTTGTGTATCCGTCAGTGAGATTATAAATGCCACAAGACCAAGAACAACACCCGGGGTCGCCCCTACTATCATCATAGCATTTTTATTCTTTTTTCCAGCCATTTTACACCTCTTCCAATCCGTTTTAGTCGCAAAAGCATAGAAAAACAGCGTGTTTTGTCCAATAAAAAACATCATCTATCAGACGTTTCTGAAAAATTTGTCAAAAAAGCGCCTGAAAATCCGGAAAAAAACGAAACTTCACCGCTTTAAGAAGGCGTGAATGTTTTTTTATTAACGTTTTTTAGGAGAGAAAAATGAACGACATTTTGTTGAATGCTTTGATGAGTGCGGCGTCTACGGGGATTCTTGCGGCAATCATCTATTTTGCAATCAAACCGAGATTGAGAAAGAAGATGCTGAATGACCCGGATATTGTGAGAAAGGTAGTCGTCTCGGAAGAGTGTGAGGCTCTGATGTGCACCAAGAAGTTTCCGTGGTACTGTGATATAAACGATTTTCTTAACTATGCGACACAGCGAAGAAAAAGCAATCCCAAGTTGGAGATCGTGGGAAACTATACCAAGTACGGCTGCTATGCTGTAAGCTGCGAATGGTGGAAGCCGGGGTATGACTCTGAAAAATATAATATGGAAAAAATGATAGGGAAGTGCTGCCGGACAGCGCTTCCTGCCTGTGCAATCTTTATTCCCGGCACACCTTTAGACGTGATCATAAGTATGCTGAAAGATGCTAAAAAATGACGTGTTGCGAGGAGGATAAAAAGGGCAGCTGACGATTAATTATGGGGATGACATGGTTTTGACTGGGCATTAAACCTGAACCGGTTCCGGCCGGCGAAGGATCGGGCTTAGGCCCCGGCGTTCAGGACGCGGGTTCGATTCCCGCCGTCTCCACCAGTTTTTTCTCTTTTTTTCGGAATTTTTCGGAAAAACGGAAAATCCGACGCTTTAAGAGAGTGTGGTTTGAGTTTTATTAATGTTTTTTAGGAGGTAAATCATGTCAGAAGTTATCATTTCAAAACTTATAGAAGGTTTCTTTACATTGATCATTGTTCTTACATCTTTTGCTGCAGTCTTTGTTTTTCTGAAGTCTCTTTTGAACAGATATCTCAAGGATTCCGGAATAACTGTCTCAAACTCTTATATAGTCGAGGCCTTAAAACCGATCTTAGAAGCTGCGTTTTATGAAAACAACTATAGCGATGATTTTGACTTGGAAATCGGGAGATGGATTAAAGCTAAAGGAACGATCCTGTGTAACGGCTGTATCAAATACGGATTCAAAATAGATGCTGCGAATACACGCAAAGATGGAGATGTATATGTCATCAATTTGCCAGAACCTGAGATACTCAGCCACGATATTACTAAAAAGAGAGTGTTTAAGACTGGATGGAGAAAACTTAAAGATCTGGAAATCGAGAGGACTATTGAAAGTAAAAAACAGGAGCATGTGAAGAATATGGAACAAAAGAAAGATAAAGTAATAGAAGAACTTTGTAAAAGAATAGAACAGATCAGACCTTTCCTGGATGCGAAGATGAAATTCCGTGTCGAAGTCGGTGGAAAAACTGTTTATCAAAACTATAAAGATTCTGAATTTGATCAGATAGTGTCTCTGCTGCCGATAGAAAAAAACAGGGATAAAACGGCAGCCTGATCTTAGGGAATATTGTTTTAAGGAGTTGTTATGAGAACGATGACTGTTTGGGAAGTTATGGAAAACGCATCGAGAGGCGGAAAAATCCTTGTTGCGTTAATTGTTATTTTTCTCTTGTACTGCATAATCAAACACTTTTCAGGTAAAAAATAGTCGTTTTTCTGTTGTCTGAACATTCTTTCATCAAAAATCCGGAAAAACTGAAAGTTTGACGCTTTAAAAAGTAGGTTTTGGTTGATTAAGAACTTTTAGGAGGTGAAAGATGATGCTTCAGATGATCATGGACTGCGTAACGATATTTCTTGCTTATTTTTTCAGATTCAATCTTAACAAATGGCGTCTGGATAAAGCAAAGAAGTGGGTGGCAAAACACACTGAAGTGATAACGCTTAAAAACGGTTTCAAAATGCTGAAGGCTGACGGACCGTTCCCGCTTCTCTATGAACTCAAGATATACACTCCTGATGGAAAAGCCGGAGGACCGGGGTTTTCTGCGATGTACGAAGCTGCGGAAAAGGATCGTGTTTCGCTTCTTTTTTATTGGGACACTCCGTCAATAGTCTCCATAATGCCGGTCGGAGATGCTTATCAGAAAGGGATCGACCCGTTACGTGCAAAATCGGAAAGGATCATAGAGTTTTCTCAGAGTACTCTCGGAGTCTCATTCAAAGAACCTGTAAGCGAAGAAGAGCTCATTCATGAGGCAAATCTGTGTTGCGATCCGAATGAAGAAATAAATCCGATAACGGCAAAGATGCAGCCTTTTCAACCAGGTTTGATTGCAAGATTTAAAATGTTTGTAATAGATTGTAAGTATAAATGGTATAAATTATTCAAGAAATCTAAAGAGGGCGGTGAGTTGGAGAATGAAGCCGCAAAATATTTCGAAGAACACTGCCGCGTCCTTAAAGTCGTAAAAGATCATGCACTTCTGGTGTGTGATCAGGATGCGTTCAAGTTTCTTGAGAGTAAATATATAAAAGATATTTGCGCCAAAAAGAATGTGGAGTTTATTTTTTGCAGGGATCTTGAGGGCAGGTGCGGGGATCTTATGGTGTTTAGTAAGAAAAACTATGATCTGCGCAAAATAAAGTCCGAGGCTATAATTGTCTCCAGCAGCAATACGATCTTTATGCGCACCGATTTTATTGGAAATTCAGATGTCGTAGAAATGCTGAAACAGGTGATCCTGCCAGAAACTGATGAATCTGTGGTTGTGCAAAGCGTGTAAAGTAAAAAAATCCGGAAAAACTGAAAATCAGACACTTTAACTAAGCAGATTTATTAATTTTCGGAGGAAATGATGTTTGACACTACGGCACTCTATAATGCAGGGGCTATAATTCACGGAAGTACTGATGTTTTCAGGAGTGCAGCCGGTTTCGGTTTCCGAGGTCTCGGGAAACCGCTGGCGCTTCCGCTTTCCATTCAAAGAGGTCTTACCGAATATCACGTTGCGCATCATCTCCCCGGTCCCACCGGCGCGTGGATAGACGCTCTCAAGGGGCCAAATCACCGTATTTTTCACGGACACCACCTTATAGAAGACGGGTTGAGCGTAATCAAAGCTCCCGATCTGAAGTTAGGGCATCTTCTTCACCATCTCGGAATGGATTTTCTTTCTGTAAAAGGTGTTCCGGTAGTTCCGCGCTTCATGATAGAAGCGTTGGCTAAAACAGGTTTTAGTGAGACCTACATTTCCAATCTGTGCTCTTTGAATGTTGCCCAGGTCCTTAACGGAGGAGTTGCGTTCTTGTGCAGCGGGGTCGATGTTCTTATGGTCTTTGCAGATGCCATTCCTCACACTTTTTCCGCTGCCGGTCTTCATTTTGCTTTAGGTTGCTTCGATCTTGCGACAGGGCTTATGTTTCCGAATGTTCTCGTTGTCGGAGCTTCGATAGGGGAGTTTTTCACAAGTGCCGTTACGCTTTACAGGGCTGTAACAGATCCGATCATACCCGTTCTCGGTGTTCCCGGCAGTGTTTTCTATCCCGTACTTTTCCAAAGCATGCTCACAGGCGGAATTCTGGGCGGTGGGCTCTCGCTTTTGAGAGGAGGAACTCTCGGCGAAGCGGTCAAAACATCGGCAAGTTCAAGTCTGTCGGCCGCTGCGGCAACTTTCACCAATTTTGCGACCGGTACATTTCTGGCATCAGCCGCGGCAGGTGTCGCAACGTTTTTTGTCGCAAAAAAGCTTCTCGACACTGTTTTTCCTGAAAGCAACGAGCCGTTTTTTGCAGTCGGAGATCCGAACGGAAAGGGAAACGGCTTCTTTAAATGCGGAACTGATCTTCTCACGTCCCCCAGTATATTTTCAACGCCGAGTGAACTTTCAAAACCGAGTGCCCTTTCAAATCCGAGCGTACTTTCACTTCCCGGAGAAATGTTCGAGCAGAGTGAACTTTCCAAAATAGCGAGATCCTCTTTCCACGATGTCCGGTTCGATGCGGAAACGGCGCTGTCAGGGCTTTCGAGAGAACCTGTAGGTTTCATTGATAACAGCATCTTCTATCCGAACGAACAGGGGCTTCGCAATGCGTTCTGAAAATTTTTTTCAAAAAAATGTGAAAATTTTCGGAAAAACCAAAGAAGTGCCGCTTTAAGAAAGTGTTGTTGAACAATTTTTAATTTTTTGGAGGTTATTATGACAAACGCAGACGCTAATATGAGAAAGGCCAGAACGATCAGTGCGGTAACGACATTTGCAGTTATGACATTCGTATCGGGATTCTTTACGGCTCTTGTGTTCGCATTAGCTGTTTTTCTGACGGCGCACCTCAGCAAATTCCGCTTTGTTTTGCCGAAAGCGTTTTGTGATGCCGGCGGTTATCCCGCTTACTGGGCTGAGAATCTGCTTCCTGTAGGTATCATGGGATTCATCGCGCTTCTCTTCTTCATTATCGGTCACAGCTTTGCAGCGCTTATCCTTTGTGTCGCTGCGGTAATGGATCTTATGAGGAACAGATTCGACTTTATCGGTTTTTTCCGTTCCAAGATAAACGGCATACATTCAAAGGAGCAGTGACAATGGCGTTTTTTCGTGATCCGGCACTTTTTTTAAAAGATTCTCCGAAAAACCGGAAAAACCGGGTTTTTACCTCTTTAAGAGAGCGTGGCTTGAGTCTTATCAATGTTGTTTTTGGAGGTCAGTATGAGATACGTTAGTGCAGATACAATGAAAAACGGATTCAGCACGGCTCTTGCAGACGAAGGATGCAAACTTAGAAAACTCCTTTCTCGGACCGATGTGGTTAAAAATGCCGAAGAAGCGCAAAATATTCTAGACGATTCCTCTAAACGTATCGAAAGTCTGTGCCGTGAATATGCTGCCGAAGCCGGAACTGCTGATCTCAAAATACCTGAGCATGAGTTCTCTATTCCTTCGGAAGTTTTACTCAAAGAGTGGCCCTATCCGAACGGCGCCATTTCAGAAGTGGTGGAATCGACACTGCTTTTTGCGTTGTCAGATCTTGCTGTATCATATACCCCTATAGATTCGGCAGCAGTTTCGATATCGGTCTCCCTTGCACTTACCGGAATAGGGATGTTCGCGCTGTCGAAAGTCAAAAAACACTTCAAACGCAGAATGATACTCTCCACATTGATGCGCTCCTATGAAAACAAACTCGTTCCGCAGCTTCTCAAATGGTTTGATAACGAAATCTGCGGTTCAAAGAGGGAGTGTCCGGCATGCGGAGAAAAAAATAATGAAAATTTTGTGAAAATTTTCGGAAAAAACGGAAAAGCGACACTTTAACAAGATGTAATTGATTAATTTTTATTTTTTGGAGGTTTATTATGACAAGCACGAACGCAAACATGATGAGAAACAGATTTAAAATGGATCTTGCAAACGAAGGCTACGAGCTCAGGAAGCTTCTTTCACAGAACGATGTCAAGAACAGGGCTGTGCTGCAGAATTGTCTCAACACGTTCAACGATCACCTCAAAGTTGTAGCTTCACGATATGCTCTGGAACTGGGACAGTGCAACTCGAAAACCTCTTTCACGGCAATGAAGGCTCCTGTTGCGTGGGGCGGTGTCGCAGGCAAGGTCGGAGGTGGTATCGGCGGTTGGATGGCAGGCGGAACATTGGCTACGGTTACTGTTGCGACAAAAACGACAGGTTGGTGGATATTCAAAAAGACGGTGGCTGTCTCTTTAGCTGATTCTATCGCTGCGGCAATAGGTATAAGCACGGGTGCTGCGACATTTGGTCTTTCAGTTATTCTTGCCGGAGCCGGAGCCTACGCGGTAACAAAAATGGTCAACGGCTTCGAACGGGAATCTATCATCAGCCGGGTCATGGATCAGTATGAACACGATACGGTTCCGAAACTTTTGGACTGGTTTGACCGGCAGCTCGCCCTTCCAGAAAGTAGCAATTATACTCAGATAGGATATTGATTTGAGGAAAAAACTTTAACAACAGAGAACAATGGAGAGAAAATCATGCTTAACAGAAAGAAAGACGCAATCGTAAAAAAAGTAACATTCGGCCTTAACACAAACAGAGAATCAGTACGTCTCGAATGGGTCGACGGAAAAATTTTGGTCATGAACGGAAAGAATGAGATCAAACCGGAGGAACTTCTCAATTTCAAGAAGTACGACCTCTATCCGTACCTCGGTGAAAAATCATGTATCTGGCAGAGACTCGGCGATCAGAGAAAGGTCAAACTTGTTGAGACGATAACAAAAGTCAATACGGTTGCGGATAAGGTCATCAGTATGGAGGCATACAAACCGATTGAAGAGGAGATCTACCGCCTTGAAGAAGCTTCCTATTACGAGATATGGGACATGGTCGATCTGAGAGATCCGATGCACTACGATGAGATTTACGGGATTAGTGCTGCCGAAGAGATTGCAGGAATCGAAGAACGGGCACAGGCGGTTCTTATGCAGCATGAAACAAATGATGTTAAAGTTGAATTTTAGGAGGTAAACATGAGAAACGTATTTTCAAAACATCTCGGAAATGGTTGTAAAACTAATTCAATAAGAAATATTTCAGGAGGTAATGTTATGAAAAAGTGTACTGAAATCGGAACTTTTGCTTCGAAATGCGTTTCTACGGTAAAAGAACATATTCCGACGGGATCTTTGTCGAAAATTCGCAAACCATTGGAAAACGCAGGTATTGTAGCAGCCGGTGGTGGTGCGGCTGTAGGCGGAAACGCTTTGACTGCGATGGTTGTTGCGACAAAGACTACCGGCTGGTTTATTTTCAAGAAAGAGGTCGCAGTCACAGCAGCGGAAGTTGTTGCGGGTGCTATCGGTGTTCCGACGGCAGCTGTATCAGTAGGTATTCCGGTAGTTTGTGCTGCCGGCACAATGTATGCGGCCTCCAAAATCGTTAAATACTGCAATAAGCGTAATAAAAACAGGTAGTTGAGAGGTGAAAACAAATAGAAAGAAAGTGCGGGTTCGTTAATTTTTAATTTCGGAGGAGGTTTTTAAGATGTTAAAAGTGATGACAAAAACGTTGGGAAATGCAGTTGTTTCGCCAGCAGGTGCACTATGTATTTCGCCTGCCAGTGTAGGTGTAGCCATAGCTGTGATTGTTGTTCCCAAAGTTATTAAGTATGTTGTCTCTTACGAAACTCCATCCGGTTTTAAATGCCGTGTTTCAGACTGGCGGCAGCTTAAACCTGGCGACGTAATAGGCGTCCACAGAAAGCCCGTCAAAGGGATAAACGCTTATGACCATTACGGGATATATGCAGGAAACTTGGAAGTTATCCACTTCTCCAACGGGCGCGACGATTCTTTCAGCGGGGAAGTATCCGTCCGCAAGGATTCGTTTTATCGGTTCAAAGGTGAAGATAAAGTATTCGCTGTAGATTTTGACGGATTTAATGAATACATTGAGAATCTTCCGCCTCTGAAAATAGGTCAACGAGTACATGATAGAATCAGAAAATACCACTTTTACTCGCCTGAAGAAACTTTAAGAAACGCCGAAAGAGAAATCGGGAAAAAGGGTTTCAAAGGGGGAAAGGAGGGCTGGCGACCGTGGCGCAACTGCGAACATTTCGCACTTTGGTGTAAAACGGGAGTTGCTGAATCAAGTCAAATTCAAATAGCGAACAAAATGCTGGAAATAGTTTCCTGATTCCGTCGGGATAATCATCAAAATATCGGATCAAAACAGAGAATCTGAAATCCGGAAAAATCTGAATTTATCCCTTTATATTATATGTGTGTTCTTTGGGGATGACATGGTTTAGACTGGGCGTTAAACCTTAACCGGTTCCGGCCGGCGATGGATCGGGCTTATGCCCGGCGTTCAGGACGCGGGTTCGATTCCCGCCGTCTCCACCAGTTTTTTTCTGTTTTTCATAAAAAAATCCGGAAAAACTGAAAATCAGACACTTTAACTAATCGGTTTTGGTTGATTTTAAGAATTTTTAGGAGGTCAGTATGGGAATTTCGATGAATCAGTTTTGGATGGATGTCAAAAGCATCGTTTTTAAACTTTTCGGTAAGGACCTTGACAAGATCCGTTTATATGAGGCGAAAAAATGGGTCGAAGAGAATGCGGAAATCATAGAATGTTCCGGTGTCAAAGTCATTTTCTGCAATAATGAAGCTCCAGAAAGACTTCTCCTCGGACATTCACCTTCTTTTATTGCATACCGCTTGATTCATGTCGGAAACCCGGTAAATAAAGTTCTTAGAGAAAAGATGAAATCTGAAAAAATTCCTCTCAGTGTATTCAGGCAAAATGGTGAAACAAAAGTTATCGGCGATAAAAAATTGTGCATGGAGGGCAATATCGATCTTTGCAGAATAGATGAAGATGTTCTTACAACGGCTCCGTCCAGCTACTTCGCATCGTTCCCGAGAGAGACTTCTGACGAAGATATTTTCTATTGGATAAAAGAGGGCAGGGAAAGAAAATCCTACGGAAAGGCCATTGATCACAAGATTAAGGTAAAAAAGATGCGTGTCTCCAGATTAAAGGCTCTCTATTCAAAAATTAAGTTGAGGATACACTGTTGGATTCATGAAATAGACTATCAAAATGTCGCAAAATGGGCTGAAGAACACGGGAAGCGGATAACACTTGATGATATCGGGATCGATATATTCTACCTTTCTGAAGAAATGCCGCACAGAATATCGAAATACCGAATGTTTTTATATGGTTTTGCCGACTTTGTCTACATAGATGAATCTCCTTGCGGAGCAGCACTTTGCGCATGGAACGACAAACTGGATCTCAGGCAGATAGATCGGAAGTATTCCAAGTTCGGTCATTGGGAAAACCCTATTTCGTGTGCGTTGAGCGATCTCAGAGAAGCTGAAGTCATTGAACTTGCCAGGGCGGCATACAAAAAAGAACAAAAATCCGGAAAAACTGAAAGTCAGACGCTTTAAGAAGGTGTGAAAGTTTTTTAGGAGGACGATACGATGGAAGAAAAACTTAACGAACTTGTGGCGATGGTGGGGGCTTGGAAAAAAGCGAAGATAGAGGCTTACATGACTAACGACGCACAGTTGGACTATGCGGCTGATGCCGAGCTTGCGGCAGTATGGGATGAATGTTGCGCTGTCGCGGAAGAAATCAACAAAGCAAAAGAGGTGGGGAATAATGAATAAGGGATTGTTTGGCAAGGTCATTTCTTCTTTACAGAATTTTGCAGGAAAGGCTTTCGACAAGATCCTCAGTATCGGTGACGACGGAACGGAGCCGAATCCGAAATCTCTCGAAACTCTTTGGGGAGATGTCTACAGAAACATCAAAGATGAAAAAATGAAGGAATTGCTACTCATTGTTTATATTTGGATATTGTGGAAATCTTTGGCGGCTGAAAGAAGATCTGTGGTCGTAAATCGAGCTGCCGATAAGTTACTTATGAATGCTTACGACGATTATCTTGCGGCAAAGGCATCGAATCAAAACAGAGAATCTGAATAGTTTTTCATCAGAAAATCTGCATATACAATCAAAAGCGGCGTTTTTAGTGGTAATGTTACCACCTTATTTGGTGGTTTTTAACAAAAAATCTTGCATGCATAACAAAGAAATGCTATTTTAAGTGGTAATGTTACCACCTTAAATAGTGGTGTGGAGGTTTTTATGGAAAACAAGAAACTTTTGAGTGCTTTGGACAAATGGCAGAAGCTGCAGCCGCTTTCCGAAACCGACAAGGGGAGATTGAGCCGCCGTTTCACGGTCGATTTCAACTACAACAGCAACCACATTGAAGGAAACACCTTAACTTACGGGCAGACGGAACTGCTTCTGCTTTTTGACAAAGTGATAGGCACGGCAGATTTTCGTGAATACGAGGAGATGAAGGCAAGCGATCTCGGTTTGAAAATGATGCTGAATGAGGCTGCCGAAGCGCATCAGCCGCTTACTCAGAATTTTATCAGGGCTCTGCACAAAACTTTGATACGCGGGGATTACGATGTTTCGCACACGCTTCCTGACGGGATGCAAGTTGGGTATACAGTCCACGCGGGGCAGTACAAGACCCGTCCGAACAGCGTCATAACAAGATACGGCGAGCGTTTCGATTATGCGTCTCCCGAGGAAACGCCGGCATTTATGGCCGATCTGGTGGACTGGTACAATAAGGCGGAGCAGGAAGGCTTGTTTTCGCCGGTAGACTTGGCGGTTTTATTTCATTACAGGTTTATCCGTATTCATCCGTTCGAGGACGGCAACGGTCGTATTGCGAGACTTATGGTCAACTATATTCTTTCAAGGCATGATCTTCCCATGATAGTTGTGCGCAGCCGCCTGAAGCAGGAGTATCTTGACGCGCTGCACCGCGCTGATCTGATCGTTGGAGCGGTACCGTCAGACGGAGTGAAAGCCCCTTTGAAAAGTATCCGCCCCTTCCACAAATACATGGTCGAACTGATAACGCACGAAGTTGAAAACGACATTCTTTTCGTGACTGAAAAAGATGAAAATGTCTGGTGGTATGACGGTGAGCGCGTATCTTTCAGGACTCCTACAACTGGAAAAATTCTACGTGAACTTCAGATCGAACCTCAGGCAACGCTGTCTTATCTGCAGAATGAGATCGGGATAAACCGCTCCGCATTGCAGAAGATACTGCAGTCGCTGCAGAAAAACGGATACATCGAAAAAGATGACCGCGGATACTGGAGAGTTTTCATGACTCCGTCGGTATAAATCAGCGAAATTTATATTCCGTTTTTGAAAAAAACACGGTTTTCTAGTTGAAAAAATATAATAATTACAGTCTGTTATCAACTTTTTTAAAAAATCTTGAAAATTCGCTTGACATTCGTCTGAAACCGGGTAGCGTGCCGCCCATGTTTAAGAAATACTACATAAAATCGAGGCTGGGCGGTCTAGTTTCTGAAATTGCGCAGTATAACTGTTGCGGGTCGATGGGGCTCGAAACAGCGCCTAAAAGTTTATCGTTTTACAAATCATTAAAAGGGTCAGAAAGTTCCACACACATCATCAAAGATTCTACGAAATCGGCAAGTTTAGTAACTCTGCGGAAACAAGGAATGTTTCTTAAGAATGAATTCAGAGTAGAGGGAGAATCTACCAAGTAACCACATAGTCCATGTTCGGCGCTTCCAAGTAAAGGAGGTGATGCCGGCCGGAGAAGTTTTCAGCCTTCGCAAGAGGGAAACTGTGCAGTTTCGCCTGTTGCCGAAGGTGATGCGCGCTTTCGCTGCGGCTCTGTGTGCGTCTGTGAAGGAAGAGCCTCGGAACGCGGTGCGGTAAGCGTGCATGTGTTTGTTTATTAACTTTGTCGGAGAAGCTGGTTTCAAATCTGCTGCCTGAGCCGAGACCGCTTTTCCGCAAATCGGAAAAATTTACCGGAGAACTCGGAATTCAGCGGAATTTTCAGCTTTAGAGTATTGATGGCGTTTTTTGGAGGAAACGATGGAGTCTATGCACGTGAACAGTGTTTGTGAGAGCGGGGAGCAGATGCTTCTTATCAACAATCTGGATCTCCGCGGTTCTACCTGCGACGGGCCGGGAGTAAGAAACGTTATATTTTTTCAAGGTTGCGACCGTCACTGCCCCGGCTGCCACAATTCAGGGACATGGAATACGAAAGTAGGACATCAGATGAGTGTCGGTGAGCTTGTTTCGGTCATAGACGAAAATACTCCGCTCCGCAGAGTCACGATCTCTGGCGGAGAACCGCTGCTTCAGTACGACGGGCTTATTAGTCTGGTCAAGATCCTTCACGAAAAGGATTATGATATCGCTGTTTACACCGGCAACAGCATGGAAGATGTCGATCCTGAACTTCTTCAATATATTGACTACATCAAGGTCGGTGATTTCCAGATCGACAGAAAAACGAGCGTCAGGCCATATGTCGGTTCTACAAACCAGAGTTTTATAAAACTGCACAATTAAGGAGGAACGAATGGAAAATGCAGCTGCAAGAGACAATTTCGTAAGCGGTCTTTATGAAGAGGCTGTAAAGCAGGAGAAAAATTTTATTCTCAATAATCTGGTAAAGCCGGAATATGCCGAAATGCACAGAAATGCCGAGATCCATCTTCATGATCTTGAAGGATACCGCTTTGTCTATAACTGCTGTACACCGGCGCTTCAGGATATCCTTGATGCCAAAAAGTTCGTTTCAACTAATGATTTCAGTAAGATTGCCGAGATCTTCGGAAAGATAGAATCGCTGATTTCTTCTCTTGCAGTCTGCCAGACGGGCGGGATCGGTTTCGCCAATTTCGATATCGATATCGCGGATGTTCTTGAAAAACTCAATGTGCCGTTCAGTGAAGCGAACAGAGATGCGATGACCGATCTTGCGGCTCTTTTTTTGAACTGGGTCAACACGACACGCACGAGATACTGCCGTGAACCTTACTATATATCGCTCAATCTCGGACTTGCGACATCGGAGTGGGGGAGATTTATCACGAAATCGATACTCAAAGCTTATCTTGAGCAGTCGATACACTATGAACGCCCGAACATCATTTTCAAAGTGAAAAAAGGTGTGAACGCCGATGCATCTGATCCGAATCACGATCTTTTCCTGCAGGCTCTTCATTGCACTGCAAACAGGATGATACCTACCTATCTGCTTCTCGACAGCGAACCGAACCGCGGCTGCGACCCTGAAAAACTGGGGATCATGGGATGCCGTACAAGAGTATACCAGAATTCCAACGGACCGGAGCAGACCATCGGACGCGGAAACATCGCTTATGTTTCGATAAACCTTCCGCGTATTGCCCTTCAGTCGGGATCGGTCGTTGATTTTATGGAAAAGCTCGAAGAAAAGGCTCATGTATGCAAAGATATCCTGCTTTCCAGAATGGAGACTCTTAAAAAGACGCAAAAACTCGGTTTTGTGTTCGAAAACCACCTTTGGAACGAAGTCGCAAATATGGATGAACTTGTCAAACAGGGAACTCTTTCATTAGGTTTTATCGGGATTTCCGAAACTGTCGAGATCCTGACCGGTGAAAAACTCTATCTTTCGAAAAATGCGGAACAGCTCGGTTTTGATATTGTCAAAAAACTCAGAAACTGTGCAGATTCCTTCCGCAGGGAGACAGGACTAAACTTTTCGCTTCTGGCAACTCCGGGAGAGTTGATTTCCGGGCGTTTCGCCGAGGCCGACAAAAAAATGTTCGAGCACCCTGTTCTCGAAAAAGAGTTCTACACGAATTCTTTCCATGTCGAAGTAGATTCGGGGATTTCTCTCTATGACAAGCTGCGTATTGAAGGAAAATTTCACGCTCTTTGCAACGGCGGCAGCATCGCGTATGTCGAATTCAACGATGCTCCGATGGAAAATGTCGAAGCTCTGGAAGATCTCGTAGGTTATGCCGCAGCTCAGGGAGTCTCATACTTCGGAATGAATTTCCCGCTGGATATATGCCGCGACTGCGGGCACAAAGGGACTTTCGACGACTGCCCGGTATGCGGTTCGAAGAATATCAGAAGGATCCGCCGTGTATCGGGTTATCTTGAAGATCTTGATTATTTCACAAAAGGGAAGACACGAGAGGTCGCAAAACGCAGAGCCAACGATAGATCCGCTAAAAACTGCTGAACAATTTTTTTCTCCAAAAAACCGGAAAAATCCGACTTTCACCGCTTTATATAAGTATCGTTCATTGATTTTTGAATTGGGGGCGCCAGGTTTCGACAGCCTGGCTGAACCTCGTTATCGCATGCCGAGGTGCCGCTGGCCTCGTAAAAAGCGGCAATCCAGAAACGCAGCGTAAAAAGCTCGTTGGCCGACTGAAGGCCCGTCCTCTCGCTTGTTTTCCCGTGACAGCGAAGCAGGGCGTCTAATAGCGGGATAGCGGTGAAAGTTTTTCGCATGACTGAAACCGCGAAACCTAATGCGAGACAGTGCGGGGATCCTGCTGCCGGGAGCCGAAGCACTTATCAAAACGGACAGCTAAGCATGTAGAAGTTTCGTTGTTCCTCAGGTTGGACGCGGTTTCGATTCCCGCCGCCTCCACCAATTTTTTCTCTTTTCTTCGGAAATTTTCGGAAAAACGGAAAACCCGATGCTTTAAGAGAGTGTGAGTTTGAGTTTTTTAACTTTTTTTGGAGGTTTATTATGACAAAAGAGATCCAGAACACAGAGAGCAACATCGGAAGTCTTTTCCTTGAATTGTTAGGTGCAAGGATTCCTTCTTGGAAATACATAATCTCATATTTGGTTGTATTTGCCGCAATGTTTTTTTTCTTTTGGGATAGTTTCGTTTTTTCTACCACAGTATACCTTGTGGCATTTGTTGTTTTGTCTATATGGTCATATTCATCAGGCAACAGTCTGTTAAGAATAATCGGGGTGACCGCTCTTTATGTGTACATATACTGGCTTTTCGGCCCGGTAAAGTTTGCATCTGCAATGTTTGCAGTTTGTCTTATCAGGACATTTTTACATGCTGTTTCAACATCGGACAATAATTAATGGAGGAAAATATGGCTACTTGGATCATCAGTTTGATTTTTGACACGCTTGTTTCTCTGCTCGTTAACTTTTTGATTTATTTCTTTCTTGTTTAGGAGTGTGTCATGAAAAGCGGCAGAATCTTTGTTCACGGCCTTAAGGCCCACGCAGATGAAATGTGGGCGTGCGGACTTCTTATCGCATCGAAGCCTGATATTGAATTTACTGAAATCATAAGAGATGCGAAAAGGATCAATGAGGCTGTAGATAACGATTTTGTTATTGACTGCGGAATGAAGTTCGACGGATCGCGCTTTTTCGATCATCATCAGTTTAAAAACACAGATAAAGTCGAATGCGCTCTGACTCTTGTCGCTAAAACTTTCGCTCCGTGGGTGCTGCATGATGAAAAATACGCTCCGTTGATAGAACGGGTAAGAATGCAGGATAATTACGGAATTCCGACAGCTGAACAGAAATTCGGTAATTCTTCGCCGTGGATAGTTCCTGAGTTTACAATGGTAAATCTCTTTGAAAGAGAGCCTCTTAAAATCGCGAATATTGTTGCCGACGGCTTCAGAAGAAGACTTTCCGAGATTGATGAGATTAAAAAAGTGAAAGAGTGGATTGCGGCGAATTCGCATATTGAAATGCTCGGGGGCGGAGTAAGAGTTTTTGTGTGTGAAACATCACCTTTCAAAGCCGGTTTCTCGATACAGGCCTACAACGCGGCAAGCAGGGATGTCATAAACGAAAACAGAATAGAAGTCGCATACGGCTGGAACGGTGACGGAAGTGAAAGCCGCACGCTCTACAGAACCGGTTTGGGAAAAGAAATCGATTTCACGAAGGCGGAACCTGAAAAGCCGGTTTTCTGTCACAATGGCGGATTCCTTTTAGTTTTTGATCCTGCTGACGATGCCGAATACGGAAAAATAGTTCTGCAGGCATGTGATTTTGATGAAAAAAACAAAAAAAGTGCATGAATTTTCGGAAAAACTGAATGAAGCGCACTTTAAGATAGCGTGATTGGTTAATTTTTAATTTTGGAGGTTTAACATGACAACAAAAGCTGTGACAACAGAAAAAGAGGAGAAAAAAATGAACAGTTTCAGCAACAACATCAGTGATGTTTCGGAAAATCAGGATTTAACAACAGAGAACAAATGGAGAAAAACTATGAAAAGAAAAGACGCTGTCGTAAAGAAAGTAACATTCGGTCTCAACGAAAACAGGGAATCAGTACGTCTCGAATGGGTCGACGGAAAGATTTTGGTCATGAACGGAAAGAATGAGATCAAACCTGCAGAACTTCTTAATTTTAAAAAGTACGATCTTTATCCGTACATAGGTGAGAAATCATGCATCTGGCAGAGACTCGGCGATCAGAGAAAGGTCAAACTTGTTGAGACAATAACAAAAGTCAATACGGTTGCGGATAAGGTCATCAGTATGGAGGCATACAAACCGATTGAAGAGGAGATCTACCGCCTTGAAGAAGCTTCCTATTACGAGATATGGGACATGGTCGATCTGAGAGATCCGATGCACTACGATGAGATTTACGGGATCAGTGCTGCCGAAGAGATTGCAGGAATCGAAGAACGGGTACGGGGTGTTCTTATGCGGCATGAAACACATGATGGCGAAGTTGAATTTCAGTAGTTTTATAAAACATGGATGACAAAAGAGATGTCGGAGGAGTGAAAATGTTAGTAAGTAAAATGCCTAAAATCAAAATCAGCGAGATCACGGCTTTTGTGGTTTTTGCAGCGACTTGCGGTTTTTTCAGTGCGTTTGTATTCACGATTTTGCTGATCATGTCGAGAAATCTCAGATATTTCCGCTTCATTATGCCGGATATCCTCTATGATGAAACCGGCGAACCCGGTACATGGATAGCGAGAAAGCTTCCGACAGTTATTATTGGAACCGCGTCAGCCGTATTCATTCTTTTGGGTAACCTCGTATGCGGAGGTTTGCTTTTGGCGGCTACAGTGATCGATCTTGCTGAGGGGCGTGACACTTGCATAGATTTCGTTAAGAAACTGATGAACCGAAAGTAGGTAAAAGTGTGATAAATTTGCATCTTTATAAGTGTGTGAGCGTTGTTTTTTAACTTTTCGAGAGGTCTTTCCATGAATAGAAGAAGAGATTTGGAAACTCTTAGAGCAAAAATAGACAAGAGGTCTGGGAAGACGTTAATACATGAAATGGACGGACAAGATGTCGTGAATATTATGTTGAAAAACAGCGGAAATTTAATTCTGGAGTTGTTTAGAATAAGGCGGCCTGAATGGAAATTTATAGTCGCATATGCTGCGTTTGCTGCTCTCCATCTTTATGCCGATTCGTACGATGTTACATGCGACAGCCTTGAAGGATGGTGGCTTGTCCTGTGGCCGGTCTGCAAACTTACTTCGGATCTTTTCACTACCATATTGCCGTGGATTTTCATTGTTTTGGCGGTTGCGGTGTATTTGTCGGGCATGAATTTTATTTTTGCAGTACCTTTGTCAGTGGTTCTCCATCTCTATACAGCATGGCTTTTTAAGCTCGAGCCTATATCTCTCATTGCGTATGTGGTGATTTTGTGGATCTTAAGGTTCGCTCTTGAGATGTTGGAATACAATGTAAAAGCAAGGTTGTCTTAGTTTCGGGGACAAAAAAATACATGAATTTTCTAAAATTTTCGGAAATAGGCAGGAATCGGTACTTTAAGATAGTGTGATTGGTTAATTTTTAATTTTTTGGAGGTACGGAATGATAAGCACGACAGATAGAACTGCAAAAATTATGAAATACAGAATTGCCGATGCGCTGGTATGCTTTCTGATTCTCACATTTACTGCAGGTTTTTTTACGGCACTTTTTGTTTCGCTTATTATTCTGATGTCGGCCAGACTCGAGAGGTTCAGATCAGTACTTCCTGATTCTTTTTATGATGATTATGGAAAACCGACTTTTGTTGCGGAGAATCTTCACCTGATGCTGCTTGGCGTGGTCTCGGCAATTCTTATGTTTGCAGGATACTCTTTCTGTGGAATAATTCTCGGAATTATGGGCGTACTGGATCTTTTCCGCAATCAGATAGATGTCTTGGATTTTATCTACAGGAAACTTACTTCTATAATTTCAAGAGGTCGGAACTGATGTCGGAAGTGATGGCACTCGCTTTTATAAAACTTTTGATCAAATGGAGAATTTTCATGCTTAAAATGCTCGTGTTGGGTGCGTCGGTTCTTTTTTTAGCCTGGTCAATATATGGTTTTAAAGGACGCTCATCGGAAACCGAGGAAACGGTTTCCTCTTCGCTGCTCATTGATGAGGTCAGATCAATCAGGGAGCTTTCCACTTTAAGGCAGGATTATACTGACACTATCGAATATAAAAGCAAAGATTGGGTGAAAACGCCCGTATTCAACATCAGACTCGTCTCTTCGGAAAAGAGTTTCAGCGTCTCATATTCAGCTACGGTGAAGATCGGCTACGATCTAGACAATGTCAAAATCGAAAAGAACGGAAAGAATATCATTGTCAGATATCCGCACTCTAAGATCCTCAGTCATGAGGTCAACGATGTCAAGGTGCTTGAGTGGGACAACGGGCTGTGGAACAAGCTCGATCAGAAAATTTTCATGGAAAGGATTGCCGAACAGAATGAGATTTATGTTAAAACCCACCTCAGGGATTTCGACAGTAAAGCAGCAGCTCAATTCGAAAGGATAGTTTCAAGACACCTTTCAACGCTTCTGAGGACAAAACGGAGAGACGGTGGGGACTACAGAATAGAATTCGTTCAGGAAAATCCGGGCATGATTTCAAAGGTTTTTAATTAGGAGGCCGCTATGCAGATGAAATCATTTGTGATTTTAATCGCTGTTATACTTTTTACAGCAGTGATTTTTATGAAATTGGGCGATGGTGAATGCGAAAGTCATGTTGACAGCGCGTTTCTGGAAGATCAAATAAAAAATATCGGAGAAATGGCTCTTGTAAGCCGCAAGTACACAGTGCCGGAAGTGTCGTTCGAAGATACTTCGTTGCTTTCTACAAAGCGGCTGGTTCTTGCATATCAGGGCGAGATAAAGTTCGGGTTCGATACTGATGAAATAAGGGTCGAGGTTGACGATACCAACGAACGCATAGATGTCTTTATTCCGAGAGCCAGAGTCATAAGTCATGAGGTCAATCCTAAAAACATAAGGATATTGCACGAGGAAAACGGTTGGTGGAATAATATCAAACCGGATGACACGATGCGGGTTGTCAATAAGCGGAAAGAAGAGTTCGTAAAAGCTGAAATGGCCGTATATTCAGCTCAGGCCGCGTACGAATTCAAGGAGATGATAAGCTCGATTGTCCACAAATATACCACGTATCAAGTCAGGTTCATAAGCGGTGTAACGACAACACCGGAGATAACTCTGAAGCAGGAAATGTTGTGATTTAGGGGAGGATGTTTTTTATCAACTATTTTTTGAGGAAAAAATGCCGCTAATTCTTTTACGCATTATTCGCATTATTATTGCTATCAAAGCTTTTAGAGAAACTGTTAAGTTTCTTTTACCTTACAAAAAACCATCCGATTTTAAATGCCGTATTTCAGACTGGCGGCAGCTTAAACCGGGAGACGTAATTGGTGTCCACAGAAAGCCCAAAGTACTACCGGATTATGACCATTACGGCATATATGCAGGGAACTTTGAAGTTATCCACTTCTCCAACGGGTGCGACGATTTTTTGAGCGGGAAAGTATCTGTCCGCAAGGATTCATTTTCCCTGTTCAAAGGTGAAGATGAAGTATTCGTTCTCGATTTTGACATGTTTAATGAATGCATAAAAAACCCTGCGCTAGGTCAGCAGATACATGATACCATCAGAAAAATCTTAGGTCGTAGCTACCACCCGTACTCGCCGGAAGAAACTTTAAGAAGAGCTGAAAGCCAAATTGGGAAAAATGGTTTCAATGATGGATCTGGTTACAATGTGTTTTGGCGCAACTGCGAACATTTCGCACTTTGGTGCAAAACAGGAGTTGCTGAATCAAGTCAAATAGGAAACTTGAGGGATTTGAAACTTCCGACTGCCTGAGAGACTGGTAGACTCAAAACAGCCAGTTTGGTGGTTTTTATTAACTCATTATATAGCCTCTCGCATTTCCCGAAATTCTGAGTATAGTCGCATCGTTATTTCCCGTCGCGCCAGATCTTGACGGAATACTGGGATCCAGGGATAACGTGATAACGGTGCGGCGCAACGATAAAGCAAATTTGGAGTTCAGGATGTTTCAAGTCCGCAATCTTTCAGTCGAAATATCAGGAAAGGAAATCATAAAGGAAATCAGTTTTTCTGCAGGGAAATCGGAAAATATTTCGCTGATAGGGACTAACGGCGCGGGGAAAACGACTCTTCTGCGTGCTGTATCTTCGTTGCTCAAGCATTCGGGAAGTGTTCTGGCAAACGGTGTCGAAGTTGCCTCGATGAGCGAGCGCGAGCGGGCGAAACTCATTTCGTTCGTACCGCAGGGAGCTGAGATCACCGGAGATTTCGATGTGTCGCATTTTATCGAACTTTCGCGCTATCCTTACAGAAAGCCGTGGGAAAAACTTTCCGCAGAGGATAAAGCTGCGATAGAGCGGGCGCTTGAACTCACCGGTACGAAAAAATTCTTATCTAGAAAAATCGGCACTTTGAGCGGAGGAGAGCGGCAGAGAATTCTGATTGCGGGAGCGATCGCTCAGAATAGCGAGATCCTGCTTCTTGACGAACCGCTGACCTATCTTGATCCTGTCCAGAGAATCGGAATTTCCGAAATCATCAGAAAAATCGCGGCAAGCGGAAAACTTGTGATAACTGTCACGCACGAAATCAATGAAGCACTTGTTTTTTCCGACAGGATTCTCGCTTTGAAAGAGGGGAGACTCGTTTTTGACGGAACACCGGCTGAGCTTGTTGAAAGCGGGAAACTGAAAACTTTGTTCAATAGCGATTTCCTTACTTTCGGTACTTTTGAAGAGGGGAAATCTCTTGTGTTTCCAACCGGAAGCATTCAGGCGTAAAGCCCGTTTTTCCTTATATAATCCAGAATTCCCGCGGGAAGAAAAACGTCGGGATTCTGATTGTTTTTGATCATATTTTTTATCATCGTGCTCGAAATGTCGGGGAGTGAAAAGCCGTTTTCTTTCCCTTCGCCTCTGCCGATAACGACAATTTTACGGCACATTTCTTCGATTTTATCGAAATCTTTCCACTTCTGCCGCACATCCCAGT
>CAMZDX010000001.1 GCA_947305505.1 uncultured bacterium | reverse complement strand
GACGGAATTGTAAACAGTGAACACTGCGAAAGTGTCGGTTCTGAATATACCTGCAAATTCACAGTCGGCAGAAATGAAGTTTGTGATGACGGCGGTCAAAACGGACAATATGCGGGTGTCGCTACGGGATCGAACTGCAAGAGCGACTGCAGCGGAAAAATCAAAAACACAAGCGGCAGTGAAGAATACTACTGCGGTGACGGAAAAGTTCAGTATAAATCCGGCGATACATGTTACGGTTCGGCATGCAAACAGGTAACTGAAGGCAACTATCCGGGTGCCACAATTTCTGCCTTCACGCAATCGGAACAGTGTGACCCGAAGAGCGGCGCCAATGACAGAGCAACTCTCTGCAAATCTAAAGGGTACGGAGATCACAGTTACTACGACAACACCAACTCTGTTCCGAGCTGCGGAAACGACTGCAAAATAACTATAAGCCAGTATGAAGGCTGCGGCTACTGCGGTGACGGAAAAGTTCAGAGGGCGAGTGCTTCATCTTATGTTAGCTCAGATTATACGAATGTTGTCGGAGCAGCTGAATTATGCGATTCTGGAAAAAGTTATGCAAATGATACAGGCACTAAAGAACTCTGCAACGCGGCACTGAATTTAACTAGAACAAGTTACTACACGCCATCTACCAGACCGACTTGCAACTCAGACTGTAAAGGTATAAGCAATGCTACCAAAGGAACCAACTGTATGTGGTGCGGTGACGGTATCACTAATGGATCTGAAAAATGCGACGGAAACACAACAACATGTTACAAACAGGACGGCACCTATACGTATAATTGCAACCAGTGGGGTAGCAACTGTTCTACCGGAAAATATTTTGATTATTATTATGTCAACTGTTCCGGATCCTGTACTTGGAGTCTAGGGAGCCTATATTCCGATAATAACAAGTTTAATTCCGGGACTCCTTCACTTACTGCATGCAGTACTTTAGGTTTGTAGAATCTGCCGGATAATGTCACGGCTTTTCTTAGGAATTTCATTTCTTATTATTTCATTTTCTATTATCGTACTTTTTTCAGACAAAAAATCAGAAGAAAAGCCGTCATTATCAATCACGGAAAGTGAAATCGCGGCATCGTACGATTTTATAGAGCGGGAACTGCAGAAAACCGGGATTCAGATATTTTTGTGCAAAAAAGATTTCAATGATTGCAGAGGCATGCGTTATTCTCCTTTCATCGCCTCAATGATATGCGAAATTCTTCGCGAATTGAATCCCGTACAATTCAGCGATTTTTTGAAAAATGAAACTCAAAAACTGTCCCAATTTCAAGGAGAACACTTTTTCTGGGATTTTAATCATATCAAAAACGCCAAAGAGGAGTTTTATTTCCCTGACTTGGACACAACTTCGCTGACAGCATATTTTTTAATGCAGCAAAATATCGAAATTCATTTGGAAAAAATCAGAGAGCAAATAGAAGAAACTCAATTTCAGGACGGCGTTTTGCTCACATTTTTAAGAGATTTTCAACCTCCTGGCGAAAACCAATTCAATTTCGATCCGGTTGTAAACGCAAACACCTTGGTTGTTTTGGGTAAAGAAATCCCCTCTGTATGTGATTTTGTGAACGGCAATTTTGAAAAATCACTTTATTATGAAGATGATATCGTTATTTTTTATATGCTTTCTAAAGCTTACAAAAGAGGAGTGAAATGTATCCGTCCGGCTTTAAAAAATCTCTATGAAAAGTTGAAAAAATCAGATTTTATAGAATCCAAGGATTCGCCGTTGCACGCGTCAATGTTTGTTTCAGCATGCTTTAACTCTGAAATGGTTGAAGAAAAAGTTGTGGAAAAAACTACAAAATCATTGTTTTCTGAAAACAGATCGCTTCCATTTAAAGAAAGCTGGTTTCACAGCGGCTTAAAACAAGAGTATGATTATTATTTTTCTCCGGCTTTTTCCGCCGCTGTTTATGCAGAAGCCCTGACAAACATAAAATCTTATTTGTCGGAATCAGACAAATAGGTAAGTAAAAGAATCTGAAATGCCACTTATCTCCCATAATCCTCCCGCAATTCGTGAAAAAATCCGTAAAGTATTTTATATTTCCACAAACTGAAAACTTTTACCAAAATCCGAAAAAGTTTTCAGTGGCAGTGAAAACTTTTCTTGAAATGTGAAAAAGTTTTCAGTATTATCTTTTTGGAGGTGTGGTATGATAATACGCGAACATTACATAAATCAGGTTCGTCCGTTTTACGAATCTGATCTTGTCAAAATCATTACAGGGATCAGGCGTTGCGGAAAATCGGTGATACTTTCGCAGATCATGGATGAGATCAGAGAAAAACACGAAAATGTTATCTTTTTGAATTTCGAGGACAAGCTGACGACTTCAACTATCCGGAATTCCCTGGATCTGATCAATTATGTCAAAGAAAACAGAAAACCAGAAAAACTTTATCTCTTTTTGGACGAGGTGCAGGAGCTTGACGGGTGGCAGGATGCCTGCAAAACGCTTCGCCTTTACGACACATCGGTGTTTATAACCGGTTCGAACTCGAAACTTCTTTCAGGTGAATTTACCAAGGAACTCAGCGGCCGTTTCGTCTCTTTCAGGATAAGACCTTTTGTTTATCGTGAACTTGTGGAATATGCCTCCCAACTTGGGAAAGAGGTCTCAGTCAGCGACTACATCATTTGGGGAGGTTTTCCCGGACGGCTTGAAATGCCCGATGAAACAGCTCTCCGCAGATATCTTACTGATCTTGACAACACCATTGTAATAAACGATCTTATCCGCCGCTACCGGATCAAAAAAACATCGCTTTTCGTTGCTCTCGTAAATTATGTCCTGCGCTCGAATTCACGTATCTTCTCGGTAAAATCTATCCACGACTACGTAAAACAAGAACACGATTCATGCTCTGTCAACACTGTAATGAAATATCTGAGTTACCTCGAAGAAGCATATATTATTGAAAGTATCAGGCAGTATTCCGCCAAAACAAAACGCGAACTTTCTTTTTATGTGAAGATCTACAATGAAGATGTCGCCTTTAATTCGATAAGATGCGAGCGGAACCGCTATGATCTGACGCACAATTTTGAAAATATAGTTTTCAACGAGCTGCTTTACCGTGACTGCAAACTGCAGGTCTTCAACAAAAACGGCAGGGAAATTGATTTCTTGTGCGAAAAAGCAGGAAAAAAATATTACATTCAAGTTGCATACAGCGTGGCGGACGACAAAGCCTACGAAAGAGAGTTCAGCGCATTCAACCAGCTGGATCAGATCGACAAAAAAATCATAATCACAAATGACGATGTTGACTATTCTACAAGCAATGTTCAGCACATAAAAATGAAGGATTTTCTTCTTTCGGAAGATTTGTGATATCGAGACAAAGTCGAGCCGTTAGGCGGGACTCCCCATGAGGCAGATGGGGTGACTGGGTCGCGTCCAGGTCTTTTAAATGCATCATGCGTCCACACCATGCTGTGACTTTTGTAGATTAGGAGATGCGCAAAAATTTACACAAGTTTTTACGCCAGGGTATGAATCATCAGTCGTTTCATTTTCAACAAGTTTTACAGCAGCGGCGTCATGTAAAGCGGAAGATATAGAATTCCGTCCTTTTCCTGAAAATCTGCCGTGTGCAGCACATATTGCGTCGAGAGCTGTTCAGCGTATTTTGCGGCGAATTTTCCGAGGGATGAAGTCGTGTATCTCGTGGTCGATTTGACTTCGATCGGAGAGATATTGTGGCGGTTCGTGAGATCGGGCTTCTGCACGAGAAAATCAATTTCCATGCGGTCGGCAGCCTCTTTTTTCGAGTATGACGAATAGAAATAAAGTTTGTGTCCCGTTGCGCAAAGCATCTGGGCGACGATATTTTCAACCAGCATTCCTTTGTTTATCTCAAGTTTGTCTAGCAGAAGGCGGTTGTAAAGTTTTTCATTTGCGATGACTTTTTCGTCGAAAGTATGGGAAATAAGCAGTCCGGTATCGGCCATGTAACATTTCAGCGAAGTGTTGTCGGCACGCATTTTCAGCCCGACTGTCGGTTCGGTCGCCGCATAGCAGATGTTCACGATCTTTGCATCGGTAAGCCAGAAAAAGGAGCTTTCATAACTGCGGAAACGGGCGTTTTCCGACAGATCGGCCAGTTTGAAGCGCTTTTCGTGGCGCTGAAGTTCTGCCGGAATCCAGTCAAAAATGCTTTTGACTTTGCTTTCGTAACCGACGGCATATTTTTCAATGTCAGCGCGGTAAAGGGCAAGAATGTCGCGTTTTGCCGCATCGGTCTCATCAAAATCTCTCTTCTCGCGGAAGGTAAGGACGGCCTGCGGCATTCCGCCGACAATCATATACAGACGGAAAAGATCCATTGTCTTGCGGTGCAGAGGACCAAGCGGCTGATTATGTTCGAAACAGTGCCTGATAAACGACATCGTCGTTTCATCACCAAGCGCCCAGAGAAATTCTTCAAAATCCATAGGATACATTGCCATCCTGTGTTCTTCAGAAGGAATCACGATCTCCTTGACATTCCGGTTTATGCTGACAAGCGAACCCGTTTCGATGTAATCGTATCTTCCGTCGGCAACAAGATATTTGATTGCAGCTCTCGCTTTCGGATAAAGCTGGACTTCGTCGAAAATGATGAGGGAATCCCGTTCATAAAGCTTGACGCCGTAATAAGTCGAAAGTTGCATGAAAAACATGCCGAGGTCGTGGATGTAGTTGTCGAAAATCTCGAACAGGCGTTTGTCAGTGTGGTTGAAATCGACGAGAATGTAAGATTTATATTCGTTTTTAGCAAACTCTTCGGCGATGTAGCTTTTGCCGATACGCCTTGCCCCGTCAATCATTATTGCCGTTTTTCCTTTCCGTTTAAGTTTCCACTCAAGCAACTCATTGTAAATCTTACGTTTCATGGTACCTCATGCACGATTCCAAGCGATAAACTTTGCTGATTTTGCACGATTCCAAGCTTTTGTCAAGTCGTATTTTGCACGATTCCAAGCGATAAACGAAGATAAAGATGTTTTTCGCAATTTTTTTACGTAACGGCAGAAATTTTTGTGTTTTCCCGCAATTCCTGAAAAAATTTGATTTATTGCGACACTAAGATTTTTTATGGAAAAAACCGGAAACGATAAAAACCGACGCCGAAAACACAATAAGAAGATAGTAAACATAAACCGCGAAATAAATCGCAGAGATGCCGGAAGGCTGTTTGTGCACCCAAAATCCTGAATAAATTCCGACACTTTCTATAAGTATTGAAATTATGTTCATCAAGGCGGCTGAAAGCAGAAATACACTTGCCGACAAAAATCTTTTCTTAAAAAATTTGGATACTTTTAAAGCCGCAAAATTAATAATTCCCGAATAAAGTCCTCCAAGTAGAACAATCATAACCGGAAAATTGAAAAACGGGAACGGAATCATGACTTTCGGATAAAAAGTTCCGACATCGGCGAACACGGTTTCATTCACAATTTCCAAAACTGTTGCAACAACCATTGAAGCAATCAGGGAAAATCCTATTTTTCTAAAAAAATACCAGATAAAAGGGAGCGTTGCGACAAGAATTGCGATTTCCATTGAATCTCCGAAACAAAACCGCGCTATTATACTCGGTTTTTTGGAATTGCTAAAGGAAAAATGTCAATCATTATTTGATGTTTTATCAGTTTCAGACAATATTTTCCAATAACCCGTTTTGCGTGAGCCGACAAATTCAATTTTTTCTTTCATCTGCATTACCTGCCACTTTATTCCTGCCAATGAAATACCGCAGGCTTCAGCCATCTGTTTTTGAGTTATACGAGGATTTTCAGCAATCAGTTTCAGTATCTTTTCCTGAGTGTTTTTTGGTATAGTTTTTGGTATAGTTTTTGGTATAGTTTTTGGTATAGTTTCTGGTATAGTTTCTGGTATAGTTTTTGGGGTAGTTGCACCTTTGACTTTAAACTGTTTCACCTCTTCGGGAGCATTGTCTTCGCCTAAAACATTGATCCATCTGAACGGAATTTTTACAACAATCGAATTTTCCCGGAATTCATAAGCATCTCTGCCGTATTTTTCGATTACTTTCGGAACTCCGCGCCCTGTCTTTTCGCTTATGTGCAACTGCAGAAAAATCTCCGAAAGTTTCTGGTTTACAGGAACCGATTCTCCTGCAAAGAAGCCTTCCAATGTCTGTTCCGGCGGGAATGTTCCGCGGGAAAGTATCTCAATTCTGTCGGAAAACACAGAAATCATGGGTTCGTTTCCTTCCACCCACTTGTTGTGCACAAAAGCGTTTATCATTGCCTCGCGGAAAGCATCGTTTTCAAACAAAGCCGTTTCTTTCCGCTCCACTATGCGGTTGCGCTCGTCTGCCTGAATTATATTCAAAACATCACCGTAACGCAGAACTTCGTCAAGGGAATACAAAAGGCACTGATACCCGAACTCACGCACGGAAAACAATGTAGATGTTTTGGTTTTCCCTGAAAATATTGCGAATCTTAACGGCAAATGAGAATTGTCCGCCATGAGCTGGGCAAGAATGTTGTATTTGCCGTCATAAGTAAAAAAGCCGAGATTCTTTTTGAAGGTATCTTCATTCAGCCTTATCCCCTTCGCACCGTAGTAAATAAGCAGTTTTTCAAATGTAAGATCCTGATATTGAGAAGGAGTGTTTTCTATCGTCGGCAAGCCGTGACGCAAAACCTCGAAAAGATACGACTCTTTTTCGGGATATTTCCGCAAATTCTCCTTGCTGCTTCCTATTCTGATAAAACGCTCGCCTGAGAAGGATACCGGAACAGTTTTCGCTGCCGGTATCGTAAGAAGCACGATTCTTTTGCCGTCGATTACAGCTTCTTCAAAAATAAAATTTACATCCGGCGAAAGTCCGCGAAAAAGAAAATGTTTCAAAGGTTCATTTTTTACGTTGCAGTCAGAATCAAAATCCGTTCCGACAATATCGTGTGTTTTGTCGTCTATTCCCCATACAAAATACGCTTTGCTGCGGCCTTCCATAGCCGCACTGTTGGATAATGCGGAAATATACTGACCGAGTTGTTCAGGCTCAAACCAGTTGTGCTTGAATTCAAACCATTCCCTTTCCGCCGGGTATGAACACAACTCTTTAACTATACTAAAAATATCGTTCATGTTTCCTCACGCATTCAAAACCGCGCTATTATATTCAATTTTTTGGGAAATGCGAGATGTTTATCTTTTCAAATATTCGACAACCTTTTTGGAGGCTTTTCTTCCGCTAAAATATGCCGGCGGAATACCATAAGGAATTTTATATTCGTTCCAAAATGTGTAATCGCCTGCCAGAAAGACACCTGTAATCGGATTCAAAGCGGTTTCACTGAAATTCTTGTATGTTTTTTCTGAAATCACGGGGCCTTCTTCTTCCCAAAAGCATGAATCTATGTGCAGCAAATCCATGTCCAGATCAACAAGTTGCATGGATTGAAAATCTTTGTATGCAGCTTTGATATAATCATCATTTTTCCAATCCTGGTGCAAATTTATAAAAGCATCTGTAAAATAAATACTGAAAATATTTCGTTTTTTATCAACAGAAAATGAAGTTGTAAAAAAGTTGAAAACTTTATCAGGGGTCAATATATAAGAAAAATCTATCGGTTTATTTCTGTTTGTTATAAAAACGACGACAAAAGTTTTTGTATATCTTACTGATTTTACGAAATTTTCTGATTCCTCTTTCATATTTTTTACAATTTTTTGCGTAACTGTTGCCGGAGTTGCAACAATTACACTTCTGGCTTTCAACACATTGGTTTTACTGCCTTTTTTATATTGAACCAGAATCTCATTGCCTTTTTGTTCAATAGATTCAACTTCAGCACCGAGAAGATAGTTTCCTTTCAAAATTTTCGTGTAAAAATCCAAAAACTCATAATTTCCTTTTACATGAAAATCCAAATTATAGGTCTTAAAAGCATCTTTCTTTCTCTCGTCTATATAATCTTTAAATTCTCCGAAATGAATTACTTTAAAAGAACTTTCTATTGCTTTTTTCACATCATCAGACACTGAATCGAAGAGTTTGTTTATATTCTGATTTTTATCGAATTCACTGAAAAAACGGGCATTTTTAGGATCTATTTTTCGCAGTAATTCCGGGATGTTCCCGGCAGAATATAGAGTACCGTCTAAATATACACCATAATTTTTACTGAGTTTTACAAGTTCCGACGGTTCAAAACCTTTTGGCGCGTAAGCTTTACCATAATCAAAAGAAGCTCCAAGTTCATAAATATCGTTATTAAATTTTTTAGTAAGAATCTTCCCGCCGAGTCTGTTTTCCTTTTCAAGAAGCAGTATTTTCGCATTTTCGCCGAGTTCTTTTTGCAAATTATAGGCCGCCGACAGTCCGGAAAGACCGCCGCCGACAACGACAGCGTCGTAAAGATTTTCAACCGAATTTGTTTCAACAAATTTCTCGCCAGTGATTAAATCTTTATTTTTTTCACTATTTTTCCGACAACCTATGAAACAAATCAGAATCAAGATCACTAAAAGTGTTTTCTTCATTTTGCAATCTCATTTAAGCAGTATTTTTGTTCCAATTTTTTATACAAAAATTTGTAATACAAAATTGCGAGAACAGTGAAAACAATCGAAAGCCACTGTGAAGTCGTCAGTCCGAGAAAATATGCGGCTCCATCGAATCTGAAAAAATCAATGCAGATTCTGTAAGGTCCATACATCAGGAAGTACAAAGCCACATAATTCAACGGAACTTTTTTCTTGTCTTGAAAACATTTTAGAAGAAGGACAAAGAAGATAATGATTTTTGCCATAATCATTATCGGCTGAGTCGGGAAAAGCGGCGGAGTCGGCATTCCCATTTCGATAACTCCACGTTTGGCAAGTTGTTTCGCAGCTGCACTTCCAGACGGAAAAACTAGACTGAAAGAGGAATCAAAAGGAAATCCAAATGAATCACTGAATGAAAAATCAGCAAGTCTGGAAAAGATTGCAGTAAATGCAAAACATATAATGGTAATGTCAAAACATCTCAAATAAGCCGCTTTATCTTTTTTCAAAACAGGATAAATGATAGAAATTCCAACCATACTTCCTATCAATGAACCGTAGAACATTATTCCGCCAGCATAAGGAAATAAAAAATAGCGTAACTGCTCTTTCCAATTGAAAGTTCTTACTGTTTTCATTATTTGACTTGAATCGAAGTAGGCATGAAAAATCCGTGCAAACAAGTATGAAAAATAAAGGGCAATTAATGAAAAAAAGAAAAACTTTATTTTCGACACATTAAATCCATCTGCCAAATAAAGCTCTAGCGGAATCATCAAAACAAATGACATAAACAAAAGCTGAGCTGTTATTGTATAAGAAGCTAAAAAACCATTAAATAAAGATTCTATCCACATTTATATGTTGTAGGGTTATTTATAAACCGAAGCTGGAGCAAGTTCCTTTATTTGTGTAACCGGAATAAGTATAAGAACTAGATTGAGTTGACAATGAGGTTTTACTACCCCACGAACAGCCGGTGGAACAATTCATTTTGTAGACATTATAACCAGAGTGCGATTCCTCACTATTACCAGAACCAGTTGTCCATGAAGTTGCTTCATAACAGGAATACAGAGTACTTATCCCTGTATCACATTTTTCTGACCCGTTAACAGTTCCGTCACCGCACCACTGGCAGTTAGTTCCCTGTGTCGCATTCTTTATGCTGCTTTTATCACAACCGCCTGAACATGTTGGTCGCGTACTTGGAGTATAGTAACTTGTTCTGGTTAAACTCAGTGCCGCGTTGCAGAGTTCTTTGGTTCCTGTATCATTGTTGTAATCCTTTCCCGGATCGCAGTATTCACTTGCTCCAGAAACATTGGAGTAATCAGCTGAGACATAAGTCAGAGTGCCGCTTGCTTTCTGAACCTTTCCGTCTCCGCAGTAAGCGCAGCCTTCATACTGGCTTATAGTTATTTTGCAGTCGTTTCCGCAGCTCGGAACAGAGTTGGTGTTGTCGTAGTAACTGTGATCTCCGTACCCTTTAGATTTGCAGAGAGTTGCTCTGTCATTGGCGCCGCTCTTCGGGTCACACTGTTCCGATTGCGTGAAGGCAGAAATTGTGGCACCCGGATAGTTGCCTTCAGTTACCTGTTTGCATGCCGAACCGTAACATGTATCGCCAGATTTATACTGAACTTTTCCGTCACCGCAGAAGTATTCCGAACCGCCTTTGATTTTTCCGCTGCAGTCGCTCTTGCAGTTCGATCTCGTAGCGACACCCGCATATTGTCCGTTTTTACCGCCGTCATCACAAACTTCATTTCTGCCGACTGTGAATATGCAGGTATATTCAGAACCGACACTTTCGCAGTGTTCACTGTTTACAATTCCGTCGCCGCATTTCGTTGTTTTGCAGGAACCGCCTTCATAGTAACTACCGCTTGGACAACCGTAATATAAAGAATCATCGTGTATGTTAACATGTTAATTATACATGATTTTTTTTTGATTTTTGCGATGGCTGACTGGTTTATTTCTGTTAATGGTGTAAAAAACGGTGTAATTTTATAAATTTATTTTGAAAAGGTGAAACGTGAAATGGTTAGTGTTTTTAAGAAAAGAGGAAGCAGAAACTACTATTTTCAGGTAATGATCAACGGCAGGCGCATCGTTGAATCTACAAGGACAAACTCGCTTCGTGAGGCAACAAAAAAAGCTGAAGAAAGGTGTATGCAGCTGAAGTTGGATCTGGACTGGTATTTTTATCTGAAACAGGTGATAAAAAAAGTGGAGATTCTTGAGCCGGAGGAAAAAGAAGCGGCCTTGCGCAGTGCCATCGAAGAACTGAACAGTATAAAAGTGAAAACGGTTGCAATGGAAGATACTTTCGAGCTTTTTAAAAAGAAGCCGCGCAAACGGACGATTTCAGAAAGAGGCTACGAAGATTACCGCAGTATGTGGAATAAATTCGTCGCATTTGTGAACAAAAATTTTCCGGATGTCAGGTATTTGAGCGAAATAGACAAGGGAATTGCCGAAAAATTTCTCTGTTCAGAGTGGGAAAAGGGGATCGCCGAGCGCACATACAATGAAAGAATTACAAAATTCAGGTCGATATTTTCAGCTTTGGCGGAAGAAGCCGGCTTACGCAAAAACGTCTGGTCGGAGGTCGACAAGAAGCGCGAGGGGCATGTTTCCAAGCGTCCGTTTTCAAAGGCACAGTTGAAACAGATTTTTATGAATGCACGAGGAGATATCAGAACTTTGTGCATGATCGGTTTTTATACCGGACTCAGACTGGGTGATGCTGCTACTTTGAAGTGGAGCGAGGTCGATTTTGAAAATAGAGTTATTGTAAGATTGCCGAATAAAACGAAGCACCTGAAAAGGAACCTTGAAATACCGCTGCTGGGCGGTCTGTGCGATGAGTTGAAAATGTTGAAATCTGAGCAGAAAAATAATGTGACAAACTATGTTATTCCTAAAATTGCTGAAGGATATCTGAAAGCAAAAGGGAATATTGCAACAATGGTGCAGAATTTTTTTCAAAAGGCAGGTATTGAAACCAAGGTCGAAAACGAAAGGTGTTTCAGAAAAAGCACGATTTACGGTTTTCACAGTTTCCGACATAGTTTCGTCTCGCTGTGCGCGGCGAACGGGATCCCGATGAATGTCGTGATGGAACTTGTGGGACACAGATCCGTTATGGTGCATGAAATTTACCAGCACGCAAGTGTTGAACAGAAGATCAACGCAATAAAAGTGATAGAAAACGAGTTTCGGCAGAAAGATGAAATCCAGCTCGCATTTTAAGAAAATTTGAGTATAATAGCGCGGCTTTTTTGGGAGATTTCATGGGCGTCATCAATAAACGTGAAGTAGCCGTTCTTGATTTTTCATGCATAGGGCCAGGTATAAAAACTCCGGCGGATGTATGGAAAACCGTAATGGAAAGAAAAAAAGAGTTCAGGATCATGCCCGATGTCAGGCTGCCCGAAGAACTCTACTATTCAAAAAACGGAAATGTTCCGGATAAAAGCGCGACCCGCCTCATGGCCTTGATTACCGATTGGAAGTTCGATCCGCTGAAATACAAAATTTCTCCGCTGAGTGCGGAACACTACGACATAACTCACTGGCTGGCTCTTGATACTGCCGATAAATTGTTGAATAAATTCGGTTTCTTAAAACAAATTGATCCGAGCAGAAAAGGTGTGGTTATCGGCAACAGCATTACGGGCGAATTTGCCAGAAGTTTCACTCTAAAATCGCGTTTCAGCACGATAAAAGACAGGTTGAATCGGGCTTTGAACCACTTTGAACTTGATTCCGATGCAAAAGCAGAAATTGCAGCCCAGTTTGAAAAAGATATGGTCGGAATGCTGCCTGAAATCAACGAAGATTCGCTGACAGGCGGAATGTCGAACATTATTGCCGGAAGGATTGCCAACTTCTTTGATTTCCGCGGCGGCGCATATACTGTTGACGGCGCGTGTTCATCTTCTCTGCTATCGGTAATAAACGCCTGCTTTGCCATTGAATCGGGCGATCTTGATTTTGCACTCTGCGGCGGAGTAGATATAAGTCTCGATCCTTTTGAATATGTCGGATTTTCCAAGGTTGGTGCTTTTGCGAAAGAGAATATTCTCCCTTATGATATCCGTGCAAACGGAATGCTGCCGGGCGAGGGCTGCGCACTTCTGCTTCTGGCCGATTTGAAAACCGCGCTTGAATACGGTTTTGTTCCCAAAGCGGTAATCAAAGGTTTTGCCTTTTCTTCCGACGGAAACGGTGAAGCGATAACGGCTCCGAAAGCTGAAGGTCAGGCGGTCGCTCTTCAAAAAACTTACAGAAAAGCAGGATACACAATTGATTCAGTCGATTATTTCGAAGGTCACGGCACCGGCACAGTGCGCGGCGATGCGGCAGAGATCGAAGCCCTGCTTTCGGTTATGAGCAAAAAGAAAAAAGATGTTTCCTATATCGGAAGCCTGAAGGCGAATATCGGTCATTTGAAGGCAGCTGCCGGTGCATTCAGTGCGATAAAGGCTCTACTTGCTCTTGAAAATCATTTTATTCCGCCGACGACAGGATGTTTTATTCCGAATTCGGCTTTCGGCAGACCGCCGGAATTCCTGCAGCCTTCGATGGAAGGCAGAATATGGACGGCGCATGAGCACAAGCGCAGGGCTTCAGTCAGCGCTTTCGGCTTCGGCGGATCGAATGCGCACATAACAATGGAAGAATTTATTCCTGAAAAAGAGAGGAAAATTTATCCTGCCGCAAAAGTAGAACCGGAGACAAGCTCGTTTATGTTCATGGTTTCGGCTCCGACGAAAAAGGCTCTCGAAAATGAGATCTCAAAAATTGCAGAAGCTGCAAAAAATATGAGTTCTTCTGAAATTTCAGATTTCTCTGAAAAATACAATAAATCAGTGAAATCAAACGGTTATAAAGCTGCGGTCGTAGCGGATAATCCCTCGTCATTCCAGGATAAGTGCGAAACGCTCATCTCTGAAATCAAAAAGAAAAATTCGTTTTTTGATGCTTCTTTGTCATGCGGATTTTCGGCAGAAAAGAACTCTTCAGCCGCGGCATTCATGTTTCCGGGGCAGGGAAGCCAGTATTTCGGAATGCTCGCTGAAATTCTGACAAGTTTTCCAGAAGAAAAAGAGTATTTCAACAAGCTCGATTCAGCCGTTAAAGAAATAATTCCAGAAGGAATTGCCGGTTTCGTTCTTGAAAACCGCTGGAAATATTCGGATTCGGATTTAAAATCGAAAGATGCGGCAGTTACCCTGACAAAATATGCTCAGCCCGCAATTGTTGCAACATCGCTTGTTTTTCTTGATGTTTTGAAAAAATATTCACTTTCAGACATTTATTTTACAGGACACAGCCTGGGAGAAATCACTGCTTTGTGCGCAACAGGCGTGATTCCTGATACCGTTGCCGTAAAAATCGCGGCAAAAAGAGGTCTGCTCATGTCGGGAAGCACTGAAAACACCGGCATGATAGCGCTTTTCTGCGACTTCGAGACGGCAGAAAACATTTTGAAAAGTTCAAAAGCGAAACTCAATTTTGCCAACATAAATTCTGAAAAGCAGGTCGTTCTTTCGGGTTCGGAAACTGAAATAGAAAAACTTGCAAGCTTCCTTGATGTCCTTTCTATTGGTTATAAAAAACTCAATGTTTCCAATGCTTTCCACTCTGTTTTTATGAAAAAGGCGGCTGGCGATTTCAAAAAATTTCTCAAAAAAATCAGTTTTAAACATAGCAAAAAACTGCCTCTTTTTTCAACTGTTACAGCCAAAAAAGCTGACTGTGCTGATTTTGCAGAATATTTGTCAGAGCAGATTCTAAAGCCTGTAAATTTCTGCGAAACGATAAAAAATATGAATGATTCCGGGATAAATCTTTTCATCGAATGCGGTCCTAAAGATGTTTTGAAATCACTTCTTCCAGATATTCTGAAAACTGATTTTTTGTCGGAGGCAACCGATGGTGCTGAAAAAACTCCGCAGAAATCCATTCTTTCAATAGTTGCTCTTCTTTGGCTGAACGGAAATCTGTTAAATAAAAACAGCAAATTGCCTTTTGATTTCAATAAGTTGCAGAGACATTCGTTTATCGCGAATCCTTTGGAAAAAGAGCCTGCGGAGAAGAAAAATTCAGACGAAAAAACATCAGAAAAAGAAGAAAATATCTACGATTTTGCAATCAACTGGATTGCAGACAAGACCGGTTTCGCTAAGGAAAATATAAACATTGATATGAATCTCAAATATGATTTGAATTTTGATTCTTTAAAAGGTGCCGAGTTTATGCTTGCTTTGGGAAGAAAGATTAAACCGGGTGAAATTATTGCAAGTCCGACACTTTTTTCGGAATCCACGATCCGGGAAATCATTGATACGATGCAGGCTGACGCTGCTGAAAGTTACTCGGAAACAGATCTCAGAAATGATAAAAAAGCATCGCTTACAACTCCAGGTGTTATTCCTGAATGGATAAAAACTTTTGAAATCAGGCTTTGCGATGCTCCTTTTTCAAAGCATGGAAAAGGTGATCCGGCATCAAAAACCGACACTTTCGTTTTTTATACCGACAAAATAAATAAATTTAATGATTTTAATGGTTTAAAAAAGAATTTTGCAAAATTCTCTGAAAATGTTTTTGCTGAATTAAAGCTGTTTTTAAAAGATAAAGATCCGATACACTCAAAATTCAGACTTGTTTTTGTTTCGCGTTTTTCAGATATTGCAGATTCTTTGAATCCTGCTGCGGCACTTCTCAAAACCTTGCGCCTGGAGTACACGCACGGTGAATTTCTGTGGCTTTCGATCCATGAAAATATTGATGAACCGATAACTCGACTTTTGATAAAAAAGGAGTCTGAAGCTTTCATAAACGGAAATATGCACATTGTTTACGATGAAAATTTAAATAGAAAAACCTGGGCGGCAGTCGAATCATACAGCGAAAAATCAAATAAATATAATGTGTTATGTGATAAGGCCGACTTGGTTCTCGTTACCGGCGGAGCAAAAGGGATAACTTTCGAGCATACTCTTGCATTGAGCAGAATTCTGCAATGCCGTTTTGTTCTTGTCGGTTCAACAGAAAAAGATGAAGTTTTCAGAGTCGGTTCGAAAACACTTGCAAATATGACGGCTTTGAAAAAGTATGCGCAGGATGTTTTTTACTATTCATGCGATTTGTCTGACAGTGCAAAAACCAAGAAAACTATTAAAGAAATCATAAAAAATCACGGAAAAATCAGCGGAATCCTGCATGGAGCTGGAATCAGCAACTATGCACTTTTTCAGGATATGGAAAAAAGCAGTTTTGACAGGTGTCTGGCTGTAAAAGTTGGCAGTCTGCTTGATATTTTATCTCTCTGTGACACCGAAAACCTGAAATTCGTTCATTTGATTTCGTCCGTTCTTGCAAAAACCGGAATGAGGATGCAGGCCGACTACACTTTTGCAAACAGCTGGCTGGACTATCTGTGTCTGCTTTTAAATAAAATGAATATTCCGGCAAAATCAGTCGGTTATACCGTGTGGAACGAAACCGGCATGGGCAAAAAAGACAATGTCATCGACTATCTCAAAAGTGTCGGTGTCGTTCCGCTTTCAACAAACGACGGCGTTGAGGCTTACAAAGATATCATTTTTTCCGATTCAAAGATTTCGGTCGTTACGGGAAGGCTTGCCCAGCATCTTGAGGCGAATTTATATCCCGAATACAGCAGTCTGAGCAGCTCGAAAAATACGAGGATCATCCGTTTTATTCCGAAAACTGAAATTGTAACTCAGACAAAAATGTCAATAAATCAGGATGTTTATCTTCTCGACCATGTTGTAAACGGAGCGGTTGTTCTTCCGATCGTTTTTATCCTGGAGCTGCTTTCCAAAAATGCAGCGCTGATTGCCGGGAGCAGAAATTTGAGAGAGATAAAAAATATTAAAATTTCTTCGCCGGTTATTTTTTCAGATGCCTCGCCAATAGAGCTCCGTTCTTTTGCCGCAGTCTCTAAAAATTCGGATAATTTGATTGTTGCAGTGCTGCGGACGAGCCTTGACGGTTTTTCTCAAAATGTTGTAACATGCGAATTTTATTTTGATAATTTAAAATGCCAGAGCTGTTCGGTTGTACTTCCGAAAATTTCTAAAAAGCCGCTTGATATTGAAAAATTTATTCCGAAACCTGTTTTTCACGGGAAATTTTTCCGTCACATAAAAGAAGTTTTGTCTCTTAAAAAAGATTTTTGTCTAGCCTCATGGATCCGCGGAGAAAAAAGAGAACTTTCATTCTCAGATTTCAATAAATCTTCAACAATTACGCCGACTTTGATCGATTCAATGCTTCAAACCGCTCTGATTATGGCAAACAAACTCGTTCTTCCCGTTTCAATCGGAAAAATCGAATTTTTTCAGCAAAATATCCCTTCAAAAGGTTTTTGCATTGCAGACAGAAAATCGATCGTGCTCTGCACTGATTCAGGCAGAAAACTTGTAGAAATTTCGGGACTAAAAACTAAAGAAATCAAGTAGCTACTTTGTGATTCTATCCTGCTGATAAGGGATCCATTCTCTAAAAAGCTGCTGATATTTATCAGTTTTTTCTTTGTTTTCTTTTGAAATGTTGTTCTTTTCGAGCGGATCTGTGCTTAAATCGTAAAGTTCTTCCTTTTTGCCGTCAGGATAGTAAATGTATTTGTAGTTGCCGTCGAGGATTCCGTCGCTGTAAACGATCCCGCGTGAAAACATCAGCTTCGGTTTCTGCTTGTAATTTCCAGAAATCAGAGACTGTCCGTCCCAGTTTTCAGGCTGCTTTATTCCTGCAAACTCGAGTATTGTCGCCGGAATGTCAAAATGTGCCGCATCTACATCAACTGTCTGTTTTTGTTCTGAAAAATCGGGGCTTCTCATTATAAACGGAACTTTTACCGATTCTTCGTAAATGTAGTTGCTGTGAGTGTAGTTTCCGGGATGCTCTCCGAAAGCCTGACCGTGGTCGGAAGTGGCGATTATCACAGTTTCATCGAAAAGATTGTTTTCTTTCATCTTTTCAAACAGTTTCTGAACCGACTCGTCAACATACTTCAGCGATTCGTCGTAACGCTCTTCAAGCGGCAGGTTGCCCGTATCTTTGAAGGGATGTTCGTAAGGGCTGTGAGTCCAGTAAACATAGTAAAAAACGAAAAAGGGATTTTCGTCTTTTTTCATGAATTTTATGATTTCTTCAATCGGAATCTCTTCTTCAATCGCGTTTCCCGTTCCGTGGATTTTTTTCGGCGTATAGCGTTTCGTCAAAGTCGACGGTTCTTCTATGATGTTAAAATCTTTAAGCATTTTTGCCTGATCAAAATCGTCGTAGGAAAGATTTACTGCTGAAAAAAGAGCTGTCCGGTATCCGTTTTCACCTAACTTTTTCTGCAGGGAAGTGCAGGTGAAATCGGGCTGATAGCGCGTCAGAGCTGTAAACCCGGTTCCGCTGTAAGTTCCGCACATTGTTGAAATAAGAGACCTTGTGGTTCCGGGGAAACATGCTCTGAAATTTGTTGCTTCGACTGAGTTTTTCTGAAAGTAGTTGAAGAAACCAAGTCTTTCTTTTTTACTGTAAGATGTCGATTCTATTAGTAAAATCAGAATGTTTCTTTTCTTTTTGAGTTCTCCTTTTTCAACTTTGACACTGCTTTTTTCTCTGCCGAAAATAAGTTCATGCGGAGGTCTGAAATCTTTGGAATAATTACGCGGCATATAGTTAGGCATGGTGAGATAGCTTAAAGGAAGTTCAAAAAGCGGGCTTGCGTCGATTCTTTCGCATTTTTCCGAAAAAGCGATTCTGAACGGAAGCAGAAGAAGGGCTGCTATCAGAAAGAAAATCGGAAGATCTGCTCTTTTTTCAGCAACGAAACTTCCCAATTTTTTTGCAAAAATCAGATATAAAACCGTGACAATCAAGAGAAAAATCAGAAACATGACGGCGTAAACATCTAGAGCGTAAAGAATGAAATTCACAGTTTCGTTTCCTTTCGAGCCAAGGAAATTGTTGAGTCCGAAGTTAACGAATCCGTGAAAATAGAGATAAATTATGTAACCCTTGATTGCAAAATAATAAATCGGCGGGAATGTCGCCCAAGTAAGTATGAAAAATAAATATTTGTTGTTTTTTGCAATAAAATCAATGGTATATGCTGCGATAAGACAGAAAAGGATATCGGTCACGTTCAAAAGCAGGGAAAAAGGCGGCACAAAGATCAGAGTCTCGCTTCCCACTTTGTCGAACATGTAGAAGCCGAGAAAAAACTTCATCGACCAGTAAACCGAGAAAATCAGAATAAAGTATGAATAAGACTGGGGATTTTTGAATTTAAAAAGTTTTTTTACCGTTTCAGGCATATTTAAAAACTCCCGTAAAAAATCTTAGTGTCGCAGTTTGTCAGTTTGAAGAGAGTGCTTCCTTCCGAATTCGTTTCGATTTTGCTTAAACATGGTGATTTTTCCAAGTCTTCTAAAGAAAGCGTGTCTGCCTTTATTTTCATAAATTCATGCCAAACTATGAAATTTATTCCGAATTTTCTTAAAAACTCAAATGATTCCGGATTCGGAAGATTGTTTATGTGATACTGCAGAATCATGCGCGGAGTGGGAAAATAGCCGTTCACGCCGTTGACGGAATCGATTTTGTGGCGGTTCTGCCAGTTTGTGTAGATGATTTCACGGTTATATTGAAAAATATCATTCCAGGAATCTACGAACATTCCGATATTCAAAATATCAAGCCGTGGATTTTCGCTGTTTTTGTGCACAAAATTTTTCGGGTTGCCGAATTTTTCTGAATCCATGTTTTCAAATTCGATTTTCATTCTTGACGGAAGTTCCAAAATCAAAGGTCTCGTGATGTTCTGCCGCTTTACGGTTTCGTAAATTTCAGGCACTTTTTCAGTGATCGAGGCGTCAAAACCTTTGAGAGGGAAGGGAATGTTTTCTGCAAAATTAAATGCAAAAAGTGCAATGATTACAAGATGCTGTTTTTTTACTTTGCGGCAGATCCGCTCAAATGAAACAGCGGAGGCAATGGAAACTGCAAACAAAAATATGAAGTATGCCCTAACTGCCACTCTCAGGAATTTCAGCACCGGAATCGGTTTGTAAAAAATATAAAGCGGCGAATAAAAAAGCTCTTTCATTGCTAACATAAAGACCGGACCGCACGCGAAAAATATGCCGGTAACGGCAAGAAAAACGAATAAGCTGCGATTTTCGCGATTCCATTTAAAAAGCGAATATGCAAAAAGTGCCAAAGAAAGCAAACCGATGAAATTATAATGCCGGACAAAACCCCAGTTCATCGGAAATCCGAAAAATTCTCCGATATTCGGATAAATCAGGTTGTCAGGCAGTACCAGAAAGATATCGACAAAGTTGAAACTTGCCATTTTCGCCGTGTAAAAAGCTTCAAAAACCGAAACAAAATCAAGGTCGTATAAAGCGTGCAGATAATAAAGGAAATTGGGGGCGGCGATTATGAAGGCAATCAGAATATAGATTGAAAAAAGTTTTGCACTTTCCGGGATTTTCCAGCAGTTCTTGCTTGCAAGCCATGCAAAAAAAACAAAAATCATAAGAAACTGGTAGAAAAAGACGTAAAATGAGAAATAAATCTCTATTCCTGCTAAAATGCTCGATATTATTAAGTATTTTTTGTCTTTGCTTCTAAAAAATGCGTATATGAGATGCAATGCGACAGCCGGAATGAAAAAGAAAATGATGACTGAATCGTCAATGTGGGCAAAAATCATGTTGCTGCACGAAAAACAGAATCCGGCAAAAAGCTGCGCCGGAAAAAACTGCGTGAAATTGCTGGAAAAAATAAATATTCCGAACGCTGTGAGAGAAAAAATCACGAGAAGAAAAAAATAGTTTACCCAGTAATCGGGCAGGCCGAAAGCCTTGAAAAGAATGATTATCATCTGCATTCCCGGAGCCGATTCGCCGTAAGCAAGCGGATTTTCAGCCGGAAACATCGCTTTCCCGACGGTTTCGTCTGTCCAAAACGATTTGAATGTTTCCAAAGTGCGGGTGGAATAAGTCAGTGCGAGCCACGAATCACAGTTGCCGGAAATCTCTTTTTTCAAGGGAAACTGCAGAAAAAGCACTGCAAAAAATAAAATGTAGATAAGCAGTGCCGGATATTTTTTCTTCATAGCGGTCTCTGCAAAATTATTTGCTGCGCTCTCCGTGATCGTTACAACGTCATGATCGCGCCGCCAAAACGCAGTATTATATTCCTGAGAGGACAAATAGCGATTTTTCCTTTACTATAAGCTGCTTATTTGTATAATTCCGCGCTTTTGGAGGTGAAAATGGCTTATCAGGTTGTTGCAAGAAAATGGCGTCCGCAGCGTTTTGACGAAGTTGTCGGTCAGGATCACGTCACTTCGACTTTGAAATACGCGATTCTGAACAAGCGTACGGCGCCGGTTTACCTTTTTACCGGTATCCGCGGAACGGGAAAGACGACTTTGGCGAGAATTCTGGTCAAAGCTCTCAACTGTACCGATCTTCAGCCTGACGGCGAACCCTGCAACAAGTGCGAATGCTGTCGTGAAATCTCAGAGGGAAGAAGCCCGGACGTGGTAGAAATCGACGGCGCGTCAAACAACTCGGTCGATGATGTCCGCGACATTAAGGAAAATATTTCCTATTCTCCGGTAAAATCGAAGTTCAAAGTCTACATCATAGATGAAGTTCACATGCTGAGTAAATCTGCGTTCAACGCGCTCCTCAAAACGCTTGAAGAACCGCCGGCTCACAGTGTTTTCATCCTTGCGACGACCGATCCGCAGAAAATTCCGACGACTGTCTTAAGCCGCTGCCAGAGGTACGATCTCAAGCGTCTTTCGCTTGACGATGTTGCCAAGCAGCTTGCAAAGATCCTTGATGCCGAACAGCGCGAATACGACATGGATGCCCTCTATGCGATCGCACGTGAAGGCGAGGGGAGTATGCGCGACAGCCAGACAATTCTGGAACAGCTGGTTACTTTCGGCGGCGGAAAGGTGACTGAATCTGAAATTTCAATGATTCTGGGCGCTTCCGACAAAAAGCAACTTCGCGGAATAATTGAATCGATAGCAAAACACGATTCTGCGGCGGCAGTTTCTTTTGCAAGAGACATCTACAAAAGCGGCAAATCGATAGAAAAGGCGGCGCGCGACATTCTTTCACTTCTGCACGGAATCCTTCTTTTCAGCGAACTCGGAAACGGCTCTTTCATCGAAGCTCCGGCTGAAGAACTCGAGTGGATAAAATCGTGCTCGGAACTTGCTTCAACTCCCGACTGGACGAGGCTTTTCCGCTTCTGGAACGGTGAATACGAAGGGATCAAAAGTTCCGATTTTTCGCTTATGCTTTTTGAAGTCGCGGTGATTACGGCATGTTCCTTCCCGACTATGAACGATTTCAGATCTTTCGCAAAAAATATTGCGTCTGCTGCAGTCGTAACAACGCAGAACGGGCAGAGTGCTGAAAAAAAAACAGCTGAACCTGTAAAAACTTCACAAAATCAGCCGCAAACAGAGCCGAAAACGGCTGAAATACCGGCAAATACTGAAAAACGACCTGAAAAAGCTGAAGAAAAAGCTGCCGGATCAGCCGAAAAAGTTGAAAACGGCGGGCTTTGGCGCGATTTCACCGAAACTTTCAAAAAGAGCGATCTCTTTTTATACGGCAGACTGCAGAGCATGCCGTATAAGGAAGACGATAACTCTGTTGTCGTAACTGTTACGACGGTTTTAAATTCCGACGGCGACGGTTTTGCAAAGCGCCTGAAAGCTCTTTTCGACAGCTTTGCATGCGGCAGAAAGAAATTTTCGGTCAACTTTGAAAAGGGAACGAACGCTTCGATTTTTACCGAAGACGAGCTCCGGCGCATGGAAGATATTGAACAACGCAAAAAAAATATGATTGAAAGCGCTGTCGTTAAGGCTGCGACAGATCAGGGATTCGAGATAAAAGGTGTCTTTGCAAAATGAAAAATAAAAAAAATCTTGCCTTTTTTCCGGCACTTATCTTTTTGCTTCTCTTCTTTTTCTGGGGCACGCGGGGAAAGTTCTGGACGGTTTTTACTGCGTTTTATCCGCGTTTTCACATAATTTTTATTGTTTTGGTTGTCCTGTTTTTTCTTGTTGACAGCTTTGCAAAGGATAAGTCGGCTGAAACATTTGATTTTTTTGTGAAAAAACGCTACCTTATCTTTCCTTTTCTCGGTTTTCTGTTTCCGGCGCTGATCGCCGTTTTCGTTTTCGATTCGATTCCGCATGTCATTGATGCCTCGCATTTTTTGTGGACCGCGCGCGTTTTCATCGAGACAGGACATTTTCACCTTCCGACGAGCGAGCTTTACGAATACTATCAGAATACTTTCAACGTTGATATAAATAACCGGTATTTCTCACTTTTCCTGCCGGGATTTTCAATTTTTCTCGTTCCTTTCGAGCTGCTCGGCATTTCGCAGTTCTTTACTCCGATTTGCAACGGTATTGCAGTGTTTTTACTGGGAAAGATAGCCGATAAGCAGTTTGACGCGAAGACTTCGTTTTTTGCGATGTTTTTCGCACTTTTCAGTTCGTTTTACCTTTTTATGGGCGCTTCATACATGACGCATCCCTTCAATCTGATGCTGACTCTGCTCACGATTTACCTCGTCATGATCTCGGAAAACAGAGCCGGATTGCTTGTCGCAGCAGGTTTTGCCGGAGCTTGGACTCTTTTCATCCGCCCGCAGAACGCGTTTTTTGTCTACGGCGGCATACTTCTTTTGATGTTTTCCAAAAAAATGAAGTTCAAAAGCGCGGTCATTTTTACGCTGCCTTTTATTTTTGTCGGATCCCTGCTTATGTTCTACAACTTTTTCTACACGGGAAATCCGATGCTTTTCCCGCAGGATGTCTATTTTTTCATCCGCGAACCTTATAAATTCTGCCACAGAATGGGCTTCGGAAAAGGCTGTCCCAACACCGAAGGCGACTTTCTGCCTAAAGAAGGGCTTACTCCGCACTATGCTTTCTGGGTTTCGTTTGCGCGTCTCACGCTGCTCAACTTCAACCTTGTGGGACATCCGCTTATTTTCGTTTTTCTGATCTCTTCTTTCTTTTATTCGTTCAGGAAAAGTCTTGAGATCTCTATGTTTTTCTTAATATTTTTCGCTGGCTACTTCTTTTTCTACCTTTCAGGCAATCTTTTCGGACCGCGTTATTTTTCAGAGGTCGCTTCTCTTCTTTTGATTCCGTGCGGATACGCGTTTTTCTCGATGAGAGATTCTGCAAACAAGTGGGTGAGACCGTTTGTTACCGCGCTTCCTGCGGCGATTTTCCTGTTTTTGGTCACAACGATCATGCCGCCTTTCCTCACAAATTTTTCGGATGCTTTCTGGTCGACAGACAGGGAAGTGGAACACGCGATAGAACGCGAGGATATAAGAAACAGCGTCGTTTTCGTGCCGCCGCTTTACGGCAGTGTTTTCCTTAATCTGATGAAAAAACCGCCTTACGACGACAGGGGAAATCTGATTCTGCTTGATTTGGGCGAAGAAAACTTCTATGCGGCGGCTTATTTCATGGATAAAAAGCCGTTCGAAGGGGCTTATCTCATTGATTATTACCCGAAACTCGCGGACAAAACTTCGGTAACTCCGCTTTTTGAGGCGACGCGCGGCAAAATGATTTTCGAGTTTGAAAACAAACGCCTTCCGAAAACGGGAATGCCCGATTACGGCGTAAATTTTTCGATGAGCGAAGAAGAGGATAAAAAATTCTATCCGATAAAGGAACTTTCTGTTTTTGTTTCGAACGAAACGGTTTTTGCGATGCGTTTCGCTAAACTGACCGAGAAAAGTTACTACGATTTTACACACCCGATAATCGAAGCTGGCGAATACGAGTTCAACCTTTTCTATGTCGCAGACAAGTGCGGAACCGATGCAACGCTGTTTATCGACGGCGAAAATGCCGGAACTTTTGCATCAAAATCAACCTTCCAGGAAAGAAGGGTGTTTTCAATAAACCACCGATTTTCGAAAGGGAACCACGTTTTCAAAATTGTTCCGAAAAGCGGCAATTCCTGCCTGATGCTGGACTCGGTTGAGGCCGAGATTGTTGATTGATTCGGGATTTCGGGATCACGAGATCCCGGTTTTATTGCGCCGCCGTCGGGATCACGGGATTCTGGAATCCCGGCATGATCAGCGGCGCGAATAATCGTGAAGAAGGGCGAGTGCTTTTTCAAAAAGATTTGTCTGAACGAGAAGGCTGATTCTGAATGAGCTCGTGTGGAATCCGGCGATACGGATGTCGTTCTGCCTGAAAAGCGAGGTGATTTCAAGCAGAATGTCGGGCTTGTCTGTGATACCGTCGCCGATTATCGAAACTGCGGAAAGGTCGTCGAAAACTTCGACCGCGCTGCTGAATTTCTCCTTAAGTTCGGAGATAAACGGGGCAAATGAATAATTTTCCTTTTTCGAGATGATAAAACTTCCCGTCATGCTGTTTTTGTAGCCGCGGTGGAACGAAATCTGCTTGACTGCTATATTTTTTTCGGCGCAGAACGAAAGGACGTTTGCTATAGTTGACAGATTTTCTGATTCAGGTTCGTAAGTGTGGAAAAGAATTACGTTTTTCTCGTATGCAACTGCTGATTTCCTGATTTTTCCCTTGTTTTCGAAACCGTGGATGACTGTTCCCGGGTTGTTCGGCTCAAAAGTACTTTTGCAGTGGATTGCGATATTGTGTTCTTTCGCAAATTCAACAGCTCTTGAATGGAGAACTTTTGCTCCTGCTTCTGAAAGTTCCTGCATTTCGCGGTATGAAAGTGAATCTTTCTTTTCAGCATAGGGAAGAATCGCCGGATCGGCATCGTAAACACCGTCGATATCGCTGAAAATCTCGCATCTTTCGGCATCAAGTGCCGCAGCGAGAGCAACTGCCGTCGTGTCAGAGCCGCCGCGCCCCAGAGTTGTTATCTCTTTTTTGAAGCTGACACCCTGAAATCCGCTGACGATAACGGTTTTTCCTTCTGAAAGCGAACTCAGAACGCGGCTCGGACGGATTTCTATGATTCGTGCGTTCGTGTGATTGTCGTCGGTGATGATTCCCGCCTGTGAGCCTGTGAGGGATATCGACGGGATTCCTTTCGATTCCAGCGCCATTGCGACGATAGCGGCACTTGCGCGCTCTCCAGTCGTGAGCAGCATGTCTATTTCGCGCGGATTGCCGTTAGGAGCGAACTCCGCGGCCTCTTTGAGCAGAGCTTCGGTAGTTTTTCCCTGAGCCGAAACGACGACTACGGTCTTAAAACCAAGATTGACCCTTTCCATAATAATATCAAGGACTTTTTTTATGCAATCGCTGTTTTTGAGCGAAGATCCGCCGAATTTCAGCACAATGATTTTGTCGTCATTCATCTTATGCGCACCTCTTTTGAGTAGACGAGTTCGTTTTTGTCGTTGAAAATCATGAAGTCGTATATGCCGCCGCTGATGTGGGTTATTCTCGTCGAAAGGTCGTAGTAGCACATCTCTTCGGATGACGAGTAGCGGAAAGCCTCCTGGAATGAAATGAAGCGGTCGCCGGCCTCGAGATAGAAGTAGTTGTACTTGTTTTCAAACGAAAGGTTGCCCTCTCTGTCGACGATTCCCATTGTTGTGTTTTTCGGTGCCTGAATATTGAAGTGTTTAACGATTATGTCTTTGCCTGAAACTGAAACGTCGTAACTTTCTTCAGTATTTTCAATATCTTCTGCCGACATGCAGGCGCTTTGTGAGATGTCTGACGGATAAACGAGCGGAGTTTTGTAGCTTTCCGCGCCGCCGCACGAAACAACAGTTGCGCATATAAACGCCGCAACCGCGAAAACGAGGGATTTCAAGTTCATTTTTTAACCTCCGGAACGAAAACGCGCTATTTTATTTAAGGGTCTTGCATTGTAAAGTTTATGCCGTAACCGGAATGAAAAAACAGCATATAATTGACTGAAGTTGCCAAATGGGTATTATCGCCGTTGTTTTTTTGTGCGTTTTTTTGATTGTTGAAAGGCTTTGATGAAAAATAAAGTTTATATAGCTGAAATCACTACAATTCTTCCTCATCTTTTCTCGTCTTCGGAAGTCATTGACATTCTTTATCCGAAATCTGTTGACAACGGTCGTCCTCACCGTTTTGCAAGGCGTTCTGTAGGCGCAGTCGGGATAACTTACCGTCCGACGATACTTTCCAAAGAGGCTTTTCCCGGCAGGGCTCTGGCGACACCTGAATATCATCCGCTGGAGTGGGGGAGCCGCGCTGTTGAAGAACTTCTGCACAGCGGCTGTGTTTCGCGTGAAGATGTCGGCTTTCTGTCGATTGCCTACAATATCCGCTGCGACAAAGATGTTCTGCCGAGCCTTTCAAGCAAAATCGCCTCAAAATGTGCTTTGAAACTTGACTATCCGCCGCAGGAAATGGCTTATCTGGGATGTGCGGCCGGTCTTTTTTCGCTTGAATCTTCGGTAAAATACTGTCGGGAACACAACAAGGCGGCGATAACTTTTCTTTTCGACCAGTGTTCGTGGATAGTAAATCCGACTTACGATATCGATGACCCGGAATTTAAGGAAAATCTCAAAACGACGCTCCTTTTTGCCGACGGCGCAGCGGGAATTTTAGTGATTCCCGAAAATTTGAGAGACAAATTTGATCTTCCTTTAATGGAAGTTGATGAAATTATTACTGATTTTGTTTCCGGCGGTTCTCTTTCCATGCACGAAGGCAAACTCGTTCTCGAAGACAATCTCAAAGACACGGTTCCCGAAATCGTTCACGACCACATCATAAAACCTTTGGGTGTAACGCCGGAAAATATTGAAGAATGGTCGCTTCATCAGGGCGGAATGCCTATACTCATGCGTTTTACGGAACCAGGAATTCTTGGTTTGAATGATGAGCAGATAAGCCGTTCGAAGTCGATTTTCGAAAAATACGGAAATTTCAGTTCTCCGAGCGTTATGTTTGTTCTCGAAACCTGGTTCAAAGACGCAGACCGTCCGCTGAAAGACGAAAAAACAAGGGGCTGTGCAATCTCTTTCGGCGCGGGTTACTTCATGGGCGGCATGACTTATCACTGGTCGAAAAAATAATGCGCATAAACCGTTTCCTCGCACTCTGCAAAGTTGCTTCAAGACGTAAATCGGAAGAACTCATAAATGCCGGAAAAATCACAATAAACGGGCGTGTTGCCGTCCTTGCAGACGAGGTCGAGCCTGAAAAGGATGTCGTTGAATATAACGGCAGAAAATTGGTCGTTCCAAGCAGTTACGATTATTTCCTTTTGAATAAGCCGGCAAATGTAATTTCTGCCGCAAGCGATGACAGAGGGCGCAAAGTCGTCACCGATTTTCTTCCTAAAGGTTCTCATGCTGTTCCTGTCGGTCGGCTTGATTTTGATACGACGGGAGTTCTTCTGCTCACGAATGACGGCGAACTTGCATACCGTCTGACTCATCCTTCTTTCGGTGTCCGCAAAATCTACCGCGCAAAAGTTCTCGGTGATTTCACGCCGGAAAAAGCTGAAATGATGAAGTCTGGAATTGAGGTCGAAGGCTTATTGATGCAGGCGGAAGCTGTTTCTATAACATCGAAGCGAGGCAGAGTTTCTGATGTCACGGTTTCTCTTCACGAAGGGAAAAAGCGCGAAGTCAAAGAGCTATTCAAGGCTTTGAACTGCCGCGTTCTGGAACTTGAAAGATTCGCCTTCGGAAACATCACGTGCCGGGGACTGAAACCGGGTGAAATCAGAAGGCTCACTGAAGAAGAAGTCCAGTATTTATATAAATTGACGAAACTTTCGGGAAAAAAGTGATCTCGAAATATCGAAATCTCGAAGTTATTTTACTTTTTTAGCTGCTCTCTGCTTGATTACGTTTGAAACATTGCGGCTTTTTGCAATGTTTTTGAGGTCGTTCATCCTTATTGTTTCGAGAAGCATCAGGGCTGTTTTCATCGGAGTTTTAGGGTTGTTGACGAGTGCGAGTTTTACCTGGTAACTTTTGCTCAAAGCCTTGTTCGAGGCGATGAAGCTTATCGCATCAAGTGAAGAGGAAGGATCTGCGGCAATTGAAGCGACCTCTTTGTCGGTGATTCTCGCGTTTCCCAAAACTGCCATGACAATCTGTTTGCGCGGATCTTTGATGAGAATTTTTCTGACTTCGAGATTGCCGAGCATCGCCACTTTGATTTTCTGACCGACATTCATGTCTCTCAGTGCTTCGGCAATGGTTTTGCGCTGTTCGAGCATATCGTCGGCGCTTAAACCGTCAAAAGCTGTCTCGGAAGTGAGGAAGTCCGGGAAATCGAAGATCGTGTCTTCAAGTTCGACAACTTCTTCATCTTCATCTTCTCCGATCTCCATTTCTTCAGGCTGTTCCGCCTGTTGTTCCGTTTCAGTTTCAACAGTTTTGTCTGCAAAGTAGGAGAGCTGCTCTTCGTAAAGAGAAATCAGGACGTCGCTGATTGCCGAAAGAAGTGCTTTGAAATCTTCTTTCTGAGGCAGTGTGAATTCAACGAAATCCTTGTGTGTGACTAATGTGGTCCAGAAAGTACGGTCGTTTGTGGCAAGAAACTCGAGTATCCAGTTTCTTTGAAGTTTTCCTGTCAGTAAAAGGGAAATAATGATTGAAGAATCTCTTCTTTCACCGGCAAGTTTTGTCAGTGTTTTGACCGAATTTTCAGGGATTTCGGGCGAAATTATCTTTTTTATTTCGTTCGACTGGGTAAACCGCAGTTTGTCGATTGCCGCTTTCTGTACGGTTTCGTCTTCATCGCCGCAGAAAAATATGAGAGCTTTTAAAAATTCACTTGCCGTGAGCGGCAGGAGTCCGTTGATTACCGCAAGTTTCTGCGGTACCGATACGGCTTGTCTCCACATGAGAAAATCTCCCGAAAGTTTTGTGATTTATTCTTGATTGATAATATTCGCGCTATAACCGTTTTCGCCGATGTTTACATCGCTGTCTCCGCCGTTTCCAGGGGCACCGAGACTGCATGTCATGCCGCTGTAATAAACGTCGCTGGTGCCGACAGTGACGATACATGCTGTAGGACCGCCGCCGCCGCCGCCGCCGTCACCGCCGAAACCGCCGTTTCCGCCGTCACCGCCGTAACCACCGCAGCCGCCGTCATCCTGTTCGCTGTCGCCGCTGTATTGTCCGCTGCGTCCGCCGAAGCCGCCTGTACCAGGTACTCCGTAAGTTCCGCCTTTACCGCCGTTACCGCCGTTACCTGTTTTAAAGAAAGGATCTTCAACATAAATATTTTGAGATGAAATGGCGATAAGTGCTACACTTGCTCCTCCGCCTTTACCGCCTTTGCCGCCGCCGCCGCCGCAGCCGCCTGCACCGCCGCCGCCGCCGCTGCTGCCGTAACTGTTGCAATTTGCAACTCCACCTTTGCCGCCGCCGCCGCCGCCGCCGCCTTGGCCGTTTTCACCGTTTTCACCGTCTGTGCCGTCAGAAGGAGTGTAGCCTAATGATGAAAATGTTCCTAAACTTGTTCCTCCGATTCCGTCTTCACCGGTTCCGCCGTTTTCACCGGGTTTGCCGTTTATGTCTTCAGAAGAATTAAATGTACATTCTCCATAAGTGCCGCCATCCCAATATTTTGTGCTACCGCCTGCTCCTCCGTTCGATGTCGAACCTGCGCCGTTTGCTCCGGCGGAACCGTTATTTCTGGCCTTACCGGCATCGCCGCCTTTGCCGCCGCCTGCTCCGCATATGGAAGCTCCGCCTGCCGCTCCAAAGGGTTTGGGGTTGCATGAAATTTCACAAAAAATACTGACTATTCCATCTGATATCCAGCCGCCGCCTGTTTCTTCACAGCCTGAAATACCTTCTCCGCCGTCACCGCCGTCGTCGCCGTCTTCACCGTCTGCGCCGTCCTCGCCGTCTGCGCCGTTTTGAGTTTCTATTCTGATTTTCTGAAGTCTTATATTTTTGCATTTGTTGAGGATGAGTCCGATCGAACTTCCGCCTTGGTACGAAGGTGCAGCAGAGTTGATCTGTATGTTCGACAGTGTTATGTTCTGAAGCTGGTTCATAATCAGACCCGATGCCGGAGCTTCCAAAACAGGCAGTAAGTTGATGTCGTCAGTTTCTATCCAAGTGCCGCCGTCGTTGAAATATCCGCCGAAAATTGAAACTCCGCTTTTCAGTGCCGGAATTTCATCAAAATAACCCCACGATACAATTATCTGATTTCTGCCGAGCGCACTTGAAAGTTCTATTGCCTTCTTGAGAGTTGCGACAGGTGCAGTCGGAGTTCCGCTGTTTGAATCGCTGCCTGTGCCGAACTGATCGACATAAACCGCATTGTCAAAGTTTATTTCGCCGTCGGGAATCTCGGAACCGTCCGGAATTTCAATCCCTGAATCGCTGTCCGGTTCTTCGCTGTCGGGAGTTTCACCGTCTGGAGTTTCCGAGCCGTCAGGACTTTCGCTGTCATCTCCGCTGTCCGTTGAATCGTTGTCGGTTTCACTGCCTGAATCGGTTGAATCGCTGTCGTAGTCGTTTCCCGAATCGGGTTCGTCGTTATCCGTCGTGTCTGCGGTGTCGCCGTCCGGTTCTGCAGGCTCTCCGTCGTTTTCAGCCGAATCTCCGTCCGAAATTTCATCACTGTCGTTTTCGGGGTCATCGGTTATTTCCGGTTGATCCGAATCGTTCAGGTTTTCGTCGGAATCTTCGGTGCCTGAATGATCCTGGATTTCTTCGCTGTCAGAATCGTCATGTCCTTCCGAATCGTCTTTACCGGCAGAATCTTTGTCGTTGTCCGTTTTGCCTGAATTGCCTTCATCATCCGGATAATCGTAAATCGAGCCTGATCCGCTGCCGCTGCATGCAGCAAAAATCAAAGCTGCGGTAAAAATGAGAATGAATCTGGAAATCTTCATGAAATCCTCCTATAAAATGAGTGCCGAGCAGCCTTTGCCGCTCTTTTTATTTGTTGTTTCAATATCATCAGGTTCTTCGCTTTCGTCCGGTTCAATGTCCGGAATTCCGCTTTCCTGACTGTCGTCATCGGCACAACAGTCATCGTCTGTCCATGGTTCTTCCTTGATTCTGCATTCGACATAGAAACTGGTGATGCCTGACGCTCCGTTCGGAGTCGTATATCTGAGATAAAATTTAAGATCATTTATGCAGAATGCGATGTTGTCGTCTTCAAAACTTTCGCCGTAAGCAAAATCAAAAATTTTATCACTCCAATCGTCTTGCTTCTGCCAGATAAGCGATGCGAATTTGTCGGCGTTGAGGACTTTCGCGCTTGCCGGAACAGTAACTTCTTCCTGTGTATGTTCGACATATTGCGTATATTCGATTTCCGGAACAGGGGCTTTGCCTTCTGTGATCGGCGAAATCGTTACGTAGTCGGTGAATTTCGTGAAATTTCTGTTGTAGAAAGCATCGAGTTCGCTTCCTGCCGCGATTTTTCCTTTCGCTATGATGATAACTTTGTTCGATTGGTCGGCTGAAGCTGCCGCATCGACGATTTTAAAGTTTTCGTTGTCGATTTGGTATCCTGATTCCGATACAGGCATGATGAAACGGAGCGTGACATCTTCTTCTGTCGGGAGGTAGTTAACGATTTCGGCGGTTACTTTTATCGCCGTGCCGTCGCCGCCTGCAAAAATCGATTCTTTATTTTCCGAGCCGTGCTGCCACGAGTAATTTACCCACAGATTGCCGGAAGGAACCGACTGCATTCCGCTGCCGTTTTTGACGCTGCAGTTTTCGTATCTTTCGCAAGTGTAGTTGTAGGAGATTTCGTCATCCGACATTTCGACTCTTCTGAAACCCCAGTAGTCGCCGCTTCCGCTCGTTGCCATTGTGGTTGTCATTATGAATTCCATTTTGTCGGGCGCGGTAAGATCAACATCGACATTTTCAAGAAGTTTTTTACCTTTCTCGAAAGTAAAAATCTTGTCATGGTGCGTGTGACCGGAGAAATATATCGGCGGATTAGCCTTTTTCGTGAGGAATGACGTGAGCAGGATCCCGTTGTTATATTTCTGGGTTTCATTAGAGTTGAACTCATCGATGACCCACAAATTTGAATCGAAGTCCCATTCGAACGCACCGCTATCCCACGAAGAAGAATCAAAGTTCCATTCCTGATCGTCGATGACGCTCACGATCCCGTATATCTTCGAAAACGATCTGTTCGCGTGGTATTTTCCGGTTGCATCCTGTCCGAGCGGCGTCATGTGACCGAAAACAGCCGCAACATCATTGTCTTCAAGCATGATTTCAGCCCATTTCAGTGTTTTTTCGGCAAGGTATCCGCCCCAGTTCGCAACGGGAGAAGCGCCGGTATCGCCGATTCCGATCTGGTTGCTTGCACGTCTCTGCGGAGTTCCGTCGTAGGCGTTGAGAAGCAGATATGTTTTGTTCCTGAAATTGAAGGCGTTGTTCATCGGACCTAAAAACTTTGCCCAGTATTCAAGACCATCCGATTCGAGAGGTGATGTCAGGTCATCAACTGTTGTAAACTGGGCATATCCGTCGTGGTTGCCGGGAATCGAGAACATCGGAATTTCAAGTTTTGTCATCATGTCGTAAAAATCCGAGTATTCCTGCTGGTAGTCTATTCCGTAGGCGATATCGCCGAGCATAACTGTGAAGTTTGTATCCGCCGAATTTAACTGGGAAAATGTCGCTTTTATGATTCCGAACTGCTGATCGTAGTCGAGCAGCGATTTGTCGGCATGGAAAGGATAATTTTCAGGGTTGAAGTTCATGTCGTCCGTTCTTTTGCTCAGAAGATCCTCGATCTGCGGGTCTGCAACGATGAGGAATTTTGTCGGATCGCTTTCTTCATAGTGCGGAAAGAAAACGGCGTTGCGCGAGATCATCTCGTTTTGGTAGCTTTGTTTCAATATAACATCGTATTTTGCTTCAGGCAGAACAAAGCCGCACACTGAAATTTTAGCGATATTCGCATCTGCGTTGATGATTTTGACATCGAATCTTTTTACAATCTCACCGCCGAAGTTCAGAAATTCAGTCATGCCGCTTTCGTCTAAACGGACGATTTTCAAATACTCGATGCTTGGATTGGTGGCGATGCCCGGGTCTTGTATGAATCTGAAAATGACCGAAAAGCACGGTTCGTCAGGTGTCACCATCGCCGGAAAGCCTATGACCGGATACAAAATTCCGTTGATCGTCGGATTGAGAATCATTTTTGTCTGAGTCTGAATCTGATAATCTTCAAAAACATCGGAATTTTGCGGAAAGCGGTTTATCGACAGCATGGATTCCTGAGGAAAAGTTGCTGCACCTAGTACGAAAACCATTGAAAATATAAGAAAAAAAAGTGAAGTTTTTACTCCGGGCATAATTTCCTCCAACAAATGACCAATTATTTTAATAAAAAAATAAATATAGTCAATTGTTGCGGTGCCCGAGGTTTTTAAGGAACCTCGACTCTGTTCAGCAGTTCCGAGATGATTTTGTCGGTTGAGATTTTTTCGGCTTCGGCTTCGAATGACGGGATGATTCTGTGGCGCAGCACCGGATATGCGACTTCCTTGATGTCTTCGGGCGTTACGAAAGTTCTGCCTTCGATGAAAGCGCGGATCCTGCCTGCCAGAATGAGGAAAATGCTTGCACGCGGGCTTGCTCCGACATCGATGAGCTGCGCGATAGTACGCTCTTTCGGCTGTCTCGTTTCCGAAACGATGGAAATGACATATTTTTTGATTCTGTCGTCGGTGTAGATCTGTTTTGCTATTTCCTGCCACTCTTTTATTTCTGCTTTGTTCAGGATTTTATTGAGTTTCTGCGTGAGTTCGCGTCTTTCGAATTTTTCGATGATCTTAAGCTCTTCATCCTGCGTCGGATAGTCGATGAGCACTTTGAACATGAACCTGTCGACCTGAGCTTCGGGAAGCGGATAGGTCCCTTCCTGCTCAAGCGGGTTCTGCGTCGCCAGAACGATGAACGGGTCGGGAAGGGGATAAGTGTCGCCGCCGATCGTGACCTGACGCTCCTGCATCGCTTCAAGAAGAGCCGACTGAACTTTTGCCGGTGCACGGTTTATCTCGTCGGCAAGGATGACGTTCGAGAAAATAACACCTTTTTTCGTCTCGAAATTGTGCTCGGTCATGTTGAAGATCCTGCTTCCGATTATATCCGCGGGAAGCAGATCGGGCGTAAACTGTATCCTCTGAAAATCGAGGTCGGTCGAGTCTGCAAAAGCCTTGACGGCGGTCGTTTTTGCAAGTCCCGGAACGCCTTCGAGCAGGATGTGACCTTCGCCGATCATGCCCATTATGAGCGCTTCGACCATTTCTTCCTGACCGACTATAACTTTTGAAATTTCCGATTTCAGAGCGTTTATCGTCAGCGCGTGAGCTCTGATTTTTTCATTCAATTCGCCGAATTCCATATAACCCTCCGTAAAAAAACCGAACCAGAAACAAGCGGCATATTAAATTTATTTCATTTTCTTGCAAGTAAGTGCGAAAAGATAATGTCGATGTTTGAGTTAATTATTGTTTCTTACGCAGCGGACGGATTTCGAGTATGTCTTGGGATGTCCGAGACCGAAAGTTCCGGTAATGGAATCAAGAGTTACTCCGGTAATTTGATTTGTCGGTAAGTAGGAGGATGTCCAGAAGTATTCGTCTTCGGGCATGTCGGGGAAATCGGATGCCGGTTGGTAGAGATCAAATTTTACAAGAGACGCAAGTTCGTTTCTGTTCGGCAGTCTCCAGTCGGAATATCCCGCATAATCCAGATTTTCGCAATGGGAAAGAGCCTCTTGCCAGGTTTTCGTCTCAATAGTTTTCTGCCACATGAGACCTGTAGTGGAATCAATAACTACATCCTCATCGTCGTCGCCCAATGTCGAAGTCGTGAAAGATCCTGCCGGTATTTCATCGCCCCAAACGCAGATAATATTATACTGATTTGTTTTTGGATAATCTTCGCCGCGATGGATGGAACCGTAATAAACATTTGCCGTAATGGCTGTGTCAGGATCCTCGGGAGCTTCTTTGGATGTCCACATATATGCCAGCTGATTTGACGGCATATTCGTGAAGTATGTTACATTCAAAGCGAGATTGTACCTGCTGTTGTCTATGATTGTAAGAAATTCCTGCGGTGTCGGAAGACGCCAGCCGGTATGCCCGCCGTATACAAGACCGCTGCAGTAGTCTTTTGCATTTTCCCATGAGTATTTCTGGCTCGGAGCGGCTTGCTGCCATTCAAGACCTGTGTTGTTGTCAACGACTATTTTCTGCTCTGCAACGGTTTTGACGGTGAAACTTTTCGCAGTGCATTTTCCGAGTGCGGTATGCTGCGCATCCTGACCGTAGAAATCAGCTCCTTCGGCGGGGCATGCAATTTCGCTGCTGTTGTTGAAACACTTGTTCTGACCGGTACAGATATTGCCTAACGAAAGAGGTTTCTTGTCGGTGCATCCGAGATTATCCCACCAGTAGAATCCAGCGTCGCATTCACAGGCGTATTTGTTCGCTCCTTTCGGAATACAGACGCCCGTTGCATTGTCTATGTCGCAGAGTTTTTGACCGCATGGAGATGTAACACATCTGGTTCCGTCCCAGAAATAGTTGTCCTTACATTTGAATCTGCATTCCGACGTGCTTGGAGAAGCGTTGTATTTACCTGTCGTATCCGGAGTCCAGGCGTTGTTTTTCCATGTCTGTGTTATTCCCGAAGCGGAATTCCACTTTGCGTTCTCCGGCAGACCCGTGCAGAGAGTGTCTTTTTTGTCGGATACGCAGTGAGGATTTTCCCAGTGGTAATCTTCATCACACTGGAACGTGCAGGGCGTTGCCCCGGGATTCTTGTTGTATGTTCCTATCGTGCTGGGAGACCACACGGAACCGGTCCATGTCTGTGAGACGGTAGAGCCGTTGTTCCAGGATGCATGGACTGGAAGTCCGGTACAATCTGAAGTTCTGGAACTCGGAATGCACTGTGAATTTTCCCATGAATAGTTGGTTTTACACTTGTATCTGCATTCATTTGAGCTTGATGTCTCGCTGTAAATACTTTCATTGGTAGGCAGCCATTCCGTACCGTTCCATACCTGAGTGACGCTTGCCACGATGTTCCATACAGCGTTGTCGGGAAGATCGATGCATTTCACGATTTGTGAATTTGCGTCGCAAGTCCGCGTGGAGTCGTTCCAAGTGTAGTTTTCTTCACATTCGCAGCTGTACTGATCCCAGTTCAAAATATTGCAGAGACCTGTTGAATTAGGAATGTCGCAGATGTCTTCGGTGCATGGTGTCACACATTCAACTCCGTGATAATAATAGTTGTCGTTGCATTTGAATCTGCACTGGGTAGTACTTGGAGTTTCATTGTATGTTCCTTGAGTATCCGGAGTCCATGAATGGCCGTTCCAAGTCTGAGGAATGGATGAGACAGTGTTCCATTTTGCATTTTCTGGAAGTCCGGTGCATTTCGCTGTTATGGTTTCGGCATTGCACGATTTTCCGTCCCAAATATAATTTTCCTTACACTTGAAATGACATTCGGTCGTGCTCGGATTTATGTCGTACACTCCCACTGTGCTCGGAACCCATGTGTTACCGTTCCAAGTCTGAGTTATTCTTGAAACAGTGTTCCATTCAGCGTGTGAAGGAAGACCTGAACAGTAATAGTCTCTGGAGCCTTCGTCGCATGTTTTTGTCTGTTCGTTCCAGGTGTAGTTTGGTTCGCAGAGACAGCGGAAATCGGTTCTGTCTTCGATCAGGATGCAGTCTCCCTTCGTGTTAGAAATGCTTTGGCACGGGTTGGGATTGCACGGTGAAGGTGTGTCGTCATCAGGTTCTTCATCCGGTTCTTCCTCGGGTTCACCGACGTTAGGACAGTTCCTGCCTTGTTCTATGCAGATGTTGTATCTTTTATCGCAGATCAGATTTTCGTCGCAGGTTTTGTCGGGATAACACGGAGCGTAAATGGAACCTTGGATTTCGTCAAGTCCGTCGACTTCACCTAAGTCTCCGTATATCGAACCGGAATTTTTCTTTCCGCATCCGGTCATTACGAACAGAGCGCTGAAAAACAGCAGACATAAAAAAATTTTTTTCATTTTTTTTTCTCCGAAATCAAACAACAACAAAATAATTATGATACAATTCTTAGACGAAAAGGCAAATTTTAGTCTGAGCTTTCAGCAGAGCCGAAAATAATTTTGCAAATTTGCACGAAAACTATATATCCGCATACAAGTTTTGTTTGTTCGGAGTCCGATTTGCTGCCGAAAAAAAAGATAGACATCCTTTTGATACTTCCGCTCGCAGCGATACTTTTCCTGGGGCTTCTTTCGCTCAGCAGCGCCCTCATATCGAAATTTTACATTCAGCTTATCTGGGTCGTTCTTGCGGCGGCTGTATTCGTTTTCGTTTCGTATTCCGATCTTCGTCTTTTTGAAAGAGCTGCAATTCCGATGTATGTCGCGAATGTCATACTTTTAGCACTTGTCCTTCTTATCGGAAAGACAAGCGGCGGTGCGCAGAGGTGGCTCGATATCGGATTCATGAACTTTCAGGTAAGCGAACTGACAAAAATTTCCGTAATATTATTCATAGCTTACCAATTCAATTTGAAACCTACGCTCGAAGACGGCTACAATCTTCTCGACATTCTGCCGGAAGCGTTCGGCATATTCATTCCTGTTTTTCTGATTTACAAAGAGCCCGATCTGGGAACTGCGATCCTTGTCGGAGCGGTATCGTGCGCCATGATTCTTTCGACAAAAATCAACCGCAGATGGCTTGTCGGCGTCCTCATTTTTATTCTTGTTTCGGTTCCGATACTCTGGACATGGGGACTTCACGACTATCAGAAAACACGTGTCATTTCTCTTGTAACAATGCTTCTGGGCGAAGAATCTCAGGAACTCAGCCAGACTTCGCAGTATCACATCAAACAGTCAATAATCGCGGTCGGAAGCGGCAGACTGCACGGCAAAGGCTACAAACGCGGCACGCAGAACATGCTCCGTTTCATTCCGGAGCATCATACCGACTTCATTTTTTCGGTCTATGCAGAAGAGTTCGGTTTTTTCGGCGTAATGCTGCTCCTTTCGCTCTATTTTCTGCTTCTGGCGAGGATCCTCACCCTTGTCAGCAAGGTCAAGGACAAGTTTTCGGCGCTCATTCTTGTTGGTTCGTGCGCCCACATATGGCTGCAGGTGCTCGTCAATATCGGTATGGTCACGGGAGTTCTGCCGGTCGTCGGAATTCCGCTGCCGTGGTTTTCTTACGGCGGAAGTTCGCTGATTTTCAACATGATGCTTATGGGGCTGGTTCATAACGTCAGCCTTCACCGCTGTTATTCTTAGCGGCGCCGCAAAAAATTGACAAAAAATCTTCTTTTCATTAACTTCCGCGGGTTTTTGTTTATTTAATTGATTTTAAGGGTAGAAAAAATGGTCAGAAAATCTTTTCTTTTGGTGTTTATGTTTTTGGTTTCTCTTTCTCTTTTCGCTGCCGATCCGAAAATGGCGGTTGTTCCTGCTGCAGGTGAAGGCGATGCCTCGACAATGGCGAAAAACCTCTCGAAAGAGTTCAAGATCCTTTACAAAACGGTTAAGGGCGCAAAACTTTCCGATGTCGATTCTGCGGCTGCCGGCAAGTTCAAAAAGTGCGGCACGAAGCTGAAATGTGCAAGAGAAGAGACAAAAAAAGTCAAAAAAACGCAGTTCCTTCTTTTCCCGATCGTAAAAACGACCGATGAAGGATATTCCGCAATACTTTACATTTTCGACAAGAACGGAAAAATCGCGAAAAAACAGAATGTGGAAGTAGGCAGCGATGCCGAAGCCGAAGATTTCGCTTCGGAAGTTGCGGCAAAACTCATGGAAGCGCTTTCAAACCTTAGCGAAGGCGGTGAGGAAAGCGGTGAAGAGGAAGAAGAAGCCGCTCCGCAGAAAGAAGAAGCTCCGCAGATGACCGAAAGGGAGAAAAAGGAAACAGTCCGCGCTGGGTTCAAAGCTTACAAGGCAGGTAAAGGCAAGGAGGCGTCCTCTCTTTTCAGAAAGGCGGAAGAAGAAAAACTGGCTGACGCAGTTGACGAGATACTTCAGGCACTTGACGACGCAAAATCACTTACGAAAAGCGGTGATGCATCGAGAGCTGTCGAAACTTTGAACAAAGTTGAGAGAAAAGATCTCAACCTTAGGGAAAAAGGTTACAAAGAACTTCAGTTCGTTAAGGAAACCAACAAAAAACGCAAATACAACGAACCGTCGAGCGACGATTACAGCAAGGCGAGAAAGGCTTTCAAAAGCGTCAAGAAAGAAATGAAAACCATTTCAGTATGGCGCGACGGCGAGATGAAAAAACTCGAAGATTCCATGTCAGGCAAGCTTAATGAGCAGCAAAAGCTTAACGAAAAATTCGAGCAGGACGAGAAAAAACAGGCTAAAGCCGAGAAAAAACAGGAAAGAGAGCATCAGAAAAAGCTCGCTACACTCAGAGACAACGTCGAAAATATGGATGCGATATACCGCAGCAAACTCAAAAAGACCGACAAAGAGATCGAAAAGCTGAACAAACAGCTTGAAGACGAGAGACCTGCCGAGGAGATCTACCAGAAAGAGATCGAAGCAGAGCTTGCGGCTATCGAAGAAAAGTACAAAAAAGGCAATAAAGACCTTAAAAAACAGCTCCTTCAGGCTAAAAAACAGTCCAAAACCGATACCGAAGCTGCTGAAAAAGAGTATAACGACAAGATTCAGGCTCTTGAAAAATCGAATTCCGACCTTGAAAAACGGATCAAAAAGCTTTCAGCTGAAGTTGAAAGACTTGAAAGCGATTTCGAAGCAGAAGAGCAGAAGGAATCGGAAAAATTCGACAAAACCATAGCTGCTGCGGAAGAACAGGATGCAAAAGACCTCGAAGCAGCTGAGAAAAAAGCTGAAGATGAAACTGAAAAACTCAACAAACAGCTTGAAGATTACGACCAGAAACTTTCTTCATACACTGAAAAATTCGAGGCTCTCGACAGTGAAGTAAGCGATTTCAACGACAAACAGGAAGACAAAATCAGCAAAAATCAGGAAAAATCCGATAAGAAGAAAGAAGAGCTCGAGAGCAAGTTCGAATCCGAGAGAAGCGCGGCCGAGGAAAAGGCTGAAGAGACTTACAACAAAGGTCAGTCTGAACGCGCAAAGAAGGTAGAAAATATCGAAACTCAGATGAACGAGATTCAGGACAAGGTCGAAAATTACGAAAAGAATCCGCAGTGGCAGAAACTTAAAAAAGATCTTCAGGCTGCGTCGAAAGAACTCGAAAGATACGAAGCCGGTCACGATAAATTCATCGAAAAAGAGACATCTGGTGCTTCCAAGAACTACAAAGCGGAAGTTGCGAAAGTAGACGCAGAGCAGAGAACCTTCGAAGCCAATACGAAAAAAGAAACTGCTGCTTTCAAAGCTAAAAAAGATGCCGAAAAGAAGGCTCTTACCGCAGAAATGAAGGGCGTCGAGAAAGAAAAAGCCGCCCTGGAAAAGGATATGAAAAAGAAACAGGCGACAATCAATGCCAACAAGGCTAATAAAATCAAAGAGATAGAAGGCCGTGCCGCAAAGCGTGAAGCAGAAAGAAACGCAAAGGCTAAGCAGAGAAAGGCTGCTTACGACAAAAATGCGGCTGAAAAGAAAAAACAGCTCGCAGCTCTTGAAAAACAGTTCGAAGCAGCTAACGCAAATTCCGATAAAACGAGAGAAAATCTCGAAAAACAGCTTGAAACCAAAAAAGCTGCTGCTGAAAAGAAGGTAAGTGATCTTGAAGCTGCAAGCGAGCAGAAGAAAGAGGCTAACGAAAACGCGATAGAAAAAGAGAAACAGGCGGTCTATGCGAAGTACGAAAAGAAAGCAGAGACCGACAAAAAAGCTATAAACGCAAAAATCGCGCAGCTTGAAAACAGCTCGAAAAAGATGATTGCCGACAGAAGCAAGGACGAAGCCAAACTCCGCACTGAACTCGAAGCGGCAGAAAAGAGAACCGATACGATGAAAGACGAATGGGAAAAGGCAGCTGCAAAGAGAAAAGCTGCTCATGAAGCCAACCTCAAAGCTGCCGAAAAGCGCGAAGAGGCGGCAAAAGCCAAATACGAACAGTCTAAAGCTGCGATAGAAAAACAGTATAAGGCTAAGGTCGACGATCTCATCAAATCGAAATCGATCTCTTTTGCAGGCGGAAGCGAATTCAAAGAGGAGAGAGACAGAAACTTCGAGTACAGCGCATACACGAAACAGCTCAATGCTGCCAAAGCTGATGCGCTTTCTGCTCAGGGTATGGAACAGCTTCAGGATGAAAACATCGCTGAAGCAAGAAAGTACTTCTTTGAAGCTCTCTATAACGATGCAAACAGCAAATCGGCTCAGAACGGTCTCAAAGAGATCGAAAAGACCGCGGCTGCGATGTTCGACAGAGCTTATGCCGATGTTCAGGCAGGTGAGATGAGTTCTGCAAAGAAAGTTCTCATGAAGCTCAGAAAGGAACTCAGTCCGAAGAGCGCTTACTATCTCAGAGTTCTTGCTCTCATTGAAGACACCAAGGATAGCGGCGATTCAGAGGAATAATCCGTCAAAGATTTTCTTTTAACTTTCACTTCTTAAAATAAGGGGTCTCAATGACAGAGGAAAACAAGAACAAAAATTTTTATGCCGGAAACGGTGTCTCGGCGAAAGTCGCTCCGAAAAGACCGCTCACTCTGGAAGAACAGTATGAAGAGGACGACCGCCAGTGGCTGAAAAACGTCTATCAGGGCGACGTCAAACAGCTTACCGTCCGCGCAGTCGTCATGGGAATGATAATCGGCGGACTCATGAGTCTTACAAACCTTTACATCGGTCTCAAAACAGGCTGGGGACTCGGCGTAACGATCACGGCATGCGTCCTTTCGTTCAGCATCTGGAAACTGCTGCGCGTGATTTTTCCGAAAATTTTCAAGACCGACATGACGCTTCTCGAAAACAATTCGATGAAATCCACTGCTTCGAGCGCGGGTTACACGACGGGCGGAACGATGGTCAGCGCAATTGCGGCTTATATTCTGATCACCGGGCAGCATCTCAACTTCTGGGTGCTCACGGCGTGGACAGTTTTCCTCGGAATTGCGGGTGTCGTCATGGCGATACCGATGAAAAAGCAGATGATAAACATGGAAAAACTGCCGTTTCCGTCCGGAACCGCGACTGCCGAGACGCTTAAAAGCCTTTACGCAGGCGAAGAAAGCAAAAAACAGACGCGCACACTGCTCGGATTTGCATTGGGCGGCGCGGTGCTTACTGTAATCCGCGACTTTTTCGAGTGGATAAAATACACATACGCGGTTTTCGGCGAAAAACTTGCGGAATACACCGTTTCGATGGAAACGAGCCTTATAATGGTCGCAGCCGGCGGCATTATGGGCTGGAGAACGGCGTGGAGCATTCTTTTCGGCGCTATACTTAATTATATAGTTTTAGCCCCTTATATGGTAAAGATCGGCGCGATCACAGAACTCGGCTACCGCGGAATCAGCAGCTGGAGTTTGTGGTTCGGTGCTTCCGTCATGGTTTCTGCCGGATTTACCTCATTTTTAATGCAGTGGAAAGTCGCGCTCAAGGCGTTTGCATCGCTTAAAGACCTTTTCTCACGCAAAAAACGGGAACTTTCCGAAATCGAGAAAGTCGAAGTTCCGATGAGCTGGTTCTTCTGGGGCATAGTTGTCGGCGGAACCGGCATCGCGCTTATCATGCTTTTTGCGTTCGATATTCCGGTCTGGGTCTCTGTACTTGCAGTCATACTTTCATTCTTCCTTTCGATCGTTGCATGCCGCGCGACAGGCGAAACCGATACGACTCCCGTCGGCGCGCTCGGTCAGGTAACTCAGGCGTTTTACGGAATGCTGCGCCCGGGAAGCAAAGTCACGACACTTATGACTGCTTCGATAACTTCAGGTATCGCGGGCTCTTCGGCTGACCTTTTGACTGACCTCAAAACCGGTTACATTTTAGGCGCAAATCCGCGAAAGATGTTTCTGGCGCAGTTTTTGGGAATTTTTGCGGGAACAGCAGTTATTGTTCCGGCATTTTATCTAATCGTTCCGACTCCTGACGTTCTCGGAAGCGACTATTTCCCGGCTCCTGCGGCACAGGTATGGTCGAGAGTCGCCGATCTGTTGGCTCAGGGCTTCTCGACGCTTCATTCAACCGCTAAAATCGCGATGCTTATCGGCGTTGCGGTCGGCGTGATCATCCCGCTACTTGAAAAATGGTTCCCGAAAGCGGCAAAATATATACCCTCTTCGATGGGAATCGGACTTTCGTTCGTCATTCCTTTCTGGAACTCGCTTTCGATGTTTCTTGGCGCGCTCATAGTTCTCATTATCGAGCACAAAAAGAAATCTCTTGAAGAATACATAGTTCCGGCAGCTTCGGGAATTATAGCCGGAGAATCGCTGGCAGGTGTCTTTATTATTCTGCTTTCGACTGTTTTCGGCGGCTGAAGTTACAGACTTTTTTTGATTCGGAGAGCTTTTTTGCTTTTTTACTTGACAAAAAAAATGGCAACCTTAAAATTTCCGACGGTTTTTTTACAATATGACTTTGAGGATTTTTTTTACTAACTTTTTTTAGGAGATTTGAAATGAAGAAATTCACAGCAATCCTTGCGGCGATGATTATCGCCCTCTTTGTTGTAAGCTGCGGCGGTTCAAGCAGCACAGATCCGGAACCGAGCAACGACAACGACGATCCGACAAATCCGACAAATGACACCGATCCTGTTGAAAATCCTGATGAAGAACAGGATGAAGAGCCGACAGTAGACTGCAAAATTGATGATGCTTATGCTTCATCAAAGTTTGACAACTACTACACCTTCAAAGGTGCTGGTACCATCAATGATGAAAATGCTGAAGATGTCGAAATGACGGCAATGACCAAAACGTCACTTTATCTTGAGGACAATCAGGACTACAACCTTAAACAGTCTCAGTCCTACTTCCTCAACGCTACCCTTACGAACGGCTGGAAATCAATCGTTCTTATCGGTATGGGTTACGGCGGCAGCGGCTATCCGAACGTTCAGATCCAGGCAATTGTTCCTGATCAGTGGATGGAAGTTGTTGATCAGTACAAAGAAGAATATCCTGAAGTTTTCCCGAATGGAAAAGCTCCTTTCGCTCCGATGATCAACGTTGCTTCTCTTGACCTTCATGTTAAAGGTCAGCAGATTGACTGGTACAAAATGTGCACACTCGCAATCAACACCTATGCTCCGACACAGGTTTCTGACGGTGACATGCCGGAAGGTTCTTTCCAGTACTGCTACGGCAAAAACGGAACCATCGAACCCGGCCAGACCATTAAATTCGGAATCGATGCTAGACTTACCGACAAGTTCGAAGACATCCAGGCTGCTTACAACGAAGGCGTAGAAGAAGGCGCTGAAGGTTATGTAGCAACAGAAGCTGACCTCTGCACATGCGTTTCTTACGCAAGCGGCTCCGGCAAAGAGATCGAATGTCCGACAGACGAAGAACCGGCTATCGAGTGCAAAGAAGAAGAGCACAAACAGCTTAACGAAGCAAAAGATGCTTGTGTTTGCATGACCGGTTACGAAGAAAAAGAAGGCAAATGCGAAGAAAAAGCTGCTGAAGAAGGCTGCACCGATCCGAACGCTGAAAAGAAAGACGGTGAATGCGTTTGCAAAGAAGGTTTCGAACTTAAAGAAGGCAAATGCGAAGCAAAAGCTCAGACTCTTGAATGCAAAGAAGAAGAGCACAAACAGCTTAACGAAGCAAAAGATGCATGTGAATGCATGGCAAACTTCCACGTAAAAGGTGAAGCTTGTGAAGCAGACGCAGTTTGCGACGCAGAAGCTCACAAAGTTCAGAACGAAGCAAAAGACGGCTGTGTTTGTGCAGAAAACTTCCATGCTGTTGATGACAACTGTGTAGCAGATCCTGTCTGCAATGCAGAAGATAACAAAGAACTCAACGAAGAACACACTGCATGTGTTTGCAAGGCAAACTTCCATGCTGTCGATGACAACTGTGTAGCAGATCCTGTCTGCAATGCAGAAGATAACAAAGAACTCAACGAAGAACACACTGCATGTGTTTGCAAGGCAAACTTCCATGCTGTCGATGACAACTGTGTAGCAGATCCTGTCTGCAATGCAGAAGATCACAAAGTGCTTAACGATGCACACACTGCATGTGAATGCGAGAGCGAATATGCTGAAGATGAAGGCGTATGCAAGAAAATATGTGCAGGCGACGAAGACTGCGGCGGTATCGCTGGTTCATGTGTTGCAGGTTTCTGCGCAGCTGAATAATCTATCGTTTTACTGATTTTCAAAGGGCACTTCGGTGCCCTTTTTTTTTGCCCTGAATTGCTTGATTTTTTTAAATTTGGTTTCTATACTGAATTTATCGAACTTTGAAAGGTGAGAAAAAATGGATAAAAGAAAAAAACTTGTAAAACTTTTTTACGAAATCGACGCTTTTATAAAGCAAAATTCTGTAAACTCCGATCCTTATGCCTTCCTGCTGAACAAATTCTGGCTTTCGATTGTGAACAAGCGTCCTGCGGCTAACACTCTGGTCGGTATAACCAAAAGCGATTTTTCAATTTTAAACAATGAATTTTCCGACAGGCTCGGGAGAGATTTCGTTATGTCGCTTTCTGTCAGCGCGATTCTCTCACTTCCCGCAGAGAGAGTGTTTGAAGTGCAGAATATCAAGGTTCAGCCGAAACAGGCGGTGCTTCTTTTAACCGACTCCATCATTCTGCCTTATGAAACCGAGAAAAAAGTTCAGCTTTTTATCGGTTACTGTTCCGAAAGGACAAAGGAATCACCTTTCAAAAACATTGAATACTATCCGGTTTCGCGTGAAGCCGACCTTTCGATTTCGATACAGACGACTTTGTTCGACCTTATAAACAACGACAACACGCAGCTGCGGCCGCAGAATTTCGACATTGTTGTCGATGATTCGGTAAATTATCCTTTTGTCAGCGAAAGTCTGCTCAACACCTTGTCGGTTCTGCTGAAATACGACGCTGTTTTTTATCTTATTGTTAAAAAGACTTTCCTTTCGTCTCCGCTCACCAGAAAAGATAAAAAAAGCCTTTATGCACATTTCGAAGCTGAAGAAATCGACCGTTTTGCCGATTATCTGCAGATGAAACTGCTCAAAAAGGTCGAAGGCCGCATTCCGGCGCTTCCGCAGAATGTCGTTATCCGCGACTGTTCCGACGGAAAAGTGCTTGAACTTGAGAGGTCGTGCCTTGATTTCAACCATCTTTACACTTTCAACGACGGCGTTACCGCAGATCAGCTGGCTCTTGTTTCGAAAATCGAAGAGCGTGCCGGAGCGACATGCGGAGACTACTTCAGGTTTTTCCTCGGAATGTTCAGGAATGCGCCGATAGACGATCTTATCGAACCTTTGAGAAAAAATGCCGCGTACCATCCGCTTGTAACGTCGAAAGAGATCGTTCCGTTCAATACTTTCAAGGTTAAAAGATACATTTATCCTGATCCGGAAGCCTTTTTCCAGATTCCGGCCGCCGGCAATTTTGAAAGCAGAAAACTGTTGATGAGATACCTTTCGGTCAAACCTGTTTTTTCTTACGACGAGGACGGACTTTACTTTATGAACGATGTCGCGGCGGTCATTCCGCGTACTTCCGATATCGACATGTTTTTTGCCGAAGGTTACCTCAATTCAAAACTTGTCGAATTTTTCTACAAAATAAAATTTCCGCACCACAACAAATTTTTGAAGAAGAATTTCAACAAAATTCCTTTTTTCCTCTGCGGAAAGAACCTTCAGCACATAATTTCCGAGCAGGTTCTGCGGATACGCGAACTCAACGACAATATGATTCTTGCGGCAGATAAGGATCTTTTGAAAGCTGAAACGACGGCTGTTTCCGAAAGGCTTGACGGTTTTGTCTACCAGCTTTTCAAACTTTCGCCGGATGAAGTCGGTATCATTGAACGCTATCTTTGTGAAAATACCGAATCGCAGGAGGCTGAAAAATGAAAAACAAATGGAAAATACTCATAGTTGACGACGATCTTTCAATTCTGCGGAGCTATCAGAAGTATCTTGAGTCTGAAGGCTACACTGTTTTTACCGCGGACGACGGGCGTGCCGGCTATATCATGATAGAAAAGGAACGCCCCGACCTTGTTCTGCTTGACATAAACATGCCGGTGAAATCGGGCTTGGATCTGCTTGCAGATCTGAATAAAACATTTGATAAAAAAGATGTTCCCTTAATCATAATGCTGACGGCATACGGCGATTTGGATGCGGCGGTCAGGGCTATGAATTTAGGCGCTTACGAATTTTTGTCGAAGCCTGTTCCTCTTGAAAAACTCCGCTCGACAGTCGAGTGCGCCCTCGAAACGCTCACTTTGAAGGAGCGCGTCGCATACTTTATCGAACCAGACAACACGCCGTTTAAAGATACTATAATCGGCAGAGATCCGCTGATGATAGATATCTACAAAACGATAAGTTCTTTAAAAGGGAACAAGGCGACAATTCTTGTGACGGGCGAAAGCGGAACGGGAAAGGAGATGGTTGCGAAAGCGATCCACGAAAACACTGTGCCGGAAGAGCCTTTTATTGCGATAAACTGCGCCGCAGTGCCGGAAAACCTTATCGAAAGCGAACTCATGGGATACGTCAAAGGTGCTTTTACCGGCGCGAATGCAAACCGCGAAGGCAAACTTGAAGCTGTGAAAGGGGGAACGCTCGTTCTAGACGAGATTTCCGAAATGCCGTACGAATTTCAGACGAAACTTCTGCGCGTCATTCAGGAAAAGGATTTCTATCCGATCGGTGCGACTGAAAAAAAGCGCTTCAACGGCCGAATAGTCGCCCTTACGAACAAAAATCTGAAGGAACTTGTTGAAAAAGGGAAATTCCGCGAAGATCTTTTCTACCGTCTCAATGTCATCACGATTTCGGTGCCGCCGCTCAGAAACCACATAAGCGATCTCGAAATGCTCATTCTGCACTTTATAAAAAAGGCGAATTTTATTATGAACACTTCGATCCAGAGCATTACGAAAGAAGCTGTCGACTATCTCAGATCGCACACGTGGCCCGGCAATATCCGCGAACTTGAAAACACGATCCAGCGCGCTTCGATAAAGGCGAAGGACAAGATCCTGACCCGTGACAGTTTTTCATTTCTTGTTCCCGAGAAAAAAGAGCAGACGGAACAAAAGGCAAAGCACAATACGCTTGACGAGATAGTTATGCCGGAAAAACTGACGCCTCTTCGCGATGTCGAAAGAAATTATATAGAATTCGTGCTTAAACAAACGAACTGGCACAAAGGAAAAACGGCGGAACTGCTTGGAATAACGCGCCCGACACTGGATAAGAGAATAGAAGAGTTCGGTTTGCACAAAGATGTCTGAGTCCATTTCTTTTTTATATTTCGTTATTTTTTTCGCGATAGCCTTATCCTCGACGGGATGGCACATTATGATAAAGGGCAGGGGATTGCCTCAGAATCTCTGGCTGTTTTTTATAATGATTTCAAATGTTTTTGTTTTTTCATCTGTTATAGCGGTCTACTTTCCCTTTTCAAAAATCTATTTTTTTATGGCGCTTTTAAGTTTTGTCATATTTTCGACGCTTTACATCTATTCCTTTCCTCATGCGGTTCTGCCGAATGTTATATGGATGACGACGATAGCCGTTTCCGTATTTTTTATGATAGCGTTGTTCGTTTATATGAAAACCAAAGTTTACCTTGTTTACTTCATTCTTCCGGTGGCTGCACTTGTTCTTGATGTTCCTATAATATTCAGGAAAATCAAATACTTAAATAAAAATATAAAGAGATTTGTTCTTGCTAATATTTCTGCAGTGGCGCTCCTTTCGGTTTTTGTTCCGGCTGCTTCGGCATTTGCCGTGCTGTTTTACAATTCGCTCTATTTCAACGTCGCCATAATGGTTCTTGCAGCGGTTTTCGTATTCTGTTTCGGAGTTTTCGTTCACATGAACCAGAGATCTTCGACCGGACTGGACAAGATAAATTTCTGGCTCATAATATTGTTCTCCCTTATTACATCTTTTTTAGTTAATCTGCTGTTTTCATTAAGATTTTTTGTAACACGCATCTTCGACAGCGAGAATTTTCCGCTAGTCGTGCTTTGTCTCCTTTTCATGCTTTTTATGCTGATCGGAATCGCTATTTCTTATTTTTCGTCTTCCGTCGAAAGTTTCATACACAAAAGCAGAAACTACTATCAGGCGTATCTGAACAAGTTCCGTCTTGAAATTGAAGACATAACGGAGGCTCCGCTTCTTTTCGACAAATTTTACGAATGTGTCTGTGAATGGTTTCATGAAGTAAAGCAGATAAAATACGTTTATCTTGAAGATCTTTTGTGGCCGAGCAGCAAAATGCCGGTCGAACTTTACGAGGGAAACGATGATTTCCAGCCGCTGCTCAGCGAACAGTTCCTTCTGCATGAAACCTATATTTCAAAGGATTTTGTGCTGATATCAGCTCCGACACTCGAAGATTTCGTCAAAAAAACGGGCGGAGATCTTTTTATTCCGGTCATTTACCACAACGAGCTTTCGGGGTTTTTCGTCATAAATTCCAGAAATGTCTCCCACAACGCAATGCTTTGTATCAGCAATCTTGTCGATATGGTACTTAACAAATTCGAAAAAATCTCCCTTTTCACTACAGTTTTAGAAACGGAGAAAAAAATTGAAATGCTTAAACATTTCAAGGAAGTAGATAAAATGCTCTCCTTCGTTGCGCACGAACTCCGCTCGCCGATGACTTCGATAATGTTCAACATCGAAGTGGTGAAGGATTCTATCGACAGAAAAAAAGAGATCGATACCGAATATCTTGATATTTCACTTAAAGAGCTGAAGCGGCTCAACGAAACGATCGAAAAAATGCTCGTTTACGGAAGAAACATCAAACTTTCGCCGTATCCTTACAATTTCCGGTCGTTTTTTGCCGAAATGAAGCAGTTTTTCAGTTATGCCGACCGCACTGTCAACTTCACCGACCAGACCGGAGGCAGAGAATTCATGTTTGACTGGGATGTGCTGAAAAACGTTTTCGTCAACCTCGTCAACAACAGTCTGCAGGCACTTGAAAAAGTCGATCGTGTAGGCAGAATCAAGGTTTCCGTTGCAAAAAAGAGAAAAAAACTGCTGATAGAAGTGTCTGACAACGGCCCCGGAATTCCCGCTGAACACAAAGAATCGATATTCGAACCGTTCTACACGACGAAAAAGAACGGAAACGGTCTTGGACTTGCAACCTGCGAAAAAATTGTAAAACTTTCGGGCGGCTCTATTGTTTTGTGGGATACATCTCCTTCTGGCACGGTTTTTCACATTACTTTTCCTATAGAATCTGTTTCCGTGAAGTAACTGCTTTTATTTGACTTATACAATTCAACAATTAAAATATTGAGAATTTTTTTTGATCGTTTATGGGAATTTCCGATGGAAGAAAATAATTCAACTTATAAGTTACCAAGATTATTCGGTAAATACTATCTTTTGGAATTGATAAACGTCGGCGGTATGGCCGAAGTCTTCAAGGCCAAGATGTTCGGAGTCGAAGGTTTTGAGAAGATCGTCGCCATAAAAAGGATTCTTCCCGAAGTTGCCGAAGATGCTGAATTTATCAAAATGTTCGTCGATGAGGCGAAAATCGCGGTAAAACTTCAGCATCCGAATGTCGTTCAGATTTTCGAACTCGGAAAAATCGACGGTTCCTACTTCATCGCTATGGAACTTATCAACGGCAAAGACATCAAAACCATTCGGAAAAGACTGAAAAGAGTCGATCTTCTTATGCCGGTCGAGCAGAGCGCATACATCATTTCGCAGGTTTGTGACGGTCTTGACTACGCGCACCGCAAAACGGACGAAAAAATGAATCCGCTCAATATCGTTCACCGCGATATTTCTCCGCAGAACATGATCGTTTCCTACGAAGGCACGGTAAAACTCATCGATTTCGGTATTGCGAAGGCAAAGAGCAAATCGACTAAAACGCAGGTCGGAATGCTCAAAGGAAAGTTCAGCTATATGTCGCCAGAGCAGGTCAGCGGTCAGCCGATAGACAGGAGGAGCGATATTTTCTCGCTCGGTGTCGTTTTCTTTGAAATGCTTACCGGAAAGCGTCTTTTCCTCGGCAAAAACGATGTCGAAACGCTTGAAAAAATAAGAAAGGCTGAAGTCCTGCCGCCCAGCGTTTTCAACAGCGCGGTGCCGCCGGAACTCGACAGGATCGTTCTGAAAGCACTTGCAAAAGACAGGGAAGACCGTTATCAGTGGGCGAGCGAGTTCTCGGAAGATCTCAAAAAATTCAGTTATTCCAGCGGAAAAAATTTCTCCCGTCAGGATATGATGAATTTCATGAGCGAGTTTTTCGCAGACGAACTTGAAGAAGAAACTGCGAAACTTGAAGAATACCAGAAAATCAAAAAACCTGTCGATATGCCGCTCAGAGAGTCTTCCGCACAGCCGGTCAGCAGCAATGTACCGTCGGGAGACGATGAAGGATCAGCCATTCATACTGCAGGTTCTTCACCGAAAAAGCTGGTGCTTATTTTTGCGGCAGTCCTTGTAGCCTTGGGTTTTGCGGTCGCTCTGCTTCTTGTTTTGGGCGGAAGCAAAAAAGATGCGGCTTCTCTCGTTGTTGATTCGAATGAAAAAAAGACGATCGTTATTGTTGACGAAAATACGATGTATCAGAAGCGCTGCGAGACTCCGTGTGTTATCGACGGTCTTCTTGCAGGTCAGCATGAAATTTCGTTCTCGAAAAGCGGTTTCGTCGATGTTAAGGAGAGCATTTTCCTAAGCAAGGGCGAGCCTCTTGAAAAATTTGTAAAAATGTACCGCATCGGCGAGCAGAAGACGATGATAACGGTCAAATCTGATCCTGACGGAGCAGTCCTCTATATCAACGACAAAAAGGTCCAGGCGGCGACTCCGACAATCGTAAACGATATTCCGGTAGGTCTCGATATCGTGGTCAGAGTCGAAAAACGCGGATACTTCCCTTATGAAGAGAATATCGGCAAAGTTCCGGCCAATATGAACAAAGAGGTCAGCGTAATTTTGAAGCCGATGAAAAACGCACCTGCTCAGTCAAAGTCGAGAAAATCGGACGCTTCTTCCTCCAGAACGGTCATGGAATCGGGAGAACCTGCTTACCTTACGATCAACAGTATGCCGTGGGCTAATATCTATATCAACGGCAAACTTATCGGTGCGACTCCGATATCAAAATATGCACTTCCAGCCGGAAGTTACAAAATCCAGTTCAAAAATCCTAAAGCGAAGATCGATAAAACAATCCCTGTCGAGCTTGAAGCAGGCGAAACAAAAAGACTGATCGAAAAATTCGACTAATAATTCCGTTTGATTTGTTTTAGACGTTTCAGGAAATGTCTCTACGTTTTTGATTTTAATATACGAATTTGTCGCGTCTGCCCTGGACCTGATAGTGTTCTACAGCCGCGTTGTGCTCTTTGAGCGTCTTTGAAAAATAGTGATAGCCTTTTCCTGTCGCAACGAAGTAGAGATATTTAGTATCATCGGGGTGAAGAACACTTTTTATTGCGCCGTCGCCTGGAAAACAGAGCGGAGTAGCCGGAAATCCGTAGCGGGTGTAGGTGTTCCACGGATGATCGGTCATTAAATCTTTTTTCGTGATGTTTCCGTTGAATTTCGGCAGAAGCCCGTAAATAACTGAAGGGTCGGTCTGCATTTTCATGCCGATTTTTTTTCTGTTGAGAAAAACAGAGGCTATTTTGGGCTGTTCGTCTTTAGCGCCTGTCTCTTTTTCGACGATCGAAGCGAGTTTGAGCAGGTCATATGCGTCCATTCCCGATTTTTCGATGTCGGCCTGATATTTTGCAAGAGTGTTTTTCATCTGCTCGGCCATTTTTTTCATGACCGCGATGATGTCGCTGCCTCTCGGAAAGCTGTACGTCGATGGAAAGAGAAGCCCTTCACAGCTTGTTTTGCCTTTTGCTCCGATTGAATTGAGAAAGTTTTTATCGTGGCACACTTCAAGAAATTTGTCACTTCCGTTTATCCAGTCGAGGCTTTTGAAAACTGCGGCTGCATCATATTTATTGTAGCCTTCGGGAATCGTGAAAGAGTAGAGTTTTACTTTGCCGCTCATTATTTTTTTTGCGGCTTCCTCAGGATTTATTTTGCCAGAAAATTCAAATTCTCCTGTTTTGAGTGACTTGCCGAAATCCTTCTCTTTTATCATCCACATGAACTGTTTTGCGTCTGTAATTACTTTGGCTTCGGCAAGTTTTTTTGCCGCGCTGTTCCATGAGTTCCCTTTTTCGATTACGACAGTCGTTTTGTCCGGAACTTCGATTTTCGTCGTTTTGAAAGCCTGATATCCGCTGTAGACCGAATAACATTTGAAAAGCGCGACTGCTATTGCGACAACAAAAACCGTCAATATGATTTTTTTCATGCTTACCCCTTTTTCGGCTTTTTAAAGCTGTGTCTGTAAACGATTTTCACCGGAACCCCTTCGTACGGAAAGGCTTCGTAAAATTTGTTGAGCAGGTATCTGTCGTAGGAAAAATGGATGTCGTTCGGCGCGCTCACCTTGATTACGACTGTCAGCGGCGAAGTCTGCTCCATCGTGATCCCGTTGAAGTGGATCATTTTGTTTTTGCGGGTAAGAGGCGGCGGATTTTTTGAAAGAACGTTTGAAAGCCACTCTTCCAAAGTGTCGTCGTCAATCATTTTCTGATAGTTTTCATGCACTGACATTACTTTTTCAAGCAGTTTCTGCACGCGCATTCCCTGCATTGCCGAAATCGAAATTATCGGCGCATACGGCGCAAATTTTATCCTGTCGCGCAGATCCTGAACGATTTTTTCGTAAGTTCCCGTCTCTTTTTCGATAAGATCCCACTTGTTTATGACGATGATTATTCCTTTTCCCTTGTCGTGGGCAAGTCCTAAAATGCGGAGATCCTGATCGGTCGCGAGTTCCTGCGCATCCATCATGAAAATTACGATGTCAGAGCGGTCAACCGAGTGGAACGCACGGACGATCGCCGCCTTTTCCATGAGCATTTCGATTTTTTTCTTTCTGCGTATTCCCGCCGTGTCGATGAGGCGCAGCGTTTTGCCCATGTATTTTGCGGTCGAATCTATCGGATCCATCGTGGTTCCGGGAATCGGGCTCACGAGCATTTTATCCTGACCGATTATTTTGTTGACGAGAGTTGATTTTCCGACATTCGGACGGCCGAAAATCGCGATTTTTATCTCTTCGGGAGCGGGCGGCAACTTTTCGTTTATCTCTTTTTCAGTCCAGAAATCTTTCGTCATGTCGTCAAGCAGATCGAAAACACCGTAGCCCGTTTTTCCCGAGACGGGATAGACCATATCTGCGCCCGTTTCGTAAAATTCAGCCGATGCGATCTCCTTGTTTTCGGAATCGATTTTAGAAACTGCGAGCCACGAACGAAGTCCTTTTACTCGGATCAGGTGATAAATTTCGCGGTCGCTTCCCGTAAGTCCTGTCTCGCCGTCGCAGAGCATTATAACGCCGTCAACTTCGTCGAGGACTTCGTTTATCTGTTCTCTGATCCCTTTTGTTATCGCATCGGTCTCGTCTTCGTCAATGTGAAATCCGCCGGTATCGATTATCGTGAAAGGTTTGTCGTCATAGATCAGATCCTGATAGTTGAGATCGCGTGTCACGCCCGGCATATCGTCGACAATCGCCGAATTTTTGTTCAGGATTTTGTTGAAAAGTGTCGATTTGCCGACATTCGGGCGGCCTATTATCGCAATCAGCGGCTTGACGTTGTTGATGATTTTACTCATTTTCTGCTCCGTTTTTTCGGCTTGAAAGAGATCGTTATTTCAAGATTTTCTAGCGTTTCGGCAAGCAGTTTAGCCTTGTCGGTTTTGTCGATCTGTTCTCTGATTTCCCTGCGGATCTGTTCCGAAACGGCATTCGTTATCTCGTTTTTGAGTTTGCTTCCCTGCTCGAGAAGCTGGTGCGATATTTCGGCCGCAAGCTGTTTCGTGAAGGTTAGGTCGAAATTTTTGTTCACCGCATCGATGATCTCGTTCGAGAACGGCACTTTTTCGAGAAATTTGTCAACGATTTTCCCAGCCATAGTCTTCTCCTTCTATTTTGAAAGGACACAGTTTTTCTATTTTCTGTCCCGTGAAACGCTCCTGCTCGGTTTCAAGAATGTGATCCAGACGCGCCTTTTCGCTGCCGAAACAACCTGCGCTTCCGATGATTTCAAGTGTCGGAAATATCACAAAAAGCCTGTTTTCGGCCTCTTTGTGAGGGATCGTAAGGTTTGACGATTCAAAACTTCCGTTTTCCCAGAAAATTATATCCAGATCAATGTTTCTCGGTCCTTTTTCGATCGTTTTGACTCTTCCCATTTCGCGCTCGATATTCTGCAGTTCACTCAGGAGCTGCTGCGGTCTGCAGGCGGTTTCGACAATGAGCGACATATTGAGAAAGTCGTTCTGCTCAAGGTAATCGACGGGATTTGAAGAGTAGACGCTCGAGCAGTCTTCTACAAAAATCGACTTTTCTTCGAGTTTAGTAATTGCCGTTTTCAGGTTTTCCATCGAATCGCCGGTGTTGGAGCCTAGGGAAAGAAGGTATTTCATTTTCTGATCTTTTCTATTTTCCAATGTAAAGGTTGTCGATGAGCCTTGTCGTTCCTACATAAACCGCCGTAAAAATGCGTGAATCTGCTGCAAGATTTTCACTTCTTTTGAGATCATTCGTGCTGCGGATCTCGAAGTAGTCGATTTTCGATCCCGGAACAAGTTCCGAAATCATTTTTTTAGCTTCGTTTTCAAGAGTCTCGACCGGAACAGTCTCATTTTTAGCATGAAGTGAATTTGCTTTTTCTTTAATAATGTTCATAACTTTATAAATATTCGGCGCAACAGCGAGTTCAGCTTCGGAGAGGTAGCGGTTTCTCGAACTTCTTGCAAGACCGCTCTCTTCGCGGACTGTCGGAACGCCGACGATTTCAAGCGGGAAATGAAGGTCTGCAACCATTTTGCGGATGATTGTAAGCTGCTGGTAATCCTTTTCGCCGAAAAACGCGACATCTGGCTGTGCAATGTTGAAAAGGATCGAAACTATCTGTGCGACGCCGTTGAAGTGGATCGGTCTGCTTTTTCCGCAGAGGATCGAAGTCATCTCTTTGTCGACATTCAGCGTGACAAGCGGTTTTTCAGTGCCGTAAATCACCTGATTCGTCGGCAGGAAAACGTAATCCGCACCGGCCGCTTCGCATTTCTTAAGATCTTCTTCGACAGTTCTCGGATACTTCTCGTAATCTTCGTTCGGACCGAACTGAGTCGGGTTTACAAAAATCGAAACGATGGTCTGACTGCATTTTTCAACACTTTTTCTGATAAGGGTGAGGTGCCCTTCGTGGAGCGCACCCATCGTGGGAACAAGGCCTAAAGTCGATTTGCACTGCTTTCTTGCATCTCTGACTTCGCTTATTTCATGTAAAACTTTCATAATGAACTCCGATAGTTGATAAAAACGCCCGCTTATACCAGAAAGAATCAAGGTTTTGAAGTTTTTGGCAATCCATTTTTAAAGTTCGGATGCTTTGAAACATATAGGCAGCTTATCTCAGTTATAGATTCATCCGTAAATTCTGAAGAAAATCAGAAGAGATGTGATATAACATTGATTTATTTTTTTTCGTGACTATAAACTCTCCCGTCTTTTTGTTTATTCAAAGTGGAGTAAAGGAAACGAACCACTGGAGGAGAGGGATGGATTTCCCGATTCTGCGCATTGCGGAATTCCGCCGGTAAAAGAAGAGACTACGCGCCATCGGTAGTGACTTGCAGTGTCTTAAAACGCTGAGGTAAACGTCTTTTTTATTCACAAAAATATTCAAAAGACAGTTGTTTATTAATTAACTTGACTTAGCCGATATCAGTTGGCTGAGCAAATTTAAAAAAGGAGGAAAATATGGGTAAATTTCCTAAATTCGAAAAAGAAACCAAAGAAGGAAACATCAGGCGTATTATTTCAAAATTGAAGGAAAGGCTTGAGAGAGTACATGCCAAATGTTGCTGTGAAGCTGAAATCGAAGAGCTGATCAAGGTCATGGAGAAACTTTTGACCGACACTGTGGTGGAAGATCTGCTTGAAATTACGAATTTCGGTAAACTTTTGGAAAAAGGTCAGGGAGCGGAATATTTTGGCTTTGAGGACAAATTTTGGAAATTTGATGATAAAATCAGTGACTATGAAAGGTTCCTGAAAAGTTTTTATTATGACATTCTGCCTACGGTAATTTTGGATTGTCCCAATTTTGACACAGTGAGGGCTGATTTCCTCAGGTACTTTATTTTGTTTGACAATTTTGCTGTGAAACGCAGAGAAGATTTTCACAAACAGGAGTATGTTCTCGAAGCTTTCAACTCCGATCCTTTAGAAAAAATCAAAAATTTCAGCAATATTCCTGAATTGTATAAATTTGCGGCAAGCGAAATCGATTTTTTGTGTTGGGAGAAGTCAGACGATTCGCTGTATAATGAGGCCTATAACACTAAAACTTTGTGTTTTTACAATGTTTTTAAGAGTTTGTTTAACGACTGTGATTTTTTTGAGGCAACTTTCAATGCGCTTGCTCCGAAAGCTCTTTTGGGCTTTATTCATATATTTGACAGGGATTATTTGTACAATTTGCATGAAATAATGGAGTGTCCGGAAAAATTCGAATTTTATGTTTTTGAACCGGGGGTAAGACCCAAACTTGCTGAAATCATGTTTTCAAACGAGAAAATGAAGAATTACCTTGCCTGCGGTGATGTATTTGAAAGTATGGAATGCAGCTATGAGAACAAAATCTTTTTCTCTGCGATAATTAAGTTTGATTCCGAATATCAAATGCCGGTAGTCAAACATATCGCCGAAAGAGAAATAAAGAAGATCGGGGATTTGGAATATGCTGTGTACTTTGCATCGGATGTTGCTAATGCGGCTGTCACCAGATGTGAATGGGCGTGCAAACCGGAAAATATAAAATCGCATGAAGCAAAGCAGCTTATCCTTGAAATTTTTCTCCGCGAAAAAATTGTCGGGAAAGAGTGGTTCAAAAATCTGCCGGAACTTTTTCAGCAGATTGTCATTGTCGAGCAGGCGAGATCAATTTTCAAAAAAGCTGAAATAGTGGTTGTTCCTGATCTTTCAGAAACGGATATCGATAAAGAGAAATTGAAAAAGGATGTAGACAAATTTCTTGCTGACCTTTCAAAAATTGCAAGAAACGGCGGAAAACCTTCCGATTATTATGCCGGAGAACCTGTGGAAATCCAAGGAGTTGCCGATCCGAAATCGTATCTCACGACCTTGATTTTTGATTCGGCAGTAGCATTTTTGAGGGATTCTTTCGGTACATGGAAAGCTGCAAAACCTATGCTTGCGATCTTTAGAAATCTCAAGGAGCAGGCATATTCGATCGATATGGAACATTACGAGTATGACAGCTACACTTGGGCTTTTGTACCGCTGCGCATAACGCCTCTGCTCGGTTCGCTTGAGGGGGAAGAAGCTGCAAATGTGTGCGAAGAGTGGTTCAAGCACCTTGCCGGACAGCTCAAATCGGCTGACGATTTTGCAATAAACAAACGTAAGGAAAACCCGGAAGATGTGCCTGATGAGTTTAAGAAAGGTTACGACATAACAATCATTGAACCTCATCCGCTCTGGAGAGAGGCTTTCTGCGAGGCGGCCGGAGATCTGAGAGTAAATTCCGGCTGCAAGTCGGTTTTCAATCATTTGAAAAAAAATGATATTGACAAAGATGTGAGAGAGGCCGCTGCAAAAACTCTCGAGCGCATTGAAAAAATCAAGGGAAAGTTTGATTCCGGTTCGAGAAAGAGAGCGCTTCTCAATGCGTGGTGGTGGTACAGAGTCGCACACTTGAAAAGTCTTGGCATAGATTTCGACTGGGTTTCAGCGCAGAACCTCAAAAGCAAAGAAGTCAAAATAAATTACCCGAAAAATTATTAAAATTACCGTCATTCTGACTAGAGCAAGAAAATTAAAAAAATTCATTTTCCGTCTTGACTTTATTTTTATGCAACTATATCCTGCGGTGTTTTTGATCTTCAGTTCTTTGAATAGCGAGTAGGAGATTCTATCGAGCTGTGTGGAACAGTTGTTCAAATTTCAGTAACAACTATTTTGGTTGTAACCGGTCGCATTGGCTGGATCGATAGACTTAACCAACTGAGTCGGAAGCTCAGATTGGCGTGCGAGGCTTTAAGTTATCAAAGAGTCTTGTTTTTCTCTGCAAAGCTTTCAAAAAATAGTCAATAACCGGGTGGTTGTTGTCTTGTCTGAAGATGTTAGCAAACACTTTTCATACCTAGGAGTATAAAATGAAAAGATTAAGTGACATCCCTCAACAGTTTTTGAACAAAGCTGCAAAAATTATGGAACTTTTCCTGAAAGGCATAAGGCACGGATGGAAAAAGCTGGCTGGTCTGAAAAATGATTTCTATTCTTTCAGACTCAGCATGAACTACAGGCTTCTGACTGACGGCATTACATTTTTCGTCGGCAGTCACGACGCTTACGAAAACAAGATAAAAAACGTGAAAAAACATGGTCGGTAGGCAGTGCTCCCGCAGTTTTCTGCGGGAGTTTTAGTAAACTTTGGATTTTTGGAGTTGAAAATGAATAAATATAATTCATTAAAAAATTTGAAAGTTCTTCTCGTTTCAACGAATTTCTTCCGTTCTGACGAAGTAAGGACTCCTTACGGTGTTTCCTGTTTGGTCAATGCGTTCAGGCAGGGAAAAAACAACGGCACCATTGAAACTTTGACTTACGATTTGAACGGACATTTTAGTGAAAATCTTGGAAAATTCTGTATTGATTATGGCAAAACAGCTGTTTCTATTGCAAAAAAAGTCATCGAGAACGGCTGCGATATCGCGGCTTTCAGCGTTTTTGCATGGAGCGATGAGCTTTTTAAAAAGACGATGGCGATTCTCGGCAGCTGCCAAAAACGCCCGATTATCGTTATGGGCGGACCGATGGTGTGCGGAGGGCTTGAAACGCTCAAAAAAGAGTATCCTTTTGCCGATTTTTTCATTGAATCTTACGGAGAAAAAGTATTCGAGAATCTTGGAGAGTATCTTTCCCGTGCTGAAAAGAGCGGGAATCCTCTCATAAAGGATCTTCCTGTATTCGAGAAGTTGACTTCGCCGTATTTGTCCGGTCTTATTCCGATGACAGAGGGGATGACGGTCAGGATGGAACTCAGACGCGGATGTCTTTTCAACTGTTCGTTCTGCCGCCACCGCAATCCTGAGCAAAAGGTTTTCTGTGTCGGTTGTATGGAAACCCACAGGCAGGAGTTGATGCTTTTCAAGGTTGCAAAAGTGAGAAAAATCAATGTTCTCGATCCTTATTTCAATGACGGGCGCGTTGGTTTTAAGGGAATCAGTCTTGAGTTTTTGAAGTTTGTGAAAAAATTGAAAATAATGGCTGATGTTTCCTTACAGATTCGCCCTGAAATGCTTACGGACGAATATTTTGATATTGCAGAGACTATGCCGAACATCATCTTCGAAATCGGAGTGCAGTCGCTTGACAACAATGTTACTGCGGTTATCAACCGCGGCGGAGACAACAGGATTGTGATCGAAAAACTTAAAGAAGTGGCAAAACGCGGAATCAGGACGGAAATCACACTTATTTACGGATTGCCTTATCAGACGGCAGAATCTTTCGGAAATGATATCAATTTGCTGAAAATATTCGGATTTTCTAAAATAACGGCGTTCCCGCTCCAGATCTACAGAGGAACTGAAATGTTTGACGAATATCATGGTTTCGGATTAAAAGTGAAACCGAATGACTTGGGCATTCTTGAAGTTTGCGACAATCCGGCTCACGATATCGAGGAGATGAGAAAAATTGCATGTCTGCTTTCGGAATATCCGAAAGCTGCAGCGGCGTAACAGTGTTGGATTCAATAAAAAATGGAGAATATGATGACTTATTTAATCAACCAATCTGATGAAAAAAAAAATAAAATAAGGAAAATTGTTTCAAGGTGTCTGGAAATGATGAAGAAAGCACATCTCCGCACCTGCGAGGATAAAAAGGAGGAACTGACAGAAACTATTACAGAACTGATGAGTGATGAAGAAGCGGCATCATTATTGAAAATTGCAAAAAGCAATGCCGATTGGAATAAAAACATTTGGTTTGACGGTGATTCGCTTGATAAGGAAAGTGTCTTAAGAATCTTTTATTATATAGTTTTGCCGACAGCGGTAATAGATTATTCCGAGTTTGACAAAGTCAGAAAAGGTAAGTTTAAGAGTATGATCACGCCGAATTATTCGGTTGAATTTGACGGGATCAGGGATGATTTCATCAGATATTTTATCTTATGGTATGACTTTAATGAAGAAGGTAGGAGCAAAATCCAAAAATCTTACTGCCTTTTTGAAATGTTTAAACACGATGACGCTGAAAAAATTAATAAATTCAGCGATATATGCGAGCTGTATCAGTTCGCGGCAAGAGCGATCCAAGATCTGCGCCGGTATGAATCTTCTGATGGGGGCAAAACTGAAATTTATAACAATGCAACATTATGTTTTTATAAGGTTTTTTCTTCTTTGCTGAGCAATACAGATTATTTTAGGGCAATCTTGGGACAAAATGAATTTACTTTCGAAGATTTTTATATGATTCTTTATATATACGGCAGCGGGTTTTACAGCGGCTTGTTCAAATCGCTGAAAATAAAAAACGCACCGGAACAAAAAGAATTCAGTATTTTTCAGCCGTCTGTCGGAAAAAAATTTGCAGAAATTCTCTTTTCAAATGAGGTGATAAAAACAAATATAAGTCTTAAATCAAGCCTTTCCAGTCTCTTTTTTAGTGCGATGAGAAATTTCGATCCGGACTCTGAAAGAAGTGTAATTCAATGGATTGCCGAAAGGGAGGTTAAAAAAATCGAGGATTTGGAAAACGCTGCTTACTTTGCATCCGGAGTCGCAGATGTTTTGGTAGGAAAATGCCAGGACTACTGTGGCTTGGGGGCGACGGGATCCGATGAGATCCAACAGTTTCTCCTTGAAATTTTTCTTCGCGAAAAAATAGTTAAAACCAAGTGGTTCAAAGAACTTCCAGAACTTTTTCAGCAGCTTGTTGTTGTTGAGCAGGCGAGATCGATTTTCAAAAAAGCTGAAATAGTGGTCATTCCTGATCTTCCGGAAACGGATATCGATAGAGAGAAATTGAAAAAGGATATTGATAATTTTTTGAGAGAACTTGCCAAAATAGCGAAAAACGGCGGAAAACCTTCTGACTATTATGCCGGAGAACCTGTGGAAATCCAAGGTGTTGCCGATCCGGAATCGTATCTCACAAGTCTGTTTTTTGATACCGCCGTTTTTTTCTTGAGAGATTCTTTCGGTGCGTGGAAAGCGGTCAAGCCCATGCTTTCGATTCTCAGGAATCTTAAAGAGCAGGCGTATTCGATTGAGATGAAACACTACGGGTATGACTGCTATCTCTGGGGGTTTGTGCCTCTGCGCATAACGCAGTTCCTCGGTTCGCTGGAAAGCGAAAAAGCGGCAGAAGTGTGCGAAGAGTGGTTCAAGCACCTTGCCGGACAGCTCAAATCGGCGGATGACTATGCAATAAACAAACGTAAGGAAAACCCGGAAGATGTGCCGGAAGAGTTTAAGAAAGGTTACGACATAACGGTGATCGAGCCGCATCCGCTCTGGAGAGAGGCTTTCTGCGAAGCGGCTGGAGATTTGAGAGTCAATCTCGGATTCAACAACTGCAAAGTTTTCAACCACTTGAAAAACAATGATATCGACAAGGATGTGAGAGAAGCGGCGGAAAAGACTCTCGAACGCATCGGCAAAATCAATGGAAAGTTTGATTCCGGCTCGAGAAAAAGAGCACTTCTCAATGCGTGGTGGTGGTACAGAGTCGCACACTTGAAAAGTCTTGGCATAGATTTCGACTGGGTTTCAGCGCAGAACCTCAAAAGCAAAGAAGTCAAAATAAATTACCCGAAAAATTAAGGGAAAAATTTGTCTTTTTCTGAAAAATCACTACAATTCCGCGTTTATTGTTGCTGATAAGTAGCAGATGTTATTTGTGCGATCTGGGAATGCTTCCCGCTTGTCGCTAACGGCATACATTTTGCCGGCAGATAACGAAGTTATGGAAAGCTTAAAAGTTTTTTGTGACTTCGGATGGTTGTTTATCGGGTATAAACAGTCATTTTTATTCAGCATCACACTTGAATTTGTTTTATCGTAAAAGGGTGAAGAGCATTTTAAGGTATTGTTTTCTCTTTTCTGCCTCTTTTCGTTCCCGAATACGGTGAAACAAAAAAATTGCATACCAAAATGGTAGCATTTTTTTCAAACAGGGTAAGTCTATATTTGTAAACCCGGGAGACAAAATGACGAAAAAAACAGGTGTTATGATTTTGATTGATTTGGTGAGATCACTCGGTTATAAAAATCCCGAAAAGCTCGCCAACTGGATCCGTGACATCATCAAAAACAAGGAAGATTTCGACAAAAGGTTTCATGTTGCAGGGCCTGAGCGCGATTTCGGCAGACGGGAAGAAAAGTTCCTGCTTGATGCCGATGCTGTTGTGCTGGTGGAAAACCTCTGTTTTCTGAAACCTTATATGTCGTGCTTCGGAAAGTCGATGGATGACAATAGGGAATTTCAGCCTTACAGGATTCTTGCCAAAGACAAAGATTTCAATAAGGCTGAGCTCGAAAAAAAGTACGAACGGCTTCGCGCAGAGCTTCAGGCAATGAAGGAAAAAAGTGAATCCGCTCTGAAGGAGCTCGAAACTTTCCATTCGATTCTTGTCAGTGGGGAACCAATTGATATTACTAAAGAAAAGCTGGTTAAAAGATAATTTTTGACAACCAATTTGGTGGCAATAGCAGGCGCTTGTTTTGTTTGTTATTAATTTAAGGAGGAAAAAATGAAAAAAATTCTTGTTTGCGCAGCTCTTTTTGCGGTGGTGTTTCTGACTGTTTCATGCGGCGGAAGCGGCAGTAACGATGAAGGTTCTTATAGGGAATGCAGTTACGGAGATCATGTCTGCAAATACGGAGATTCCTATTACTGCGGCTATTCAGGCAGTGATTTGATTTGGATGCTTTCAGAACGTTGTGATTATTGCGATTCATGGACTGGAAAATGTGATAACAGCCAAACTGCTTCTTCAGAATGTTCTTCAGGGGAATATAAGTGTGACGGCTCTTATTCCTACTCTTGTTATAACGGTTACTGGAGTTATGATGATTACTGCGTTTACGGCTGCAATTCGTCTACAGGAAAATGTGACGATTCATTGAACTTGTCATGCACGTCTATTTACAGCTGCTACGCTGATTGTGCAGACAACGCATGTGCGCAAAGATGTGTGGACAACGGCTCTGAAACCGGTCAGCGTCAATTTTACGCAATGTATAACTGTTGGATAGACAACTGCTCGGATGCAACAAGTGAAGAATTTTCAGACTGTGCATACAGCAACTGTTCACAAGAAATGGAAACTTGCGGATTTACTGTTCCTGACGGTAATGATGATTCTGGTGAGGAATGCGCCGAAGGTTTGTTTTACTATCAGGGCTCATGCCAGAGTCCGTGGGGCAAAAAATGGATAGTCACTTTTATAGACGCAAAAGTTGCTGAAAAAAATGCTGACGGTGAAACATGGGATGCGGCAGGCGGTCTGCCGGATCTTTTTGCAGTTGTAAAAATCAACGGTACAGAGGTCTTTAGAACAAACTCGGGTGAGGATTCAACTTCTGTTACGTGGAACAAAAGCACGACAATAGAGTTTTCAGCCAAAACAGACAAAATCTTTTATTGTCTTTACGACGAAGATGTTGTAGGCGGCGATACAAGCTCCGACACATTATCTTCAAATGACGAGATCGGATGCTTTGAGCATAAATTTCAATGGTTCAGCCTTGGTAGTCTGACTATTAATTCTGCAATTGTTGATCACTTTAATATTTCTCTTGAACCGGCTTGGTAAACAATATTTCCGGATTTTGTCTGGCACTAAATTGTTCTAATTACTCATAAAAAAACGGGCGGATTGCTCCGCCCGCGTTAAAGGCTTGTTGAAAATCTATCTAAATTGCGGTTTAGAAGTAAAGGTCTCTTTTGCCTTTTTCGATTTCGCCGAGAAGTTCCTGAGTTTTCGCTCTTCTTTCAGGATTTTCGATATCTTCCATAAGTTTGACGAGAAGTTTTTCGCCTTTCGCCTTGGTTTCGGGAGAAGCGAAGTCTTCAAGATATTCCTTGAACGTGAGCATTCCGTTCGGAAGGCAGAATTCGTGGATAAGTCCCGGTTTTGCGAGATCCATGAAGTCTGCGCCTACGCGGCCTCTGCGGTAACATCCTGTGCAGAATGAAGGAATGTAGCCGCCGTCGATGAGCGAAGAAACGACTTCGTCAACACTTCTGTGGTCGCCGAGAGAGAACTGAGCACCAGCTTCGTCTTCTTCATATCCGCCTGGATTGGTTCTGCTTGCCGCGCTGACCTGGCTGACGCCGTAGTGGAGGAGGCGCGTTCTGATCTTGTCGTTTTCCCTTGTCGAAAGGATGATTCCTGTGTAAGGCAGGGAAAGCCTGATAACTGCGACCAGAAGCATGAATTCGTCATCGCTTACCGGATGCGGAATGTTGTAGGAAAGCGGTGCGCCTTCTGCCGGCTCGATCCTCGGAACACTGACAGTGTGCGGGCCGATTCCGTAAGTCTTGTCAAGGTGGTTAGCGTGCTCGAGAAGTGCAAGAGTCTCGAAACGGTAGTCGGTAAGTCCGAAAAGTGCGCCGATACCGACATCGTTGAGTCCTGCGCGGAGAGCTCTGTCCATAACGAGAAGTCTCCAGCCGTAGTCAGCTTTGAGGCCGCTCGGATGGAAAGTGGGATAAAGTTTTTCGTCGTATGTTTCCTGGAAGCAGATGTACGTTCCGATCTTCTCGTTCTTCAGAAGTCTGAAGTTGTCTTCGCTCTGAGGCGCGATCTCGACATTGATTCTGCGGACGGTATTGCCGTTCCAGTTTGTCTCATAGACTTTTCTGATCGAATGTGCATAGTATTCAACATCCGTTGCTCTCGCTTCGCCGCCGATGACGAGAAGTCTTTTGTGTCCCATTTTGAGGAGCAGTTTTGTCTCGTCCTGAATCTGCTCATCGGTGAGTATTGCACGTTTGAGTGCGGTGTTGTCCTTTCTGAACGAGCAGTAAACGCAGTTGTTCGTGCAGACGTTGCCGAGATAAAGCGGCGCAAAGAGGACTATTCTTTTGCCGTAAATTATCTCTTTTGCTTTTCCCGCAGCTTCGAAAACCTTGTTGCGCTGTTTTTCGTCCTTGATGTTGAGAAGAACAGCAGCGTCTTTGAGGTCGAGACCTTTGAGCTGCATAGCGCGGTTGAGGACTTCGTCGACCTGGCTGTCCGTTACTTTCTGGTCGATAAGACCGTAGAGTTTCTCACGATCGATAAAAATTTTTTCAGTGTTCAGCGACTTCATTTTCAACTCCGTCTTCTTCAGCGTATTTGCTTAAAACAGACTTGACTTCGAAGCCTTTGAGTTTGCCGACCTTTCCGGTAAGCGAGGAGATCCTGTCTGTCGTGCCGTGGACGACAAGCGAGATAACCTGAGCTCCGGGAAGCCCGAGATTGAGGCCCATTCTGCCGACGATGATATCACCGTGCTGCGAAAGGACTGTGTTTAACTTTGAAACGTTTTCTTTTTCGGTAACAATGATCAGAACCGATCCGACTCTCTTTTCCATCAGACACCTCTTTTGGATAAGTTAATAAAAAGATCTTTGATGCCGACCATCGACATCTCAGTGGGCGGATGATACGGTTCAAAAGCGGCTTGTCAAATAAAAAATTTGCGGAATTTATGCGATAACGAAACCGAGTTCAGCCGAGCAGACTGTTTCGCCGTTTATTTCGGCACGAGCCAGCCCTTTGCCGATATTGTGCCTGAAAGAAAAAAGCTCTACGTAAAGTTCCAAAGTGTCGCCTGGAACCACTTTTCTGCGGAATTTCGCGTTATCGATTGAAGTGAAGTAGACTTTTTTACCGCGGTATTTTTCGATGCTCAAAATGAGAACTGCTCCGAGCTGCGCCATTGATTCTATGATGAGAACTCCAGGCATGACGGGCTCGTCAGGAAAGTGACCGCGGAAAAAATCTTCTTTTCCGGTCAGAGTTTTCAAGCCTTTCGCCGATTTTTCAGGCTCGGTTATTTCGGCGCAGTCGATCATTAAAAAAGGATCTCTGTGCGGAATGATTTTTATGATTTCTTCTTTGTTCATCATTTGAGCAGCATCATTATGTATGCCAGATCTTTTTCTTCAGCGATATCAAGTGCAGTTTTGCCGTTTTTTCCCGCTATCGATTTATCTGCTCCTTTTTCAAGAAGTTCTTTTACGACTTCTCCTATTCCCATTTCAGTTGCATAGATCAGCGCGGTCTTTCCGGCATAGTCGGTTAAGTTGAAATCCTGCTTGAATTTTAATATCGATCTTATGAAACGTCTCTCTTTCGTGAGGATCGCTATCATGAGAGCGGTTCTTCCTTTTGCGTACTTGAAGTTGAAATCGCCCAGAGCGCCGTTTTTAAGGAGTTCCTGCGCCAGTTTTATCTTGTTGGAAGCGAGGCAGTACATCAGAATTGTGTAGCCTTTGCTGTTTTTGAAGTTGACGTCCGCGTTTTTCTCAAGAAGGAGCGAAAGCATCGCCTTGTCGTTGTTTCTTATCGCCACGAAAAGGGGAGGTTCGCCCGATTCGTTCTTTAAATTCGGATCGACTCCTTTGCCGAGAAGGGTGCGTGCTTTTGCAACATTTCCCGTTTCGACTGCGATTATGAAATCGTGCGGCTGTGTTTCGTAAGCACCTAGCATTTTGATTATCTGCTTGTTTTTGCCCGCCATCGCGTAATTCAGGGCGTTCATTCCTTTGTTATCCTGTTCAAGCACATCTGCTTTTGCTTTGAGAGCTTTGTTTACCATTTCAAGGTTGCCAGCTTCCGCCGCGTACATCAGGACGCTTTTGCCCGATTTGTCCTTTGCCTTAAGCGATGCTCTGAAACGGAGAAGAACGTTTATCACTTTTTTGTTTTTTGCCGAAATGGCGTGCATTAAAGCGGTTTTTCCGTCCGGTCCCGATATGTCGATTTTTACTCCTTTGCGCAGAAAAACATCCATCATATTGATGTTGCCGCCGCTTACCGCCGTAATGAAGAAAGGCCAGCCGTCATCATCTCTGCCGTTGACGTCAGCGCCTGCTTTAACGGCGTTGCGGGCTTTTTCGACATTCATTGATTGAACTGCAAAAAACAGCTTGTTGTTTGCCTGTTGGTCAGCAGAAACAAACGATACCGTAAGAAGAATGAAAAGGATCAAAAAAAATTTTTTCACAGCAAGACTCCGCAGAAACAGTCCGAACGAAACGGAGCGAGTATATTGAAAAAAAAAAGCATTTCAACTAACTCGGAAAAGTGCCGGAAAAATATTTTTCATTGCTTTAATCGGAAAAAAGACTATTATTTGCCGTTTGTTTTAGCACTTTTTTAGTTTGGAGGTAAAGATGAAAAAATTTACGGCGTTGGCTTTAGCAGTGCTGTTCATGATGTTTGTGACATCCTGCGGAGACGACAAAACAACGGAAGAAACTCTTCCCGATGAGGAAGTAACGGACGAGGATAAAGATGAGCCCACGGACGAGCCGACTAATCCTACAGACGAGCCGACCAATCCCACGGACGAGCCGACCAATCCGACTGATGAACCGACGAATCCTACGGACGAGCCGACCAATCCCACGGACGAGCCGACGGATCCGACAGGCGAACCCACGACAGATAACGACACTCCCGGTGACGATGCTGACAACAACACCCAGGACGACGATGTCATTGTAATTCCTGACGGAGACAACACTGAACCTGTTGATGCAGACGAAATTCCCGATGAAGAAGTCGAGACCGGTTCCTGCACCTACATTCCGAACTCTTTTGTTTCGAACTGGACAGACAATTTTCCGACCGGTTGGGTAAGCAAACGTGATCTTACAGGTGCAATTACTGTTGGTGGTAAGAAGAATTTTATTGATTATGAAAAAATCGACCGCGGTGAAGGAAACTACGCGCTGAGAGCATACATCAATGATCCGTCAGATAACCTTTACGCATTCGAACTTCCGCCTTTTGTTCCGAATAAAAATAATGCGGCTTTACCGACAAAACTTACATTCGATCTTAAGGCAAGCAGCACATCAAAAATCTCTATAAACTTGAGATGCGGAGATACGGGAACGACAGAGGATAAGAAGTATCTGGCTTATAACTGGAAGCAGGATCTCAAATCGTTTGTTTATTCCGGAAATAATGCTTATGACTTTGTCAATTTAGAAGACAACGAATTCCATGAAGTTGCTGTTGTTTTTGGTGATAAACTTACCGAAGAGTTCTGGCGCGGTAAAATCTGCCGCATCGAGTTCAAATACGGCAAAAAGAAACCGGAAGATACAAGTGCAGATTTCGATATAGTTGTCGACAACTTTGTTTTCCACACAAAGGCTGGCGCTTGCGAACAGGAAGACATCATTGACGAAGAAAGTGACGACGATATTCTTCACGACGCAGACGAAGTTGAAGATGCAGATGAGATCGTAGCCGATGAAGATGAAATCGTAACCGACGCAGATGAAATCGTAACAGATGCGGACGAAGTCGAACCTGACGCAGATGAAATCGTAACAGATGCGGACGAAGTCGAAGACGCAGACGAAATTACGGATGGCGACAGCGAACCTGAAATTGAATGTATCCAGATCCAGAACGGTGATTTCAGCGGCACTTGGGATTCAACAACAGGACTTCCAGAAGGATGGACGAAAGGAAACAATGGTTCAAATCTGACATTCAGTCAGGATACGAACGGTGCTTTCCACATTCAGCATACAAATACTGTTACAACAAAGGCGGACAATAAATACGCTACTCATTCTCCTGAAATCGTTGTTCCGGCAGATGCAGAAGTTCCGGCAGGAATCAGATTCCAGCTTGCGACAAATATTGCTTCTCTGATTTCTATCAATCTGCGTTGGTCAGAAGGAAACGATGTGGGCCTTAATTATTACCCATACAACTGGGATGAAGCAAGCAAAGCTTTCGTAAAAGGCTCACAAAATGCTTATAATCGTGTTGATTTCGGAGATACCAATCTTCATAATGTGGAGATTATTTTCGGTTCCGAAATGACGGAAACTTTATGGAGAGGTAAGACTTTCAATCTCGAAATCAAATACGGAAACAGATATAAAGATAACGGAACAGATTGGACTTATTACAACTTTGATATTTCTGTCAAAGATTTCGTACTTGTTTACTATGGCGGAACCTGCGGCAACGTTACAGATACCTACACTGTAGGTTATGCTGGCGTTCAGAGTCCGGAAAGTGTTGAAGGTTATGTCGGAATGACCGAAACATTCTACGGCAAACTTTGGATAGACAACCTTACGAACCTGACATACAATCAAACAGTTTACCTGATGGGTGTAAAAGGACAGTTCGGTGTGAAAAAGCAAGGTGAACTGAATGATTACACATGGTATGATGCTGAGCCTAATGTAAAGAATGCTACTTTAGGAAACGATGACGAATATATGTATAAGAACTATACATTCCCGGAAGTCGGTGATTTTGAGTATACCTTCAGATTTTCTACCGACAACGGAAATACTTGGCCACTAGAAGCAATGGCTGAATCAAAACAGGCAAAAATTCTTGCCCTTCCTGAAGGTCAGATTGCAAACGGCGATTTCAAATACTGGCTTTCTGACAATACGACACCGCAGCTCTGGACCCATGAAGATACGGCTGAGTTCTCAAAATGGAATGATGCTGAAACTTTGAAAGTAAAAGCTACTGGCAGCAAAAAATATGTCTTGGTTTCCCCTGAATTTGAACTTTCGTCTACTGCTAAAGCAATCTCGTTCAAAATGGCAATGAGCGAGGGAATAAAAGCTGCTTTCTTTATTATCTGCGACGGCACCACAAAGCAATATCAGTGGGATTCGGAAAGTCATAAATTTGTAAAAGGCTCCAATTACAACACAATTAACTTTACTGACAACAGTGTTCTGAACGAAACATCGATACAAGCTGAAGAAGGCACTTTGACAGGAACCTGTTATTTTAAATTTAGAATCGACACTTCTTCCGAGATTTGGGTCGCTTTCGACGATTTCCAGATTGTTTACCCCGAAGACTAGTTCCAGATTTTTCACAACTTTTCCCTTAAAATAGCTTTTCAACTCAAATTCATGTATTAACCCGCGAATTTTGTTTGTGCAGGTTTTTATGAGGATCCTTTTTGATCTCTTCATCACATTTGTGAAGATCGGGCTTTTCACTTTCGGCGGCGGTTACGCCATGCTGAGCGTTATCGAGGACAACTGCGTCGAAAAGAAAAAGTGGATAACCCACGACGACATGATGAACCTCACTGTTATCGCAGAATCGACTCCCGGACCTATAGTCATAAACTGCGCGACGTTCATAGGTTACAGACAGGCTGGGGTTATAGGTTCGATAGCTGCGACAATAGGAATAGTGCTTCCGTCATTTGTCGTGATCTTCATCATTTCAGGCTTTCTCGATAATTTTCTTGAAATAGAGATCGTGAAAAACGCCTTCCGCGGGATCAAATGCGCCGTAGGGATCCTCATAATAAGCGCAGCAGTCACAATGATAAAAAAGATGAAGAAAAAGCCGTTACCGATCGCGGTTTTAGTTTGTTCGGCACTTGCAATGCTTGCAATAGACTTGTTTTCGCTCGGATTTTCGGCGATCACCATAATTATTTTTGCGGCTCTGCTCGGCCTTGCCGTGTTTGCTGTAAAAAATATGAAGGAGCGGCGCGCATGATCTATCTTGATCTGTTTTTAGGTTTTCTCAAAGTCGGATGTTTCGCTTTCGGCGGGGCTTACGCCGCGATTCCGCTTATCCGCGACGTCGTGCTTTCTTACGGCTGGGTGACTGACGAAACTCTGACATACATGATCGCGGTTAGCGAAATGACGCCAGGGCCGATCATGGTGAACCTTGCGACCTACGTCGGGCGCAGTCAGGCCGGCTTTCTGGGCGCTTTTGTGGCTACGTTCGGTGTTGTTTTTCCGGCATTTCTGATCATGCTGCTCTGCATGTTCGTTTTCAATACACTGATGAAAAACCGCTGCTTCAATTCGCTCATAAACACTTTGAAACCCTGCGTTGTAGGGCTTATTCTCGCAGTCGGGATTTTTATGACTGCGGAAGCCTTTTTCGATCTGAAAGGGGAGGGCAGCTTTGATCCGAAGGCACTTTTGATCACTGTTTTACTTGCAGCAGCAGCGTTTCTGCCGCCTGTTTTTCATAAAAAGAAGATCTCGCCGATAACGCTCATCATAGTCAGTGCTTTTCTTGGGATTGTAGTTTACAGTTTTTAATTGACAAAAATCGCGGAAAGTATAAAAAATCGCAGTTTTTTTAGGTTCAGAACATGGCGAATACGAGAGTTTCACACGAAGGCACGGTGATAAACGTGGCTGACGGAAAAGTTTCTGTAAAAATCGAGGTGAAAAGCGCGTGCAGTGCGTGCCACGCCAGAAGTATGTGCTCGGTTTCGGAACTTTCCGAGAAGGTGATCGAAGCTCTTCCGTCTGAAAGCCTTTCCGTTGGCGACAGCGTGCTTGTCGAAATGGAGGAAAAGTTCGGCTTAAAAGCGGTTTTTTATGTTTTTTTCATACCTTTTATTCTTATGGCTTCAACACTTTTTGTTTCGGCGAATTTCGTTTCGGAGGCTTTTGCGGCGCTCTTTTCACTGTTGATTTTAGCGCCTTACTATCTGCTGCTGGCATTTTTGAAACCTTATTTTGCGAAGCAGTTCGTGTTTGTGTGCCGGAAAATTTAATTGGAGGTCTTTATGGACGGAGCTATCCTTTATTCGCTTGTAACTCTCGGCGTTATCGCGGTCGTTTCCGCGGTCGTTCTTTTTGTCGTCGCAAAAAAATTCAAGGTTGAAGAAGATCCGAGAATCGACGAAGTTCTCGAATTTCTTCCCGGTGCGAACTGCGGAGGTTGCGGTTTCCCCGGATGCCGCGGACTTGCGGAAGGCATAATCAAAGCTGCCAACGCGGGTTCTTCCGATATTCCGTGCTGCCCCGGCTGCAACGCTGAGAAACGCAAGAAAATAGGTGAAGTCATAGGGCTTGCAATGCAGGAAAGTGTTCCTAAAGTCGCAGTTATACGCTGTGGAGGAACTTGCGAAAAGACGACGAGAAAGAGCGATTACGACGGCCCTGCAAACTGTGCTGTTGCAGCTTCTCTCTTTGTCGGCGAAAAAGGCTGCCAGTTCGGCTGTCTCGGCCTTGGAGACTGCGTTTCGGCCTGTGCGTTCGGCGCTATTTCGATGGATAAAACGACCGGTCTTCCGGTCGTTGACGAAGAAAAATGCACCTCGTGCGGCGTCTGCGCGAAAAAATGCCCGAGAAAGATAATCGAGATCCGTCCGAAAGGCCGCAACAACAGGCGTGTTTACGTCGGATGCCGCAATACCGACAAGGCTCCGGCTGCAATGAGCGTCTGCAAGGCAGCATGTATCGGCTGCGGAAAGTGCGCGAAAGAGTGTCCGGAGAAAGTTCAAGCTATTACGGTCGAAAATTTCCTGGCTTACATCGATCCGGCGAAGTGCATTGCCTGCGGAAAATGCGCCGCTGCATGTCCGACACACGCGATAAAGGCGACATTCGAAATCAAACCCGCGGAAAAACCGGCAGAAGCGAAACCTGCTGCAGCACCCGCGCCTGAAACTGAGAAAACAGCTTAATTTTTTTACTAACTTTTATAGGAGTCCGTTATGAAAAGAGATCTGTTGTCAGCAAAAATCCTTAATGAAACCAATTTGTTGAACCGTTTCCTCGACTACGTTAAAGAAGATACGCAGTCTGTTGAAGAGAGTGAGACCTGTCCTTCTTCTCCGAAAGAGAAAAATCTCGGCAGAAAGCTTGTCGAAGAGCTTAAATCGCTCGGTCTTGACAATGCCGAAATGGATGAAAACGGCTATGTTTACGCAAAAATGGCTACGAACTGCGGCATTACGAAAAAGGTCGCTTTCATCGCTCACATGGATGTAGCTCTTGACTGCAAAGGCGAAGGCGTATGTCCGGTAATCCACGAAAAATACGATGGTTCAGTCCTGAATCTTAAAGGCGGCACGGTCATCGATCCGGCTGATACCGAGCACCTGTCGGACTGCATCGGCGACACGATCATCACTTCCGACGGCACGACGCTTCTCGGCGCTGACGACAAAGCTGGTGTTGCTGCGATCATGTCGATGGTCGAATATCTTGGCAAACATCCAGAAATCAAACATCCTGAAATCAGAATCTGCTTCACGCCAGACGAAGAAATCGGACGCGGCGTCGACAAGATCAACCTTCAGAAAGTCGATGCTGACTTCGCATATACGCTCGACGGCGGCGCTCCGTATGAAGTAAACTACGAAAATTTCAACGCTTTCTCGGCAAAAGTTACACTTCGCGGTGTTTCGATCCATCCCGGATATGCAAAAGACAAAATGGTCAACGCGATCAGATACGCAGGCAAATTCATCGATATGCTTCCGAAGACGATGTCGCCTGAGAGAACCTGCGGCAGAGAGCCTTTCATCCACATTGTCGGCATCAGCGGCGGCAGCGAGGAAGTCACGGTCAGCATGATCCTCAGAAGTTTCGTCCGCGAAGACATCGAGCGCGAAGAGAAGATAATCCTCAACATTATCGAAGTTCTCAAGGCTGAAGAACCTCGTCTTCAGGTAACGCCTGTTTTCACCGAAAGCTACCTCAACATGCATGAAGTCATGAAGAACAACATGGAAGTTTTCGGCTATGTCAAAAAGGCGATCGAAGATCTGGGCGCAATTCCGAATGTAGAACCCATCCGCGGCGGAACCGACGGTGCAAGACTTTCCTTCATGGGTCTTCCGTGTCCGAACATCTTCGCAGGCGGCGTAAATTTCCATTCCCAGAAAGAGTGGGTCGCTCTTGAAGACATCGCGCTTGCTTCGGCTGTCACTGTTAAAATTCTTGAAAACGTCAAATAATTTCGTTTTATTGTTCTTCTTGACGCCGCCTGATTCTTTGTCGATATTTCGTAATTTCGATATTTCGACATTTCGAGGCGGCGAATCGAAAAAACGACCGGCGGCGTCGAAAAGAAGGAAAAAAACTTGACATCCGGAAAAAAATTCCTAAACTACCCGCCGTCCTGTGTGGCGGGATAGCTCAGGTGGCTAGAGCAGCGGACTCATATCCCGCAGGTCGAGTGTTCGAATCACTCTCCCGCTACCAATCTTCTTTTTCCCCTGAATTTTTTAATTTATTATTTGTTTTTTTTATTCAATTTTTTGTGATTTTTTCTTGTTTGAATCGTTGTTGTGTGCTATTTTGCGCCGTTTTTTGCGGTTTGCTGTTTCGACGGTATGGTTTTGGAACTTTGATAATGAAAAAGATTGCGTTGTTTTTGTTTTTCGTTGTTCTTGCTGTTTCCGCATATGCCGAAGCGATGCCGTGTGCCGGCGGCTACTGCTTCGATTGCTATGATTCTTCGCAAAATCTTCCGCAAAATCAAGTTGTTACATTCTCAAAAGATGCTAACGGATATATGTTTGTCGCAGGAAGGAATTTTCTTGCGAGGTTTGACGGTTACGAGTTCTATCTGCCGGGCGGAGAGAGACTTGCCGGTATTCCGACAAGCACGATAAACGATTTTCTCATCGATGATAACGGTTTCGGATATGTTGCGACGGATCTCGGTCTGTGGACTGCGGATTTTAACAATTTTGAAGGACTTTCTTTCAAAAACATAGGTGAAATCGGTAATTCTTCAGTTAAATCACTGGCTTATGATAAACATAGAGCGCTTCTCTTCGGTGCTGTCAGCGGAAAAGGTGTTTTTGCGCTTTCGGCAAAGGGCTTTTTCGAGTGGTTCAATCCCGAAAATTCGTGTCTTGCCGCCAGAAATGTTGACACGGTTTTTGCCGACAGTCTCGGTACGATATGGCTCGGAACGGAAAACGGCGTTTACTTTCTGAAGGACGGAAGCGAAGTTTTTGCTCAGATCGATTATCTTGAAGATTCGGTCACGGCTTTTGCTGAAGGGGAAAACAACACGATTTATGCCGGCGGCAAAAACGGTTATTACACGATCAAAGACGGCGAAGTTTCAATGGAGTTTGCCGGCGAAAAACTTCGTTCTTCCGATGTAACGGCACTTCTGACGGGTGATGACGGAACGCTTTGGGTAGGCACAAAAAAATCCGGCCTTTTCATTGGTGACGATAACGGCGCCGTGCAGATAAGAGGCGCGATCACAGCTTTGACCCGCGACAATGAGGGTGAAGTGTGGTTCGGAACTGCGGACGAAGGTTTCTGCATAGCCAAAAAAAGCGCTTTCAAGGATTTGATTTTCGGTGACGAGAGTGTTTCCGGTGTCGTTGCCGATGCTTCGGGAAATGTTTTTGTCAATACGAAGAAAGGAATCCGCATACTTGGAAAAGATGAACTCATCAGCAATTCGGTTTTCGACCGTATTTTCTTCGATAAAACAGACAACCTCTGGGTTTCTTCGAAGTCGTTCGGACTTTTTATCATGCAGCCGGATCACACTTTCAAGCCTGTGAAAGATATTTTTACCGGCGAAGACGACCTTTTCCCCGCTTCATCCGACGTTTTTTTCAGTGATGCCGACGGAAATGTCTGGGTGAACGACCTTTCCATGCCCGGCGCGGTATTCCTTTTCAGAAACGACAGGACTGCAGAAAGGTTCATGCTGCCGGATTCGGATGCTGAAATAGTCGATATAATCCGGCATAGCGGAAAGCTTTTCATAATTACGAAACGAAACGGCGTATTCTCGCTTGAAGCAAACAACACTATTGCTCAAGTGGATTTCTGGCAGAAGGATATTTTTGTAAAGAGAGTCTTTGTCGATTCAAAGCAGCGTGTCTGGATAATCACTCTTTCCGATGAGATATTTATCGGCATCGAAGGTGATGCGGTGGCTTTTCCGGTAGCAGGCATCAGGGGCGAAGCGGCGATCCATTCGATTTCGGAAGATAAAAAGGGCAACTTGTGGATTATGACGAATTCCGGAGTCGTCTCTATAAAAGGAACTGATGCAGCTTGTTTTGTGAGCGGCAGATGTGCCGGCGTACCGCTTGTAGTTTACGGCAAAAAAGACGGAATGAGCTCGGTCGAATGTGCCGAAGGAAGGTCTTCTGATGCGGCTGTTTCTGCTGACGGCTTGCTTTTTGTTCCGATGATGAAAGGTGTCGCTGTTTTCGATACGAATTACGAAAAACGAGGCGGTTTTGTTCCCGAAATCACGATAAACCGCATTTTTGATGGCAATGGAAAAAACTATAAAATAACCGATTCAGACAAGGTTTTTCTTCCGGCTTCGGTGAATAATCTGAAAATTTTCTATTCGGCGCCTCTTTTTTCTGGTGCCGGGACTCTTCTTTTCGACTACTCTTTCGATAGAGAGCATGTCAGAGGAACGACCGAAAGAATGCTTGTTTTGTCAGATGTTCAAAGCGGTCTTCACGAATTTTCAATCAGCGCATACCGTTCAGACGATCCGACGAATTTCAGCGAAAAAAGACTGGTTTTTAATGTTAAACCTGCGTTTTACGAAAAAAAATGGTTCGTGATAACTTCTCCTATACTTGCTATTCTGATGATTGTCGTCGTTATTTTCCTGAACAGGCGTATAAGGAAGATAAGAAATGCCGAAATCAAGCGTTTGATAGACGAAAAAACGGCCGAACTTCAGATGAAAAACAATTCGCTCAAGGAAGCCGTTATGAGAGATCCGCTTACCGGACTCATGAACAGGCGTTATATGTTCGATGTCGAAGAACGCAAAATCAGGCGTTTCATTGAGTCGCGTGACCGTAAAATGCACCTTTTGGACAACCGCAATCTGATCGAAAAGAACGATTTGGTTTACGGTGTAATCATGATGGATATCGACTTTTTCAAGCGTGTCAACGATATTTACGGTCATGATGCCGGCGATATGGTGCTGAAAGGTGTCTCCGAGATAATGCAGGAATCTGTTCGTGCCGACGATATCCTGATACGCTGGGGCGGTGAAGAGTTTCTTATTGTGCTGAAAAACATTCCGGTACAAAAGATCCTGGAGGTCGCAAATAAGATAAGAAAGTCGGTAGAGATGCACCCTTTCCAGGTGCAGGGCGGAACAACTGTCTGGATCACGGTTTCGATGGGTATAGTGTTCCTTCCTTTCTTTTCGAGTGATCCGAAACTTATGACATTCGAAAATATTATAACTATTGCTGATATAGCACTTTACAATTCGAAAGAACACGGACGCGACATGGCGACATTCGTATTGCCTGGAGACAAAGTGCCTGAAACGCAGGAAGATATCAGCGGTATGCTTACCAGCAGCGAATTTGCGACAGTAAACGGTTTTTATTCTTTCGAAAAAATAGAACCGGACAACTTCTCAGAGTTCGAAATTTGATGATTTTGGAGAATATTATGAAAAAAATTTGCAGGATATTTTTATTTTTCCTGATTTTAGTATCTTTTTCCAAAGTATATGCTGTCGATTTTGATCCGAATGAAGCTTACGACAGGTTTAAGCGTGGCTTTAGCATTGGAGGAAATCTTTCTTTTAAGGGAGAAGATAAATATTATTTGCTTGAACTCGATCTTTACGGTTCCGCCGAGTTTTCCATGCTCGGTTTCGGAGTAGGGTTGCCGATAAGGATTATTATGAATCCTGATGATGATATAGATACATCAGGCGGTGTTTTCCCGACGGAAGACTGGGACGACGCGAGAGACTGGGTCGCTATTCTCAACTATTTCCACTACGGCCACTCAGGCGATATGTTCTATTTCTATTTCGGCGAGCAGAGAAACCGCTATGTCGGAAACGGCTCGATAGTGGGAGCGTACTACGGCGATCTGAGGCTTTTCCATCCTCAGCGCGGAGTCAATCTTGAAGTAAATACCGACTATGCAGGGCTTGATTTCTTCATGGATGACGTGACTCCTCCGAATGTTATCGGAGGCCGTGTTTACATCAAGCCGGTAAGTTTTTTCAGTAAGGAAAATTATGGAAACAACCTTGAAATCGGCGCTTCTTATTTTGCCGATGTTTTTGCGCCTGACGGAATCAAAGGTGGAGAGCCCGGCGACGACGGACGTGTAATCTCCAAGACAAATATGCAGATTTTCGGTTTTGATGTTTCTTTCCGCGTTCTTGCCATGAAGTATTATCAGCTCACGCCTTATACTGATATAAACAAAATAGTCGATGCAGGAACGGGTATGCACTTCGGTTTGAAACACAAACTCATGCTTCCGACAAGCACGGACATGCAGATTCTGAGCCGCTGGGAAGTGAGGGCTATGGAAGCCGACTATATTCCGTCGTATTTCAACACGTTTTATGACATTGAAAGAGAGTATTACAAAGGTCAAACCAACCCGTCTCAGACAAAATTGGAGTACCTTATGAGCTATGTTGACAGTGGTAAAAACTGGACTGCCGGATACTATCTTGATCTTGTTTTCGATATAACGGGAACTTTTTCGATAGGCGGTTCTTTCGAGCACAATAAACTGTATGGTTATGATGCCAAAAAGTATGACAACTATCAGATCAACATCTTCTTGGACACATTCCTCTTTGATTCTCTGGCGATAGATTTTCTCATAACTCTGCAGTCGCTTGGTGAAAATGATCATTGGCTTAAAAACCAGCCTTACTTCAAAGCTTCGGTAATTTATTACATGAACAAGTATATCAGTATCGGTGCACTGGCTGATTCTAAATGGTATCTTTCTTATAAAAACAACGGCGGTTCTTATGAGTATTATCCGCCGTACAAGAGTTTCTCAATCGGTGCTTTCGCAGGACTCAGGTTTTAACCGATGAAATTCTGCTGCTTTTTCTTTGTTTTTTTCTCTTTTTTTTCTGTTTTTGCACAGAGTTCCCTGAGTGATTCCGATATGGATGCAATGGATCAGCTTATTTCCGATTTGGTAAAATCTTCCAAAAATGAAAAACAGCAGGATAAAAAGCCTGAAAAACAGGCGGTTAAACCTCAAAAAACTGAAAAAAAACAAGGCGCAAAGAGTGGAAAAAGCAATAAGACGAAAAAAATCATAGTTATCGATCCGGGGCACGGCGGCAAGGATCCGGGGGCGATTTCAGGCAAGCTTTACGAAAAGGACGTTGTTTTCAGACTTGCGAAAAAAATAGAAAAACTCGCTGCAAAATACAAAAACATAGAGGTTAAACTGACGCGCAGCAAAGATGTTTTTCTGGCTTTGGAAGAGCGCGCCGTGATTGCAAACAAACTTGACGGAGATCTCTTTATTTCACTTCATGCCAACTCGTTCACCAAGGACAAAAATGTCGGCGGAATGGAGATTTATCATCTCGACAACACGCGTGACGAATATGCCAACAAACTGGCGAGAGTCGAAAATAAAATTTCTGAAAACACGTCGCTTCTCGATACGATTTTAGTCGATATGGATATAAGCTATTATGTCGGCGACAGTCTTGAATATGCAAAGGAAATAGGGCAGGGCTTGAAAAAAGATTTAAAAAAATACGACGTAAAATTGCGAGGTTATGAAAAAGGCGCTCTTTTTTACGTACTTGTCGGGGCAAGGATGCCCTCTCTTCTTTTCGAAATAGGTTATCTGACTAACAAAACGGACAGGGAACTTCTTAAAAAAGAGGAGTATCTTGAAGCTCTTGCAAAATCGCTGCTTGATTCGATAGCTTCTTCAAAGGTTAAAAACAATGATTGATAACGGAAAAATTTTCGCAAGGATTTTTGCACTGGCGCTTTTTTCGCTGCTTCTTTTGATCCTTCTTCCTTTTTTCGGCTACATCGCGATACCTGTAAGTGAAATTTTCAGAGAAAGTGCAGCTGCGAACATATTCTGGAACATAAGAGTTCCGAGGACTTCCGGTGCTTTCGTGTGCGGTGCGACTCTGGCGCTTTGCGGAATGGTCTTTCAGTCAATGTTCAAAAACGACTTGGCGACGCCTTACACGCTCGGAGTGAGCAGCGGCGCGGCTTTGGGGGCAGTAAGCGCGATAAAACTTTTTTCGGGAGTAGCTTTTGTGCTTCCTGTAACGCAGATCCTGAGCTTTATATGCGCTTTTCTTACTGTCGTTTTCATCTATTCGGCGGGGCGCATCAAAAAGAGATTCGATACAGGATTTCTGCTTCTTGCCGGAGTTGCCGTCAACTTTATATGCAGCGGACTTATCCTTTTCATTCAGTACATTGCAAGCGGCAGCGAAAGCGCCATGATGATCCACTGGATGATGGGAAGCCTTGATTTTACGGGCTTCTCTACGGTTTTGAAAGTCGTTCCGGCATTTGTCGTAATGATATTTGTTTCGCTTTTTTTCCACAGAGAACTTGACCTCATGCGGATAGATTCCGATATCGCGACGACACGCGGCGTCAACATGAATGTTATAGGAAACATCCTTCTTTTCACAGTCTCGCTCGCTGTCGCAGTCGTGGTTTCACAGGTCGGACCTGTAGGTTTTATCGGCATGATGGCGCCTCACATTGCAGGAAGAATCATCGGCAGAAAACACATTCCGCTTGCATTTGCCTCTCTTTTTATCGGCGGATCGATACTGATGCTTTCTGACGCCGTTTCGAGAACGGTTATCGCGCCTTCCGAAATTCCTGTCGGAGTCGTTACGTCGCTTGTGGGAGGACCGTTTTTCCTGTTTATTCTGATAAAATCGAAATAACTATTTGTTGATTTCTATTCTTCCCGAACCGAACGGATTTTCGTAGTCGATAAGGTAGTTTTTGTAAGATTTGAGCGGGCTGTTTTCAGTCGAAATGTGAGGATATTTGTCTTTGCCCTTTTTGAATGCTTTGAAGTATTCGGCCAGAATGATGTAGTCTTCGCCTACAAAGTCCAGAATCGGAACTATCCCTTTGAACATCGCCATTCCGTCGCCAAGGTTTTTCAGAGTGTAGTTCGTGCTTGCGGTACGGTATGTTTTTTCGAGGTCGATAGGTTCGTATTCGTGTGTTTGGCGGTTGTAGACCATGACGTTTACGACTTTGTATTTTCCCGTCGGAGCACCGAGCCAGATTCCGCTTTCATCAGTCTGTACTGTTGAATCAATGGTGGAATCGATTTCGTATTTTATGCCGGCAACGTGGAGAAAACCGCCCGATTCAGCCGGAACATGCTTGGATTCATCGTAGATTCCGGCAAACATCGCTCCTTTTTCGAGAGCGTCAAGTATCTGCTGACCGGTCGCTTCGACAATGCAGATCTGGTTGCCGAACGGAAATACGGTTTTTGCCGAAAAATATGAAATGTCTCCCGCATTTATTCCGTTTCTGATGCCTCCGCCGTTTGAAAATGCTATATCACAGTCCATTTTCAGCTTTTCGTTGAAGTAATAGTAGTATGAATCAGCCGTGAGGTCTCCCAGATTGGTTTCATGACAGCGAACTATGCGTTGAGCCGGATTTTTCGGGTCCATTACGAACATTTTTGAGTCGAGAACAGCGATTTTCTCGCCTAATTTTTCGTCGATTGTCTTTATCCAACCCTGTTCGGTTTCAGTGACGAACTCGTTCTGTCTGCCGTATTCATGCAGCACTTCGGTCGATATCGTTCCGTCTTTGGCGATAGTCATTGCTCCTACGCCTTTGAAGTATGCGCCGGTCTGCGAGAGAAGCACTTCTTTTCCTTTTGAATCCTGAACATACTCGTGTTCGATGAGGGTGTGGGAATGGCCGTCGATGAAGGCGTCAAGTCCGTGGGTATGCTGAATGAGTTCCCGGCTCGTGTAGGGAACCGACGAAAGATCTACTCCCAGATGACCGAGCGCGATGACGTAATCAGCCTGCGGTTTAACTTCGTCAATGGTTTTCTGAACCGAAGCGTAAAGTTCGCTTCCGTCTTCGCCGGAATAGAAGTTGTAGAGCAGATTTCCGTTCTTATCCATGAAGAAGGTGGGAGTCGATTTCGTGATGCTTTCAGGTGTGCTGATGCCGATAAAAGCGATTCTGACGCCCCCTTTTTCTATGATTTTGTAAGCCGGAAGAACAAGTTCTCCGTCATCGGTTTTGTAAAAGTTGCACGAAATGTAGGAAAACTCCGCCTTGTTTATCAGCTCTAGGATTCTTGCTATGCCGTAATCGAACTCGTGGTTGCCGATAGTTGCAATGTCGTATCCTGTTTCGTTCATTATCTGGATTATTGTCGCCCCTTTGTCCATGTCGCCGTAAGCCGTGCCCTGAATGTGGTCTCCCGCATCCGCAACAATGACTTCCTTTCCCTGAGCTTCGATGTCTTCCTTCAAGGCCGAAACTGCCGAATATGAAAGATTCAGAGCCTTTTTCGCGTCTTCAGGATTACGGTTTTTGATGTAGGTGTGGATGTCGTTGGTGTAAATAATCACAACATCGTTTAAAGGTGCCTTTTTGGTTTTATTTTCCTGATTCAGAAACCATGCCGCGACCGTTACAGCGACAATAACAAAAAAGAGAACGAGAAATTTTTTCTGTTTGAGGAACATCGAACCTACTCCGTCAGAGTGTTATTCTTCAACTTTAGCTTTGAGAGTGTGCCAGATCATGTAAGCGCAGAGAACGAGGAACATTACGATAGCGAGCCACTGTGCGCCGTTTGATTCAGCCCAGTTGCCCATGAAAAGGTCGATTCCGACGAATTTGAGTATCGCAGCTGCAACGCCCATCAAAGCACCGCCTGCGATGAAACCGGAAGCGATGAGTGTGCCCTGTTCCTGACGAGCGTTATTGAGTTTTTCGTCTTTCGAGCGGGTCGTTACGAAGTGCGCGATAAGACCGCCGAAAAGTATCGGAACGTTGAGGTCGAGCGGAATGAACATGCCGAGTGCGAATGCGAGTGCCGGAACGCCTATCATCGTGAGAATGAGTGCTAAAGCGGCTCCTGCGCCGTAAAGCATCCACGGAGCAGCCTGACCCGACATCATCGGTTCGATTACGGCAGCCATAGCGTTTGCCTGCGGAGCGACGAGAGCGTTATCTCCGGTGAAACCGTAAGTTTTGTTGAGGACCATGATTACTCCGCCTACAGTCGCAGCAGAAACGAGAACGCCGAGGAACTTCCATGTTTCCTGTTTGTAAGGCGAGTTTCCGAGCCAGTAACCGATCTTAAGGTCGGTAATGAAGCCGCCGGCAGTCGAAAGAGCGGTGCAGACAACGCCGCCGATTACAAGTGCAGCAACCATTCCCGCCGTTCCTTTAAGGCCGACAGAAACCATGATGAGCGAAGCAATGATAAGCGTCATCAGCGTCATGCCGGAAACGGGGTTTGAACCGACTATCGCGATTGCATTTGCAGCAACTGTCGTGAAAAGGAATGCGATTATCATAACGATCGCAAGGCCGACAATTGCATGAACGAGGTTGTGAACGACTCCGAACTGGAAGAATACGAAAACGAGTATCGTGAGAGCCAGAACGCCGAAAGCGATGATTTTCATCGAAATATCTTTCTGAGTTCTCAAAACTTCAGCTTTTTTGTCACCGCCTTTGCCGCCCAATTCTTTAACTGCAAGGCCGAAAGCCTGAAGGATTATTCCTTTCGAGCGCCAGATTCCGATCATGCCGGCCATTGCGATGCCACCGATACCGACCGGACGGACATAGTTCGCAAAAATCTGCTCGGGCGACATGTTGCCGATAAGTGCCGTGATGTTTGCACCTACTGGCTGAGTCATGCCGGGAGCAAAGTAGGCGATTATCGGAATGATGAAAAACCAGCCTACGAACGAGCCTGCGCAGATTATTGCCGCGTATTTGAGTCCGACGATGTAACCCAAGCCCATGACAGCCGCGCCGGTATTGAATTTGAAGATGAGTTTGTATTTGTCAGCCAGAGTTTCTCCGAAACCGAAAATTCTGGTGGAAACGGTTTCAGCCCACGCGCCGAAAGTAGCGATTATGAAATCGTATATACCGCCGACAAGACCTGCGATAAGAAGGACTTTCGCCTGATTGCCGCCTTTTGCGCCGCTTACAAGGACCTGAGTTGTCGCGGTAGCTTCAGGGAACGGGTATTTTCCGTGCATTTCTGCAACGAAGTATTTGCGGAACGGAATGAGGAAAAGTATTCCGAGGAAGCCGCCGAGGAGCGATGAAAGGAAAATCTGCATGAAATCGACTTCGATATCGGGATATTTCGCCTGAAGGATGTAAAGCGCCGGAAGGGTGAAAATCGCACCTGCGACGATAACGCCGGAACATGCGCCGATCGACTGGATAATGACGTTTTCACCGAGAGCGTTTTTCCTTTTGAAAAGTGTCGATGCACCGACTGCAATGATTGCGATCGGGATGGCAGCTTCGAAAACCTGACCGATTTTAAGGCCGAGGTAAGCCGCTGCAGCCGAAAAAACGACAGCCATGATAAGTCCCCAAGTTACTGACCACGGAGTGATTTCCGGGTAGACTTTCTGCGGAGACATCAGCGGCTCGAAAACTTCGCCTTCCTTGAGTTCTCTGAACGCATTCTCCGGAATTCCTTTGATCTGTTCCTGATTTTCTGACATTTATTCCTCCAAAATTAAAAAAACCTTTGGAATTTAGGGAAAAAAGGCTCTTTAGTCAATATTTTGATCTTTGTTTTTCTTTCTTTTGGATCTTCTTGTTTCGAGGATTTTGAGAGATGCAGCCTTTTTCTGCTTGAGCTCTTCCGATTCTTCAAGCTGTTTTTGCCACATTTCAAGCGTTTCGGCGGGTAGTGTTCCGTTTTCAACAGCTTCTTTCACTGCGCATCCCGGCTCTGTTTTGTGGCGGCAGTCTGCAAAGCGGCACTGTTGGGAAAGTTCGCGGATTATTTCAAAGCCTGAAGCGTCTTCTTCCTGCCAGTTTTGTATTTCTCTCATTCCCGGAGTGTCGATAACCATGCCGCCTGAAGCGAGAAGGATGAGTTCTCTTGCTGAAGTCGTGTGTCTGCCTTTGCGGACGGCACTGCTTATTTCGCCTGTGACGCGGATAGCAGAACCTGAAAGAGTGTTTATCAGAGTCGATTTGCCGACTCCTGATGAGCCGATAAAAACTGCCGAAGTGCCGGGTTTTACAAAGGATTTCAAGAGTTCTTCAGTTGATTCGTCAAATGAAGAAATTGCAAAGACATCTTTATCGGGAGCGGCTTTTTTTACTTCTTCAAGAAGTTCTGAACTTTTGTCGCACAAGTCTGATTTTGTAAGTAAAATCACAGATTTGATTTTTGATGATGCTGCAACTGAAATGTATCTCTGAAGGCGTTTCAGGTTGAAATTTTCGTCCATCGACATGACGATGAAGACGATATCGATATTCGAACTTAAAACCTGCTCGTCGATGACGTTTCCGCTGCACCTTCTCGAAATGCAGTTTTTTCGCGGAAGGATCGAGCAGATGTAGGATTTGTCGCGCCGCAGCGAGATCATGACCCAGTCGCCGACAGCGGGAAGGTCTGACTTCAAAACTGAATTGTACCTGATAGAGCCGCTCGTTTTTGCCGAAAAGAACCCTTTTTCGCAGACGACATCGTAAAAATGGCGGTTGTGCCCGATAACCCTTGCAGGAATCAGACCGCTGTCTGATTCTTTGAGTGCCAGCTCTCTGAAGTGGCTGTCAAAGCCCCATTTAACGAGATCGGTCTTAAATTCTTCCACGCAATGCTCCTATTCACAGACAAAAGCCGGGTTTATAAATTGATTGTTTTTTGTAATGAAAAGAAGGACTTCACCGGGAATAACAGGATTTCCTGCTGCAGCCGAAAAAAGTTTTTTATTGGCTTCAATGCTCTCATCTTTTTTCACGTTCAGCGATTTGACGTATGCGAAATTAAGGAGATAGCCGTTGTGTTCAGCTGTGAGCATATATCCCTCTTTCTGCATCGGATCGATCCCTTTTACGATTGTCGGGAAAGGTAGAGTTGAAGCCTGTTCGGGCGTGATGAAAACGCCGCGGGAGTTGTTCCATCCGCTTTTTTTCGCGCATTTGTAGAACTTTTTAAGCTCTGGGATTACGGTTTTCACTTTTATTGAAGCGATTTCGGTCTCTACTCCTTTTTCGAGCATCGCCATTTTTTCATCCAGGATTTTTTTTCTTTCTATACTTTCGCTTAAGATTTTTTCGTATCCGTCGAGTTCTTTTTTTGTCTTTTTAAGTTCGTCATCAAGGTAAGCTATTGAAATGTCATAGAATTTTATGCATTCGTGATCGAAGCTCAGACAGTTTTCCTTCATTATCCGCGACGATTTTTCGAGGAATAAGAGTTTTTTGTATTTAAGGAGCGAATCGGATGCCAGTTTCTGTGCGACTTCAAGCTCCTGAGCGTTTACTTTCATGGCGAAAACGACTTCAGCCTTCTCTTTTTCCATGCGTTCGCGGATTATCTTGTTTTTCAGAGTGTTCCCGAAGACAAAAGCTTGCGGAAAAATAAATAATATTAGGAAAATACTAAAGAATTTCTTCATAGACAAAAACGAGTTCACCCATGTATTTTATGTTGTGAAAATCGCCTGAGTAGGGTGGCGTCCACGATGAAAAATCGCCTTTCTGAGCCTTTTTGCTGTTGGTGTGGCGGTTGATTCTGTGGAAGAAAACTTTCCATTTGTCACCGTCTTTCGGCGGCTCTTTAACGATCGATTTCCACGGTATCGCGATTTCTGCAGTCCAGTTGTGGTCTTTGTCTGCCGGTTCGTTGAGAGTGCCGTTGAGCGATACGCCGTAAACTATGCCTGAATCCCAGGAATCGTCTCTGTTTTTGCGTCTGCCGCCGCTGAATTTGGAATCGAATTTGACTC